>JANNHP010000295.1:0-17166 GCA_031404455.1 Planctomycetia bacterium | reverse complement strand
GCGGCGGCCGTCGCGGGCGGGCCGGCGTCGTCGCGAGGCTTCGCGCTCGTGGTGACGGACCCCGACGGCAACGGCCGCCGCGTGCTGCACGACGACCCGGATCTCTGGGAGTGGGAGCCCGTCGAGGTCGCGGCGCGGCCGATGCCGCCGGTCATCCCGTCGGCGCTCGACACGACGAAGACGTGGGGCGTCCTCAACGCGCGCGACGTGACGCTCCGCGGAATCAACCCGTTCGTGACCGAGCCCGACGTCCAGGGCGGCGTCCTCGACCGTCCCGGGATGAAGGTCCGCATCTACCGTTCGAAGCGCGTCGGGACCGGCGTCTGGTACGGCTACGCGCAGGTCGGCTACTCCGCCGTTGAGCAGACGCTCCTCGGCGAAGCGCCCGTCGCGGCCGACGGATCGTTCGCGGCGCGCGTCCCGGCGAACACGCCGCTCACCTGGGAACTCGTCGACGCCGAGGGCGCAGTGCTCGTGAAGGAGCGGTTCTGGAACCAGGTGCTGCCCGGCCAGGTGCAGACGTGCAACGGCTGCCACTCGCCGCACAGCGGCGTCGCGGGCCGCACGACGAACCTCGCGCTCGCCGCGCCGTCGATCCTCGTCGCCGAGGACCCGCTCCCCGATAAGGCCTCGGCCGCTCTCGACGCCGCGCGGGCCGCAGTCGCGAAAGCGCGCGAGCGTTTCGACGCAGCCGCGGCCGCGGCGACCGTCGCGAGCCGCGTCGTCTCCCGGCTCGCCCGCGCGGAGCAGGCGCTCGGGAAGGCCGACCTCGAGATGGCGGTGAGCGAACTCTCCGCGACGCTCCGTCTCGCCCGCCGTGCCGCGGCGCACGCATCGTTCGTGCTGCGGCGCCTCAGGCCGTAGCGGCCAGACCCAGACTTGCCGCCGAGGAGTCGCCCACCGAGGGCGCAGCCCGAGTCGGGCGGCGACGTGGTGGCCAGACCCAGACTTGAACTGGGGACCCCAGCATTTTCAATGCTGTGCTCTACCAACTGAGCTATCTGGCCACGTCGCGAAGCGGCGCAAGATAGCGGCGTCGGTCCCCCGCCCCAAATTGCCGAACCGCGCCGGCGAAGACTTGCACGTCGAGGTCGCGCGCAAGGCCCCCCGAGGGCCTGAGCACGCCCTCGACGTTGCCAAGCGGACGATGAACGCCGATCTCGGCAGGCGCCACGCCCGCGCAGGCCACTGGGGACCCCAGCATTTTCAATGCTGTGCTCTACCAACTGAGCTATCTGGCCACGTCGCGAAGCGGCGGAAGATAGCGGCGTCCGCCGTGCGCCCCAAATTGCCGATCCGCGCCGACGGAAGACTTGCACGTCGAGGTCGCGCGCAAGGCGCCCCGAGCGCCTGAGCACGCCCTCGACGTTGCCAAGCGGACGACGACCGTGGTTCTCGACGGAGACATCGCCCGCGCAGGCCACTGGGGACCCCAGCATTTTCAATGCTGTGCTCTACCAACTGAGCTATCTGGCCACGTCGCGAAGCGGCGCAAGATAGCGGCGTCGGTCCCCCGCCCCAAACTGCCGAACCGCGATGAAAGCTCGCGAGGGAACCGCGAGGCGCGGTTTCCTCGCGAGCTTTCAGTAGATCTTCCACTCACCGCGCGCCACGCGGCCCTGCATCTCTTCGACGTCCCGCGCGATCTGCGCCTTCAGTTCGTCCGCGCCTGCGAAGCGGCGCTCGTCGCGGATGCGGCCAAGGAGGCGCACCTCGAGGCTGCGTCCGTAGAGATCGCCCGCGAAGCCGATGAGGTGCGCCTCCACGGCGAGGGCGGCGCCGCTCTCCGGATGGAACGTAGGGCGCCCTCCGATGTTGACCACTGCCGGCCACGTGCGCCCATCGACGTCCACGGACGCCCCGAAGACGCCGGACGTCGGTCGCAGCTCGCCGGCGAGGTCGAGGTTCGCGGTCGGGAAGCCGAGTGTGCGCCCGCGGCCGTCGCCCCGGACGACGGTGCCGTAGAGCGCGGGCGGGCGGCCGAGCAGTTCCGCCGCGGCGACGATGTCGTCTCGCGCGACTGCCTCGCGGATCGACGACGACGACACGACGCGACCGTCGTCGAGCCGCACCGGTTCGACCATCTCCACGGGCACGCCGCGCGGCGCGAGCATTCCCCTCGCGAGATCGAAGCCGCCCCGCCGGTCGCGGCCGAAGTGGCTGTCGTGGCCGAGGACGAGGGCACGCGCGCCGATCCTGGCGACGAGGATCTCGTCCACGAACCGCTCGGCGGACATCTCGCGCAGCGCCTCGTCGAAGTGCAGCACGATCGTCGCGTCCACGCCCTCGCGCTCGAGGAGCACGAGCCGGTGCGCGAGCGACGTGATCAGCGGCGGCGCCACGCCCACCGTGACCGCGCGCGGGTGGACGTGGAACGTGACGACGACGACTTCGCCGCCGAGAGGCCCGGCGATCTCGCGGGCGCGGGCCAGGACGCGGCGGTGTCCCCGGTGGACTCCGTCGAAGACCCCGATCGTGACGACCGGCGCGCGGAACGACTTCGGATCGAGGCGCCCGACGTCGTCGAGGCGCCTCACGCGTCGTCGTCGGTGAAACGCTCCTCGAGCGACCTGAGCGCGCGGCGGTTCGCGAGCTTGTCGGCCGGCGTCATCTTCGCGAGGAACGTGATGCCGTCGAGGTGGTCGAGCTCGTGGAGGCAGCAGCGCGCGAGCATGTCCTGCGACTCGAGCTCGTGCTCCTTCCCGTCGATTCCCGTGTAGCGGAGCTTCAGGCCCTTGCGCCGGGTGATGACCGCGGCGACGTTCGGGAAGCTGAGGCAGCCCTCTTCGAGGGCCTCGCTGCCCCACGCGTCCACGATCTCGGGGTTGATGACGACGACCTCGTCGCCCGGCTCGCCCTTGCCGGAGACGACGGCGAGGCGCGCGTCCCACCCCACCTGGGTGGCGGCGAGCCCGAGACCGTGCGCGTGGAACATCGTCTCCACCATGCGGGCCGCCATGTCGCGGACCTCGGCGGTGACACGCTCCACCTTCTTCGCCTTCTTGCGCAGGAAGGGGTCCGGGTACTTCAGGATCGGGATCAGGTCGGGCATCGGAGCGAGCATACAGCTTGCTTTCCGGCGCCCGGGAGATTCCCGCGACCTGCCGCGGGCGCCGGCACCCCGCCGCGAACGAACATTCGCTTGCCGGGCTCGCCGGTCCACCTACGATGCACGGCCCGGAGGTCAAGATGGCTGTCGACATCAGTTCCCAGGTGGCCAAGGCCGATCAGGCGGCGGCCCAGCGCAAGTACGACATGGCGATCGAGATCTACCTGCGCGCGCTCGAGATCGACCCCGACCACCGCGGCGCGCGACGCGGCGTGCGCCTCGCCGAGCTGAAGCGTCTCGAGCACAGCTACCCGAGCGGCTTCGCGGTCAGGGCGCAGACGATGCACCTGCGCGGGATGATGCTGTCGCCGAAGGCGGAGCAGAAGATCGCGGCCTGCGAGGCCTACCTGAAGATCGACCCCAAGAACACCGACATCGCCCACACGCTCGCGAAGGCATGCGAGCTGGGCGGCCACCCGAACGGGGCCATCGGCGTGTACGAGGCGATCATCGAGCTCGCGCCGAAGGACGTGCCGGCGTACGTGAACGCGGGCCGCCTCCTCGCGGTGAAGGACCCGCAGGCGGGCCTGAAGCTCCTCGAGACGGCGCTGAAGCTCGATCCGAAGAACCCGGACGCCCTGAAGCTGCGCAAGGACCTCGCCGCGGAGCTGTCGATCAAGAGGACCGGCTTCGAGGGCGCGCGGACCACCCACGACCTCCTGCGCGACAAGGAAGGCTCGAAGGACCTCGACGCGGCGCAGCGCATGCACCGCAGCACGGAGGAGACGGGCGACATCATCACGCGCATCAAACGGCAGCTCGAGGGCGCGCCGAACGACGCGCGGCTCCTGCGCCAGCTCGCGAAAGCGCAGGCGGCTTCGAACCTCTACGACGAATCGAGCGCCACCTGGCGGCGCATCCTCGAGATCGACCCGGGCGACTTCGACGCGAAGGTGCAGCTCGGCGACCTGCGCATCACGCGGATCGACCGCGCGCTCGTCAAGGCCCAGCAGGCGGGCGACAAGGCCGAGGGCGCACGTCTCGCGGCCGAGCGCACGGCGGTGACCATCGAGGAGTACGGGATCCGCGTCACCGAGCACCCGACCGACATGGCCATCCGCTTCGCGCTCGGCGAGGAGTTCCTGAAGGCCGGGCGGATCGACGAGGCCATCGCCGAGTTCCAGCGCGCCGTCAAGGACCCGCGCAAGCGCGTCGACGCGCTCGGCCTGCTCGGCGAGTGCTTCATCCAGAAGGGCCTGTACGACCTCGCCGCCCGGCAGCTCGAGAAGGCCCTGGAAGAGAGCCCCGGCCTGAATTCGGAGCGCGGCAAGCAGGTCGTGTACAACCTCGGCGTCCTACGCGAGAAGCAGGGCAACGTCGCCGCCGCGAAGGAAGAGTTCCTGAAGGTCTACGAGGTCGATGTGAGCTTCCGCGACGTGGCGGAGAAGGTCACGCGCCTCTCGCAAAAGTAAAGGCCCTCCATGCCTCACACCGAACATCGCAAGAAGACGCTCAGGAAGGCCCGCGAGGCCAACGTGGTCAACCGAGGCCGCCGCTCGGTCGTCCGCCACGCCCTGAAGGAGGCGCGCGCCGAGGTCGCCGCAGGCAAGACCACCCCCGCCTCGCTCAGCCAGAGCGTGAAGAAGATCGACAAGGCCGCGGAGTACGGCGTCATCCACAAGAACAAGGCCGCGCGCCTGAAGAGCCGTCTCGCGAAGTCGGCGAACAAGGCGAAGACCGCGGCGAAGTAGCCGCTCCTCGAGCGAGGATCGAAACGCGCGGGCGAGTCCCGCGCGTTTCTATTTGCGGTAGCGCTTCGCGACGCGGTCGAAGCCCGGCAGCGCCCGCTCGATCGTCCGGTCAAGGACGCAGTAGCTCACGCGCAGGTGCCCGGGGCGTCCGAAACCCACGCCGGGGACGGTGAGGATCAGCTCCGCCTGGAGCTCCTTCACGAACGCCACGTCGTCCTCCTGGAGCGATCGCGGGAAGAGGTAGAAGGCGCCGCCCGGCTTCACGACCTCGTACCCCATCGAAGTCAGGGCACCCCACAGCACGTCGCGCTTGCGCCGGTAGACCGCGGCATCGACGGTCACGCCCTGCAGCGAAGCGACCGCGCGCTGCTGGATGGCCGGTGCGTTGACGAAGCCGAGCGTGCGCGTTGCGAACGTCGCGCCCGAGACGAACTCGTCCACGCCCGGGAGCGACGGCGAGACGGCGATGTAGCCGATGCGCTCGCCGGGAAGTGCCAGGTCCTTGCTGTGGGAGGTGACGAGGATCGTGTTCTCGTAGCTCGCGAACACCCACGGCACCTCGACGCCGTACGCGATGTGCCGGTAGGGCTCGTCGGTGACGAGCGCGATCGGGTGTCCGATGCGGGCCGAGGCGTCGCGGAGCAGTGCGCCGAGCGCGTCGAGGCTCTCCTTCGGGTAGACGACGCCGGTCGGGTTGTTCGGGCTGTTGACCAGGATCGCGCGCGTGCGCGGCCCGATCGCGGCGGCGATGGCGTCGAGGTCGAGCTGGAAGGACGCGCCCGTCTCCACGATGCGCGCGACGCCGCCGTGGTTGTCCACGTAGAAGAGGTACTCGACGAAGTACGGCGCGAGGAGGATCACCTCGTCGCCCGGATCGAGGAGCGTCTTCAGCAGCACGACGTTCAGTCCCCCGCCGGCGCCGACGCACATCACCACGTGCCGCGCCTCGAACGGAGCGCCGGTCACGGAGGCGAGGTGCCGTGCGACGGCTTCGCGGACTGCCGGATACCCAGCGTTCGGCATGTAGCGGTGCGCGCCGGGGGAGGTCTCCGCGGCGGCCGCGACGAGCGCGCGGCGGACCTCGTCGGGGGGCTCGATCACCGGGTTGCCGAGCGAGAAGTCGAAGACGTTCTCCTCGCCGTGCTCTGCCTTCAGGCGCGTCCCTTCCTCGAACATCCGGCGGATCCAGGAGGACCCCTTCATGCTGGCGGCGAGCTTCCTGCTGATCACGGGGCGGCAAAGGTAGCCCGCGCGGCTCGTCCGCCGGTGCGTCAATCGAGGGCGTCCGGCGTCCGCGGCCGCCCGGTGAGCGCAGAGTCTCACTCCGAGAAGCCGTCTCCGCGCTGGATGAGCTCGATGCGGTTGCCGAACGGGTCCGCTGTGTAGAAGCGCCGCACGCCGGGGAGCGTGTCGTCCGGGACGACCGGGGCCCCCGCCGCGGCGAGCTCCCGGCGCGCCGACTCCAGGTCGTCGACCAGGAACGCCGGGCCGAAAAGGCGACAGTCCCCTTTCGCGTGAAGTACCGTCGCCCGCACATGCGAGTCGAGACGATGCGGGCCGTGGACCGTTGGCTCGGGCGTCCCATCGCCTGGACGCTGACGCGCCTGCGGAGCGTCTCGGGAGACGCCGACCCGCCCGCCGCGGACGCGGTGAGGAAAGTGCTCTTCGTGAAGCTCTCGGAGATGGGCGCCCTCGTCCTTGCGACGCCCGCGTTCGCGGAGACGCGGCGTGTCTTCCCGAGCGCCGAGGCGTGGCTCGTCTGCTTCGACGAGAACGCCGAGATCGCGGCCGTGGCCGGCGGCTTCCCGCGCGAGCGGATCGTTGCGGTCCGCGCGTCGGGCGCCATCGGGACGATCACCGGTCTCCTCGGCGCGATCCTGCGCCTGCGCCGCGAGCGCTTCGACGTGATCGTGGACCTCGAGTACTTCTCCCGCGTGTCCGCGATCCTCGCGTATCTCGCCGGCGGGAAGGTGCGCGCCGGATTCCACCGGTTCGAATCGGAAGGCCTCTACTGCGGCGACCTCTACACGCACCGCGCGACCTGGAACCAGTACCTCCACGTGGCCCAGCTCTACGTGGCGCTCGTGCGCGCGGCGGCCGCCGATCCGCGAGATCTCCCGCTCCTGAAGGAGCGCGCGCCCGCGCCGGATGAGCTCGTCTACCCGCGGTTCACGCCGAGCGCCGGCGACCTCCGCGACGTCCGCGCCGCGCTCGCGAAGGCGGGCGTGCCCGACGGAGCGCCGCTCCTCCTCGTCAACCCGAACTCGAGCGACCTCCTCCCGCTGCGCCGCTGGCCCGAGGAGCACTTCGTCGAGTTGTGCCGCCTCCTCGTCGAGCGCCGTCCCGACGCCTGGATCGTGCTGACGGGCGCTCCGCACGAGGCGGCGCTCGCCGAGCGGATCCTCGCGTCCGTCGCGGGTCGCGGAGGCCCCGCGCGGTGCGTCTCGCTCGTCGGGCGCACGAGCCTCAGGCAACTGCTGGCGCTCTTCACGCTCTCGAAGGTGCTCGTCAGCGCGGACTCGGGGCCGCCCCACTTCGCGGCGCTCACGGACATCCGCGCGGTCACGCTCTTCGGCCCGGAGACACCGGACCTGTACGGACCCGTCAACGCGCGCAACGTGGCGATCACCGCGGGCCTCGCGTGCAGCCCGTGCATCCACGCGTGGAACCGGCGCGTCTCCACGTGCCGCGACAACCAGTGCATGAAGCGCATCGGCCCCGTCGAGGTGGCGGACGCGGCCTTGCGAGCCGCGTCCGCCTGAGTCCCACGACTTCCGTCCGCTACCTCACTTCACCTCGCTGCGCACGCCGAGCACCGGGTAGCGGTAGTAGACCTCCATCGTCAGGCAGTTGATGGCCGTCGCGTACACGCGCCCGCCCTCGGACGACCACGGATCGAGCGGATCCCACGAGCCGAACTCGCAGCGGTCCTTCTCGAGACGCTGATGGTCGAGGAGCGCCGTCTTCACGGCCTCGTTCCACTTCTTCCAGCGCTCGCCGCCGACCTGGAACATCGCGAGGCTGCCGTAGTACCAGTAGTAGTAGTCGATCGTTCCCTGGTCGACGTCCCACTTCGGCAGGCACTTGACGAGCAGGTCGGCGCCCTTGCCGATCATCTCGTCCGACTTGAGATCGCGGCCGCCGAAGATGCGGGTCGTCATCCCGACCGCGGTGAGCGATTCGCTCTTTCCCGCCGGGAACTTCGCCATCGCCTCGTTCGTGCGCGCCGAGGGACCGCCGCGCTGCTGATAGCCCGTGCGGCCGAACTCGGGCTCGGTCATCTTGTCGACCCAGGTGATCGCGTCCTTCACGGCGCCGTCCTCGATGTCGAGTCCGGAGAGCTTGGCCGACTTCAGCGCCATCACCATCCAGCCCGTGACGGACGTGTCGTTGTCGCCGTCGGCGGGCACGTTGTAGCGCCAGGCCATGTACGGGTTGCGCGAGCGGAGCACGAAGCCGATGCCGCGCTGCGCGGGCTCCTTCAGGACGCGCGCGCCGGTCATGCCGTACGTCTCGACCATCGCGAGCGCCGCGCACGCGTGGTTGTAGAGGAAGTGCTGCGACGTGCGCGGGCCGAAGCAGCCCTCCGAGTCCTGCACGTCGCGGAGGTAGCGGATGCCGGACTTGACGGTGTCCCTGAACGGACCGCTCTGGTGCGTGTGCCCCGCGCCGACGTAGGCGAGGAGCGAGAGCCCCGTGAGGCCCGGGTCGTACGTTCC
Organism: Planctomycetia bacterium; assembly: GCA_031404455.1. Taxonomy (GTDB): domain Bacteria; phylum Planctomycetota; class JAJSAM01; order JAJSAM01; family JAJVHW01; genus JANNHP01. The sequence continues at coordinate 8,647 of JANNHP010000295.1, read as the reverse complement.
CTCGCCCGGACCGTCGCAGCGGTTCAGCTTGCAGTGCGCGTCGAAGCCGTCGCTGTCCCAGCGGCCGTCCTGCGACTGGTGGTTCTTCAGCCACTTCAGCGCCGCGAGGACGGCGACGTCGGGGTCCTTCGTCTTGCGCTTGAACGTCGACTCCCCGCCTTCCCCGCGATCGCCGTGACCGCCGCCTCCGGGACCGCCGCCGCCCCGGCGCTGTCCGACCCACGGTGAGGGACCGTTGCCGAGATGGCCGGGACCATGCACACCGAGCGACGTTGCGCCCGGTGCGCCGGAGGGGAGTTCAGGCGGCGCGTTCGGGTCGGGGTTGTCCTTGCCGCCGACCTTCGTGTAGTCGTCGCTCTCCGGATTGTCGCCCGGTCGTCCAGCCTTCGCCTCGGGGATGATGACCTCGGGCGGGATGAAGAGGGCGTCCTCGTCCGACTCCACCGCGCTCGGGACCGCGCCGAGATCGTGCTGCGGCGGAAGGACCTGCTCCGGCGCTTCCACCTCGACGGGCTGCGGGACGATCCGGGCCGAAAGCATGCTCATGTCAGGAGCCTTCTCCTGCGACTTCACGTAGATGACCGACAGCGTCGCGAGCGCGACGAGGTGCGCCGTCACGGCGATGACGACCCAGGGCGAGTTGCGGATGGCGCTCTGGACGAACCGGACTGGTCCGGGCTCGTTGGCGGGCAGCGGCACCGCGGACGCCGGGTGGCCCGATACGACGACAGGCTTCATGAGAACGCGCACGGAGACCTCCGTCGAGCACGTGGCTTCGCCCAAAGCCGGCGGCTCGCTTTCCAGGTTGCGATCCCTCGCCCCTGCGATTGCACGGGGCGTGCCGCACGCGCGCGGATGAATCGAAAGCGCCCCGGGCTCTTCACCCGGGGCGCCTCAAGTCATTGCTGAGAAACGGCTTCGGCTACTTCTTCTCGACCGGCGGCTTCTTGGTGTCCTCGCGGACGCCGAGGACGCGGCCGTACCGGTAGTAAACCTCCATGCACAGGCAGTTGAGAGTGGTCGCGTAGATTCGGCCGCCCTCGGGCGACCAGCAGTCCACCGGATCCCACGAGCCGCGCTCGTCGCGATCGGCCTCCATGCGCTGGTGGTCGATGATTGCGGTCTTCATGGCGTCGTTCCACTTCTTCCAGTGGTCTCCGCCGACCTGGAACATCGCGAGCGTCGCGTAGTACCAGTAGTAGAAGTCGATCGTGCCCGCGTCGACGTCCCACTTGGGGAGCCTCTTCACCATCAGGTCGGCGCCCTTCACGATGAACTCGTCGTCCTTCGTGGTGTGGCCCGCGAAGATGCGCGTCAGCACGCCCACGGCCGTGAGCGCCTCGCTCTGTGCGGCCGGGAACTTCGTCATCATCTCGTTCGTGCGCGCCGGCGGTCCGCCGCGCTGCTGGTATCCCGTACGGCCGAACTCGGGCTCGGTCATCTTCTCGACCCACGAGACGGCGTCCTTGATGGCGGCCTTCTCGACGTCGAGATCCGACATGATGCCGGACTTCAGGACCATCACCATCCAGCCGGTGATCGACGTGTCGTTGTCGCCGTCGGGCGGGTAGTTGTAGCGCCAGGCGAGGTAGGGGTTCTTCGACTTCAGCACGAAGCCGATGCCGCGCTGTGCCGGCTCCTTGAACACCCGGCTGCCCGTCATGCCGTACGCCTCGGTCATGGCGAGAGCGGCGCACGCGTGGTTGTAGAGGAAGTGCTGGGACGTGCGCGGGCCGAAGCAGCCTTCGGAGTCCTGGATGTCGCGGAGGTACTTGAGGCCGTTCTTCACCGTCTCGCGGCAGGTGCCGGACTGGTGCGTCTCGCCGGCGCCGAGGAAGCAGAGGAGGGCGAGACCCGAGAGGCCCGGGTCGTACGTCGCCTCGCCGGGGCCGTCGCAGCGGTTCAGCTTGCAGTGCGCGTCGAAGCCGTCGCTGTCCCAGTGGCCGTCGGGCGACTGGTGGTTCTTCAGCCAGCGCAGCGCCCACATGACCGCGGTCTCGGTCTGCTTCGTGGAGCCGCCCGAACCGCCGCCGCCGCCCTGGCCGAGGCCGCCGCCGCCGCGCCCGCCCGCGCCTGCGCGCCGGCTGACGAACGCCGAGGGCTTGCCCGTGCCGAAGTGACCGACCTTGCCGACGCCGATCGCCGTGCCGCCGGTCGCGCCGGAGGGCAGGTTCGCAGGGGCCTCGGGGTCGGGGTTGAACTCACCCGGCTCCTTGTTCGGATCGGTGTTGTCGGTGATCTCGCCGCGACGGCCGGGAGCGGCGTCGGGGATGATGACCTCGTCGGGGTTGACGGGTCCTTCCTGCTGGGCCTCGTTGTACTTCGGGATCGCGTTGCGATCGATGATCTCGGGCGGAGGCGCGTCGGGCTCGACGACCTCCTCCTCGACCCGGTTCTTCACAGTGACGGCCGAGGGCGCCACCTCCTGCTCGGCCTTGTGGGACGCGATGAACCAGACCGACATGACCGCGAAGATGATCAGGTGGAAGACCACCGCGATCACGATCCACGGAGCGTTCTTGATCGCCCCGCGGACGAACTGCACGGGATTGAAGCCCGCCGGCTGCTCGTGAACGGGCGGCGGCTCGGGCTCCAAGTCGTGCTCAGGGGCGCTGGTTCTGGCCATCGAACTCCTCCGACTTCAAGGGGACACCCTCAGTTGACGACCGATCATAACGTGGCCTGCCGGGCCGGGCGAGTCCTTCCGCGAGCTTTCTCCGAGGCTGATTTCGCGCCCGCGCGGACGGGCTGGGACCCTGTCAGAGCCCCGCGTCCCCGAGCAGTCGGAGCCGCGTCTTGCGCATCAGATCGCGGAGACGGGCACGCAACGAGTCCGGCTGGACCGAGGACTCGTCGAGGACGCTCAGCTCGACCTCGAGCCAGGCGAGCCGCCCGCGGAGCTCCGTGAGCTCGCGGCGGATGCGCGGAGCGGCCGCGTCGAACGCCACCACCCGCTCGTCGTGCCAGCCCTCGGCCTCGAGCACGTAGAAGGTCGTTCCCATCTGGATCACGTCGGACAGGGTGCCCCTCTCGGAGCCGAACGCGAACCGCTCGATCCACTCCGCCTTCTCGCCGCGCCGCACGTCGGTCAGGCCGTCGAGGTGATCGGTCTCCGCGGAGGCGTGGGTCGCCTCGCGGTAGACGGGAACCCAGTCCTCGCCCGCGCGGAGCCGGGCGAGGATCGCCTCGGCGCGCGCCTTCGCCTCTGCAACCGCCTTCACGCGGTCCGGCGCCTCGAGATCGGCCTTGACGACGAGAATGCGGCAGCGCCCGGTCGCGGGCTCCCGGAAGCGCTCGGGATGCCGGTCGTAGTACTTCTGCACTTCCTCGGGCGCCACGTACGTGTCGGTCACCGGTCGCACGCGGACGAGCGGATCGGAGCTGTGGCCGACGGCGGCGCGGCGGAACTTCCCGACGATGAGCTGCCGGCGGATCATCTCGTCGAACTCGCGGCGAGACATCTGGTGCTCGTTCAGGAACGCCTCGAGCGTGCCGCCGTTGCGCGCGAGGTCCCTGACGAACTCCGACCTCTCGAGGTCCACCTCGTCGCGCGTGGCGTGCACCATGGCGTCCGCCGCCGCGCGGTAGAGGAGCCGCTCGCGGGCGATCTCGAGGAGGGCGCGATTCTCGCGGTCGGCCTTGTCGGCCGGATTCTCGAGCTGAGCAAGCTCCGGACCGATGAGCTGCACGACCTCGCGGTAGGTGATGACCTCGCCCTCGACCGTGCCGAGCACGCGATTCGGCGAGCGGGGGTCCGCGAAGACCTCGACCTTCTCGGACCTCGCCGCCTGGTTCAGCTCCGCGGCGATCGGTCGCGCCGACGGCGGGTCGCCCTCGTCGGGATTGACGGGCGCCGATCCGCATCCAGCGACCGCGAGAGCGAGGCAGGTGACGAGTGTCCAAGTCCGCATCGAACGACTCCTTCGAGAAGGACGGCGCAGCCTAGGCGACTCGGCTCAGCACGCGAAGGACCGCGTCGGCGAGTCGCGCCGCGGACCAGTCGATCTGCGCGAGGAGCAGTTGACAGTTCGCGGCGTCCACGATCCGGAGGCTGGTGCCCATGTGCTCGAGCGCCTTCCTCACCCGGCGCGGTTCGACGCAGCGGAGCTGGATGCGGTCCTCGCCCCCCTCGACGATCACGCTGATCCGGGTGATGCCCAGCTTCTCGGCGTGGATGCGGATCCGCGCGAGCTGGGCCACGAGCTTGACGGCGTCGGGAAGCGGCCCGTAGCGGTCGCGCGCCTCGCCGAGCGCGGCGTCCACGTCGCGCGCCTCGGTCGCGCACGCGAACCGCCGGTAGAGGTCCATCCGCTGACGGTCGTCCGCCACGTAGGACGGCGGCACGGCCGCGTCGACGGGCAAGTTGACGTGGCACGACGTGCGGAACTCGACCCGTTCCTTGCGCACACGCTTCACCGCGTCCGCGAGGAGCGCGCAGTAGAGCTCGTAGCCGACCGCGGCGATGTGGCCCGACTGCTCGGCGCCGAGGAGGTTGCCGGCACCGCGGATCTCGAGGTCGCGCATGGCGATGCGGAAACCGGAGCCGAGCTCCGACAGCTCCTCGACCGCGCGCACGCGCCGTTCGGCGTCGGTCGCGAGAGTCCCCGGCGGCACGAGCAGGTAGCAGTAGGCGCGGCGGTCGTAGCGCCCGACGCGGCCGCGGAGCTGGTGGAGGTCGGCGAGACCGAGCTGATGGGCCTGGTCGATGAAGATCGTGTTCGCGTTCGGGATGTCGAGGCCCGATTCGACGATCGTCGTCGCCACGAGGACGTCCACCTCGTGCGCGACGAACTGGTGCATCCGTTCCTCGACGAGGTGGTCCGGCATCTGCCCGTGGATCACCGCGACGCGCGCCTCGGGCACGACGTGGCGGATCTTCGCCGCGACCTGCTCGATCGACTGCACTCGGTTGTGGATGAAGTACGCCTGGCCGCCGCGCTCGATCTCGGCGAGGAGCGCGTCGCGCACCTCGGCGTCGCCGCCCGCGACGACGTGCGTGTCGATCGCGCGGCGGCCGAACGGCGGAGTGTTCAGCGAGCTGATGTCGCGCAGTCCGAGCAGCGCCATGTGCAGCGTGCGAGGGATCGGCGTCGCGGTGAGCGTGAGCACATCCACCGTCGCGCGGTACTGGCGCAGCGCCTCCTTCGCCTTCACGCCGAAGCGCTGTTCCTCGTCGATGACGAGGAGGCCGAGGTCCTTGAACTTCACGTCGCCCGAGACGAGCCGGTGCGTGCCGATCACCACGTCCGCGCCGCCCGTCGCCGTGCGCTCGACGATGCCCCGCTGCTCGCGGTCGGTGCGGAAGCGCGAGAGCACCTCCACGGTGATCGGGTAGCCCGCGAACCGCTCGGCGAAGACCTGGCCGTGCTGCTCCGCGAGCACCGTGGTCGGCACGAGCACCGCGACCTGGCGTCCGGCCATCACCACCTTGAACGCCGCGCGCACCGCGAGCTCGGTCTTGCCGAAGCCGACGTCGCCGCAGATGAGCCGGTCGGTCGGCGTCTCGCGCTCCATGTCGCGGCGGATCGCCGCCATCGCCGTCTCCTGGTCGGGCGTCAGCTCGAACGGGAACGTCGCCTCGAACTCGATCTGCTCCGGCGCGTCGGGCGGATACGCGATGCCCGGCCGCGCGCGGCGCAGCGCGTGCGTCGTGAGGAGGTCTTTCGCGATCCCCTCGACCGCCTCGGCGACGCGCGCCCTCCTCCCCTCCCAGTCCTTTCCGCCGATCGTCGAGAGCTTCGGATTCGCCTCGCCCGCGCCGACGTACTTGTGCACGAGCGACGCCTTCAGCACCGGCACGTACATCACGGTTCCGCCGTCGAACTCGATCTTCAGGTGCTCGCCGCGGACGCCCTCCTTCACGGCCTCCTCGAGTCCGCGGTAGATCCCGATCCCGTGCTCCAGGTGGACGACGCTGTCGCCCGCGCGCAGTTCCGTCCACTCGGGCGCCGTCGCGGCGCTCTTGCCGCCCGCCGCCGTGGGACGCGGCATGCGCGTGCGTCCGAAGAGTTCGTCGCACGAGACGAGCGCGGTGCGGAGCGCCGGAACCTGGAAGCCGTGGGCGAGACGTCCGACGGAGACGTCGAGCGCGCTCTCGCCGGAGAGTCCGGTCTCGGCGAGCAGCGTCTTCACGCGGTGGCTCTCGCCGTCGGTGTCGCAGAAGAGTCGCACCGAGTCGTTCGAGGCGAGCAGCGTCTCCACCGCGTCCCGGAAGGTGACGAGGTCGCGCGCGAGTCCCGTCGCGGTGAGGAGGCGGGCGTTCGTCGCGTCGTCCGCGGGGACGACTGGCGCGGACGTGAGACGCAGGTTCGCGAACGCGAGGCTGCGCAGCGCGAAGCGCGCGTAGAGCGTGCCGAGATCCTCCTCGGGCCGCGACTTCTCGAACCGCGAGAGCCACGCCGCGGCGGCGTGCTCCTCCACGTGGACGATCTCCGCGCCCGCGGGGAGGAGGTCCACGAGCATCGACGCGCGCTTCGCGCCCGCGGCACCCGACGCGGCGCCCGACGCGGCATCGGTCGAGAGGATCGGGATCGCCGTCTCCTTCACGTTGCCGACCGAGCGCTGCGTCGTCGGGTCGAAGCGGCGCAGACTCTCGATCTCGTCGCCGAAGAGTTCGATGCGGACCGGGAGTTCACGGCCGCGCGGGTAGACGTCGAGGATGCCGCCGCGCCGCGACCACTCGCCGGGCCCCTCGACCATGGGCATCCGCGCGAAACCCGCCGCGGCGAGCCGTGTCGCGAGAGCGTCGGCGTCGAGGCGGTCGCCGACCTTCAGCGTCAGACGCGACCGCGCGACGTCGGCGGGCGACGGGACCGGCTGGAGCAGCGCCGCGAGCGATCCGACGACGAACCCCGTGGCACCCGGCTCGCCGAGCGACTCGATCACCGCCGTGCGGTCCGCGAGACACGCCGTCTCGCGCACGCGAAGCTCCGGCTTCAGCGAGTCGAACGCCGGGAAGAGCCTCACGTTCGAATCGGCGCCGAGGAAGAACTCGAGGTCCTGCTTGAGGAGCGCCGCCTCGTCGGGTCCCGCCGCGACGACGATTCGCGTCGCCCTGCGCCCGGCGCCGAGCGCCGCGAGAACGAGCGCCGGCGAGCTGCCGACGAGTCCGCCGACGGCGAAGTGTCTCCCCGCACGGCCGGCCTCGGCCGCCCGCTTCGTGAACGAAAGCTCGGAGAATTTCTCGATCAGCTCGGACAAGTACCGGCGACCTCTCGTCGACGGCGCGGAGCGACGACGGAACAGTGCGCGCTCAGCGCGGGCGACGACGACGAGGGGCCGACTTCCGCGACGACTTCTCGATGAGGATCGTCTGCAGGGCGAGCTTCGCGGCGGCCTGCTCGGCCTCCTTCTTCGTCGGCGCGCGCGCGACGCCGAAGCGCCTGCGCCCTACGACCGCGGCGACCTCGAAGACGCGGGAGTGCTCGGGACCGCCCTCGCGGAGCACCTCGTAGTACGGCGTCTCCCCCGAGTCGCGCTGCGCGACCTGCTGGAGCACCGACTTGAAGTTCCGCGCGCCGCGGTCCGAGAGCGCCTTCTCGATGTGCGGACGCAGGAGGTCGAGGATGTAGAGGCGCACCGTCTCGTAGCCGCGGTCGAGGTAGACCGCGCCGACGACACCCTCGAACACGTCGGCGACGAGCGAGCGCGGCACGGCGTCCTTCATGAGGATGCCGCGGCCCACCGCGAGGAAGCGGTCGAGGCCGCAGACCTTGGCGGCGTCGGCGAGGCCGTCGGTCGAGACGACCATCGACTTCACCTTCGTGAGTTCGCCCTCGTCGCAGTCGGGGAGCAGGTTGTAGAGGTACTCCGCGATCACGAGCCCGATCACCGAGTCGCCGAGGAACTCCATGCGCTCGTAGGACGGGCGGTCGTCCGACTTGATCGACGAGTGCGTCAGCGCGTTCTCGAGCAGTCCGAGATCGCGGAAGTGGTAGTGGATGGCGCGCTGGCACGCATCGAGGCGCTCCGGCGAGAACCACTCGTGCACGCCGTGGGGCTGGCGCAGACGCGGTGCCGCGGGCCGCGGCTCGGGCGCCGGCTCCTCCGCACGCGACGGGGCGAAGCGGTCGGGCCGCCCGCGCGAGTGGTCGCGCCGGTCCCTCGGGCCGCGATCCTCGCGCTCGAACGCCGGGTCGGGAGCGAACCGCTCCGCCGCGGGCGCGGGCGGGACTTCGTCGTCGGGAAGCACGCCGAAGTCGTCGGCGGTCGGCTCGGGAGCGGGCTTTCGAGCGTGAGGAGCCTCGCGTTCGGGAACGGCCTGGCGCTCGGGAACGGCCTGGCGCTCCGGCACGGCCTGGCGCCCGGGAGCCGCGTGACGCTCGGGAGCGGCCTCCCCGGGTGCGTCTCCGGACGGCCCCGCCGCATCGCCGGGCGCCCCTCTGCGTCCGCGGCCGCGTCCGCCGCGTCGACGGCGACGACGCCGCGGTTCGTCGTCGGGCGAGTCGGCGGAGGGTGCCGAGTCGGCCGACCGGGAGTGCGCCGGAGCCGGCTCGACGAGATCGGCGCCGAAACCGAAGTCGTCCTCGGCGGAGGGAAGGACGTCCTGCGCGGCGGGTCGCGCGGGCGGCGCTTCGCGTATCGGCTCGACCGGCTGAACCCGGGCGGCAGGGGCGGCGCGGCGCGTGCGGGTCGTGCGGGGCGCCCT
>JANNHP010000294.1:0-5534 GCA_031404455.1 Planctomycetia bacterium | reverse complement strand
GCCGGCGGCGAGGTCGTCCGCGTGAAGGAATCGGGCGACAGCGCGGTCGCGCGCTGGAAGACGGCCGCGCCCGCGGCGGTGTGGGAACTCCGGCTCCGGCTCGACGGCGGGAAGTGGGTGGCTTCGTCGCCGTGGGCGTGGTGCGTCGGCGGCGGCGATCTCGCGAAGGCGAACGGCAAGGGCGCCGCGCACGTGAAGCTGAAGGCGCGACAGGATCCCAAGGCCTACGGGCCGAGCGCCTTCTCGTTCGTCCACGTCACGCAGGACCCGAAGCAGTGTCTCAACCGCATGGACGTCGTCTATTGCCACTGCGGTCAGTTCCACGGCCTCGGAGGCGGCATGTTCTCGCTGCTCAAGGCGAAGTCCCTCGACGAACTCGACGGCATCCAGCCGGGCGGCGACTGGATGGACGAGATCGTGCCGAAGAAAGGCGCCGTCTACGCGCTGAGCTGTTCGAAGCCCGGCAGGAGGGACTTCCAGGTCGGTCTGCACGTGACGGCGCTCAGCGACGACGCGCTCGAGTTCGACTGGCGCCTCGTCGCCGCCGGGAAGAACGCGCCCGCGAGCATCCGCACGCCGCAACCGCTCGTCAGCAACGACGGCGCGGACGGGGCGGCCGGTCTCTGCGGGAAGTGACGGGGCGTAGAAAGGGCGGTCAGCGCACTCGCATGAGGTCGCATCGCCACCACGTCACAGCGGCGGCGTCGCACGCGCCGGAGCCATCCACTGCCGAAACGTAATCGGCGCACAAGGGCCGCCAGTCGAGTGCGCGGGGCCACCAGGCTGACGTCTTCGCGATCAGACAGAGGCTCCCACCGCCCAATTCGCGTGACTCCCGGACCGACCTGAACGGAGCGATCGGCGTGGTGGTGTCTCGGGAATCCGGCGAAGCCGGCCCGATTGTCAGAGTGACGTAGCTACCCAGCCCCTCGCCACTGAGTGACGCGAACACAGCGTTCCCGTTCGTCCAGACGAACTGCGGCGGACCTCGCGGCGCGACGAGCACCGCGACGGCCGCGACGCCGATGACCGCGGCCAGCAGGAGCGTCGCCCACGACCGTTTGCGCATCGCTGCGCACTCTACTCGCCTCGCGCGCCGCGTCGACCCCGCCGTCCTTCCCCCCCGCTACCCTCGCCCCGTGGGCATCTCGCGCGCTCCCGCCGTCCCCAAGTTCGACGTCACCGCGAATCTGGCGCTCCACGCCGGCGACCGGCTCGGCCTCTTGCGTTCGCTGCCCGACGGCGCCGCGCGGCTCGTCGTCAGCTCGCCGCCGTACAACGTCGGCAAGTCCTACGAGTCGGCGCTCTCGACGAAGGACTACGTCGCCGCGCAGGAGGCGACGCTCGTCGAGTGCGTGCGCGTCCTCGCGAACGACGGATCGCTCTGCTGGCAGGTCGGGAACGGACTGGCCGGACCGGCGCGCGTCGTGCCCATCGACTGCCTGCTCTGGCCCGTGTTCGAGCGGCTCGGACTCCGACTCCGCAACCGCATCGTCTGGACGTTCGGACACGGCGAGCACTGCAAGCTGCGCCTCTCGCCGCGCTACGAGACGGTGCTCTGGTTCACGAAGACCGACGACTACGTCTTCGACGTGGAACCGATCCGCGTGCCGCAGAAGTACCCGGGCAAGAAGGCGTTCCGCGGCCCGCGCGCCGGGCAGTACGTGTGCAACCCGCTCGGCAAGAACCCCGGCGACGTGTGGGAGATCCCCAACGTCAAGAGCGCCCACCCCGAGAAGACCGAGCACCCGTGCCAGTTCCCGGTCGAGTTGATCGAGCGCCTCGTGCTCGCGCTGACGAAGCCGCGCGACCTCGTCGTCGATCCGTACTGCGGCGTGGGCAGCGCACTCGTCGCGGCGCTGAAGCACGGACGACGCGCCGCGGGCTCCGACCTCTCGCGGCGCTACGTCGAGATCGCGCGCGAACGCATCGAGGCCCTCGCCCGCGGCGAACTCCCGATGCGCGCAATGGGCACGCCGCTCCTCGATCCGCGCGACGCGGGGGCCGTCGGACGGCGTCCCGTCGCATGGGACCGAGGCGCAAGCGCGAAGCGCGACTCCCCCGGCCTCTTCGGATGAGACTCGTCCTCTTCGACGTGGACGGCACGCTCCTCGACAACAGCAAGGGCGACGACAAGTGCTACGCCCGCGCCTTCGCGCGCGAGTTCGGCGTCACCGAGATCGATCAGGACTGGTCGCGCTACCAGCACTCGACCGACTCGTGCATCACGCGGCAGATCCTGCTCGACCACTTCGGCCGCGAGGCGACCGACGACGAACTGCACCGCTCGCGCGAGGCCTACTGCTCTGAGCTGCGCGCGGCGTTCGCTGCGGGCACGGGCGTGTCGGTGCCGATGCGCGGCGTCGGGGAGGCGATCGCCCGGGCGTCGCTCGGCGGTTGGGCCATGGCACTCGCGACGGGCGGATGGCGCGTGTCGGCGCTGCTCAAGCTCGAGCACGCGCGCCTGCCGGTCGCCTCGCTGCCGGGCGGCTTCGCCGACGACCACATCGCCCGCGAACGGATCTTGGAGATCGCGCGCGAACGCGCCGAGGCGATGGCCGGCCGCGCGGCCGAGCGCGTCGTCTACGTCGGTGATGGCGTGTGGGACGTGAAGGCCTGCGCGGTCCTCGGCATGCCGTTCGTCGGCATCGCGCACGGCGGACGGGCCGACCGTCTGCGCGCCGCGGGCGCCGGGACGGTCCTCGCCGACTTCGCGGATGCGGCGGGGTTCCTCGGCGCGCTCGACCGGGCGACCGCGCCCGGCTGATCACCAGCAGCAGCGCACGGCGCCGGAGGATCGGATTCGCGCGTCCTTCGTCACGAGGACGACGTCGTGCTCGATCGCCGTCGCCGCGAGGATGCGGTCGATCGGGTCGCCGTGGAAGTCGGGGAGAATCGCCGCCGCGGTGCAGATCTCCGGCGTGACGTCGAGCGCGATCACGCGCGGCTGGGCGAGCGCCTGGCGTATCCAGGTCTCGACATCGCGGTCGAACTGGACGCGGCCGCGCACCGAGAGGCGCGCGACCTCGAAGCAGCTCACCGGCGACACCCCGCGCGCATCGGCACGCTCGATCTCCGCCCGTGCCCGCTTCGAGAGCCGGGCGTCGGAAGTCGCCCACCAGATCCACGCATGGGTGTCGAGGACGATCACTTCTCGGCGTCCCACCCCTCGTCGAGCGGAGAGACGAGGTCGCCCTGTTGGACGACGCTCCCGCGCAGGTCGGCAGCGCCCTCGGAGAGGGGCGTCACACGCGCCACGGGCCGCCCGCGCTTGGTCACGACGATCGCCCGGCCGGTCGCCTCGACCTCGTCGAGGAGAGCGAGGCAACGTGCCTTGAACCGGGCCGCGGGGACGCGGCGCTCACGTGCGGGTGTCATGACCACACCATATGGTCACAAGGACCGCTCGTCAAGTCGCGGGACGTCGGCGCCCGGCGGTCTCGACGACGTCGTGGCGCCGCGCTAGAACCTCCGCATGCCCGACCTCGAACACGAGAAGGCCGCCGCCGCCGCGCGCGCGGTGGAGATGGTGCACGACGGCATGCGCGTCGGACTCGGCACCGGTTCGACGGCCGCGTACGCGGTGAAGGGCCTCGGCGCGCGCGTGCGCAAGGGGCTGAAGATCACCGGGGTGCCGACGTCGGAGCGCACGCGCGAACTCGCGCAGATGGAGGGCATCGCCCTCTCCGACTTCACGCAGGGCGTCACGATCGACCTCACGATCGACGGCGCCGACGAGGCGGACCGCTCGCTGCGCCTCATCAAGGGCGGCGGAGGCGCTCTGCTGCGCGAGAAGGTCGTCGCGTCGGTGACGAAGCGGGTCGTCATCATCTCGGACTCGACGAAGGTCGTGGACCGCCTCGGCCGGTTCCCGCTGCCCGTCGAGGTCGTGAAGTTCGCGTGGCCGGTCGTCGCCGCGCGTCTCGCGGATCTCGGTGCGCAGCCGAAGCTGCGTCCGGGAACGGGCGGCGGGCCCTTCATCACCGACGAGAGCAACTACATCCTCGACGCGGGCTTCGGCGCGATCGCCGACCCGGAACGTCTCTCGGCGGTCATCGACGCGATGCCCGGCGTCGTCGGCCACGGGCTCTTCATCGGTCTCGCGCACGTGCTGGTCGTCGCGCGGGGGGATGCGGTCGAGGTGATTGAGCGGAAGTGACGGGGGCGGGCGTTGTCGGTTGATCCGCTACAGGTCAGCCGGTGGGCCAGCGCGCTGTAGGTCAGTTCTCGGTAGGTCAGCTCTCGGTGGGTCGGTGCGCGGCAGGTCAGATTTCGGTCGGTATGCGCGCGGTAGGTCAGCTCTCGGTAGGGGCGGACCCCCGTGTCCGCCCCACGCTGGCACCCCTCGGCCGCCCTGCGTTGCGAGGACCCTCGGATTCTCGGGATCCGACTCCCACTTGGCGGGGTTCCGCGATGTAGCGTCGAACCGTGTCGAGCACGCGGTCGCCGCGGATGATGTGGTCGAAGTAGTCGCGCTGCCAAAGGCGGTCCTGGAATCGAGGCCACTTCCATTGCGATACACCGGCGATGTAGCGCGTCGTGGTCATCGTCTTGAATCGACTCACGACGTCTCCGAGCGAAAGCGACTGGTCTCCGTCGAGTCGGTGCCCCAGCACGACGATGCCGTGAACGTGATTCGGCATGACTTGGAACGCATCGACCGCGACGTCCGGGTACGCATCCGGCAGTTCGTTCCAGACAGACTGAACCATCCTTCCAGCGTCGGCGAAATGCATGGCCCCGTCCGCAACCTTCCCGAAGAGGCAACGGCGACCCTGCGTGCAGATCGTCACGAAGTACGAACCCGGCAATGAGTAGTCATATCCGCGCAGGCGGAGCGATGGTCGGCGGCGGACGATCGGAGTGTCGCTCATGGCTGGAAACAGAACATACGGCGACTGGGTGACACGCCGGACGCGAGTGCGGCGATGGGGCGGACACGGGGGTCCGCCCCTACCGAGGTAGTGTGACCCCGGCCCGCCCGTCAGGGCCCCTCCGCCCTCCACATCGCCTCGCGCCGCGCTTTCTCGCCGCGCGCGACGCGGCGGACGAGTTCGTCCACGCAGTCGAAGAGCACCGAGTTGTCCCGCGGCACGTACGTCGCCACGCCGCGCGCGTACTCGTCCACGCGGCCGAGGAAATCGCGGACGACGGGCTCGGTGAGGCGCGGCGCCCACGCGCCGTAGCCGAGCTTCGCGAGCCAGCGCGCGTTCAGTTGCTGCTCCCATTGACCCTCGAGCGGCACGCAGAGCATCGGCACGCGAAGGTGAACCGCCTCGCCCATCAGCGAGAAGCCGCCGCCCGCGATGACCGCGCGAGCGGTGCGGAGGTCGTCCACGAAACCCTGCTGCGAGAAGGGTTTCAGCTCGACGCGCCCGATGCGCTCGGTGCGTCCCATGCCGTACACGCGGAAGTCGAACGGGAGCTTCGCGAGGAGCGGCACGAGGTCCGCGTTCGCGGAACTCGTCTGGTAGACGAGCACGTGGCCGCCCGCCTTCGACGAAGACGGCGACGTCGACGGTGGGCGCCGCGCG
>JANNHP010000293.1:0-1851 GCA_031404455.1 Planctomycetia bacterium | reverse complement strand
CGCGCGGCGCCCACCGTCGACGTCGCCGTCTTCGTCGAAGGCGGGCGGCCACGTGCTCGTCTACCAGACGAGTTCCGCGAACGCGGACCTCGTGCCGCTCCTCGCGAAGCTCCCGTTCGACTTCCGCGTGTACGGCATGGGCCGCACGGAGCGCGTCGGCCGCGTCGAGCTGAAGCCCTTCTCCCAGCAGGGTTTCGTGGACGACCTCCGCACCGCGCGCGCGGTCATCGCGGGCGGCGGCTTCTCGCTGATGGGCGAGGCGGTCCACCTCCGCGTGCCGATGCTCTGCGTGCCGCTCGAGGGCCAGTGGGAGCAGCAACTGAACGCACGCTGGCTCGCGAAGCTCGGCTACGGCGCGTGGGCGCCGCGGCTGACCGCGCCCGTCGTCCGCGACTTCCTCGGCCGCGTGGACGAGTTCGCGCGCGGCGTGGCGACGTACGTGCAGCGGGACAACGGCGTCCTCTTCGACTGCGTGGACGAACTCATCCGCCGCGTCGGGCGGGGCGAGAAGCCGCGGCGGGAGACGATGTGGACCCCGAGCGCCGATGACGGCGCTCAGGGATAACATTCAGATCATGAGACTCGGGGCCGCGTTCGTCATCGTGCTCGCCGCCGCGACGGCCTTCGCCGACGACGACCCGGACCTCCCCGTTCTCACCGGCCGCATCGCCGACGACGCGCCGGGCGACGTCCGTCTCACCCTGACGCGGCGGGTCATGCGCTGGCCCGGCCAATGGACGCCGACGAACTTCCACCGTGAACTGACCGTCGCGCCCGGCGGGACGTTCCGGTTCGCGGGACTTCCGCCGTGTCCGTACGAATTGGTCGTCGAGGGGGACGGCGTCGCGCGCGAGGCGCGCGTGCTCGACGTCTACACGGACGTCGCGGGCGTCGAGGTCCGGCCGGTGCGCGCGGTCGCGCCCGAGGTCGCGTTCATCTCGGGGAAGTTCACGCTCAGCTTCGACGGCGCGATGACGGACTGCGTCGTCACGGCCACGGTCGCCGGCCGCGAGGCGAGCGCGATCCCCGCGGCCGACGGGTCGTTCCTCCTGGACGGACTCCGAGCCGGCGACGGATGGATCAGGTTCGCGTTCGAGAGGGACCGCGGGCGGTGGAAGTCGCGAGAGAAGCGGATCCACTACGTCCGGAGCATTCCCTGCGCTCTGCACCGCGGCGAGAACCGCGTCGTCCTGCAGCTCTTCCCCGACGAGGACGTACGGCTCGTGGTGCGTCCGCAGAAGTCGGGAGAGACGATCGACGGGCTCCTCACGATCCTCGACGACGCGCCGAACGGGCCGTGGAGCGAGCAGATCCGCGTCGTCGCGAAGGGCGACGAGGAGCTCGTGGCGTATCGCTGGGTCTCCGGAGGGATCGACGACTGCACGTTCGAGCGATTCGGCAGCGACTTCGAGATCGGCGGCATGTCGCGCGGCTGGCACGAGATCCGGGTGGAGGCCGCCGGCTACTCGACGAGCACGGTCCGTTTCGAGGCCGACGGCCCGACGCGGCCGCAACTCGTCCTCGATCCGATCGCGGGCGAGTACGCGCAGCCCGAGATCGATGCGGACTTCTGGCTGCTCGAGGAGCGCGGCTCGTTCGAAGCATGGGAACCCGTCTTCGAGTGGGACCGCCGGGTCACGAGAGGCGGCGAGGGTCCGGCGCCGAAGCCGTGGATCTTCCTGAGGCCCGGCGTCCACGTGCTCCGCGCGGTCAGGTCCGGAGCCCCGCCGAGCGCGCCCGTCGAGGTGACGATCGGGTCCGACCGGAAGCGCCGCGTGCTTGCGTTCGACTTCCCGAAGGGTGCCCGTCTCAAGGGATGGCTCTCGACGCCGCAATCCGCGAAGGACACGC
>JANNHP010000292.1:0-6780 GCA_031404455.1 Planctomycetia bacterium | reverse complement strand
TGCCGCCGTAGCCGGTGTTGCGCTCGTGGGCGATCACCGTGATGCCGAGGGCCTTCGCGACCTCGACCGTGCGGTCCTTCGAGCAGTCGTCGACGAGGATGACCTCGTCCACGGTGCCCTCCGGGATGTCCCGCACGGTGCGCTCCAGCGTCAGCGCGGCGTTGTACGCCGGCATCACGACCACGACCTTCGGCCTCTTCGTCTCGGGCATCGGTCGGCGGAAGCTACTGCCTAGCGGGGGCGGACGCGAAAGAGCCCGTCTCCGCGCGAGTCGAGGCGGTCCATGACCGCCGCGACCGCCTTCGGCGGCTCGCGCGTGAAAGGCAGCACGGAGACCCACTCCTCGCCCGCGCCGTCGCCGAGACGGATCGTCGTGTTCCAGACGTTCACCGTGACGTCGCGCCGGAGCCGCTGCGCCTCCTGCACGTAGAGGTACACCTGGCCGTCGCCCCAGTCGGCGTGGAGGCGCGCCCCGGGCGGCAGCGCCGCGAGCCGGGCCGCGCACCAGTCGCGCGACGTGCGGTCGCCCGTCCGCACCGGGACGATCGTGGAGCGCGCAGCTTCCTCCGTGAGGCCGGGAAGCGCGCGGGGTCCGAGCGGCGTGAAGCCGAGGATTCCGTAGAGAGCGACCGGCGCGAGCGCCGAGGCGATCGTCGCAGCCGCGGCGAGACGGCGGGACCCGCGCTCCACGAGACGTCCGACACCGACCGCCGCGGCGAGCGCCAGGATCGGGTAGAGCGGGATCAGGAAGGTGTACTGGTCGCCGGTCCAGTCGTACTGCATCGGGAACCAGACGTGCGCGACCGCCTCAGCTCCGAGCAGGAGTGCGATGCGGCGTCCCGCCGACGCGAACCCGAAGACTGCGAGCAGGAGCGCCGGGCCCGGCAGGTTGAACACGAGCCACCGGCCGAGGTAGAGGGCCGACGCCGCCGCTCCCTTTCGTCCCGCCCCGAGCAGGAAGTCGGCGTTGCGGTCGCCGCCCATGAACACGTCCCGGAACCACCACCAGAACGGACTCGCCTCGCCCTCGGGCGGCGTGCGCGACGCCACGGCGCAGAGGACGACGAACGGGACCGCGCCGAGTGCCGCACCTGCCGCGACCTGCAGGAACGCGCGCAACCGCTCTCTCGCGGGCGTGCCCGTCCACGTCCAGAGCACGAGTCCCGGCACGGCGAACACGATCATGCGGTGGTGCAGGAGCGACAGGCCGAGCACCGCCCCGAGCGCCACCCGCGTCCGGACGCTCCCCGTGTCGGACGCGATCGCGAGGAGGATCGCGCAGAGCATGAGCGCGGTGTGGAGCGTGTAGACCTCGGCCACCGCGCTGTACGACCAGAACGTGTGCGCGAGTCCGGTGATCGCCGCGGCGGCGGCACCGCTCGCGACCGACCGTCCGAGCCGCCGCCCGATCTCGAAGACGAGCGCGACCGTCGCCGCGCCGAAGAGCGCGCTGACGAGGTTCGCGCCGAGCGCGGCGTCGCCAGCGACGCGTCCGGCGAGGAAGGAGACGAGCCGGTGGAGCGGGTACCCGCGCGCCGTGGGCGAAAGGTCGAGCGTCAGTGCGCGCCGGCTGAGTTCCGCGCTGTCCCCCCAGAACACGACCGGACACGCGGACGCCGCGTAGAGGACGAGCGCAGCGACGAAGACGACCGGCCAGAGCCGCCTGCGATCGCCGCGCGGAGCGGACTCCGAGGACGTCATCGCTCCGTGCGGATCCGCCGCAGCAGCACGGCCGCCGCGGCGAGGGCCGCGACGACGAGCGCCGTCCACGCGCACCACGCCGCGGTGGCGCGCCGGGGCAGGTCCGTCGCGACCCTCGTCGGCCAGAGGTTCAGTCCCGACTCGACGCGGCCGGGGCGGTGTCGTCCCTCTCCGAGTCCGAGGCGGCCGAGGTCGTACGTCCCGTCGTCGCTGCGGACCTTTTCCACGAGGATCCGCGCGCAGAGCGCCTGCGCCGCGGGTGCCGTGGGCCGGTCGATCCAGTGCTCGCGGAGCGAGTAGATCTCCTGGAACGAGACCAGCGTCGGCGGCACCTGCAGCGCCGCGGAGAACGCGACCAGCGCGCAGAGCGCTCCGCGCCGCCAACCGCCTCGCTGCCACGGTCCGATCGCTCCGAGCACGACCGGAAGTCCGAGCAGCGCGCAGAGCGGCAGCAGGTAGCGCGAGCCCCAGACGTCGCCGCCGAGGGGCGAGCACCACATGCCGTAGAGGACGAGCGCCGCCGCGGTCGTCAGGAGGATCCCCGCGGCGAGGGCGCCGTCGCGCCGGGCGAGGACGACGAGTCCGGGTGCCGCGAGCAGGAGGACCGGCGAGTAGAGGAGGAGACCGCCCGCCGGACTCACGAGCAGTTCGACGATCCCCGAGACGAGCGGATGCGTGAACTTCACGCTCGTGGCGTACCCCGTGTCGAACGGACTGCCGAAGCGGACGTGATTGAGCCACGCGAACGCGGCGACGCCGGCGACGAACACGCCCGCCGCGGCGGCGATCGCGCCGCGCCGCTTTCTCAGTCCGCCGAGGAGCACCACGGGCGCGAGACCGACGAGCAGAGCGAGCGCCGCGAGCTTGATCCAGAGCACCGCGACGCACGCGAGTCCGAGCAGCGCGCCGTCCCGCGCGCCACCGCGGTCGCGCACGCGCAGCGCCGCGAGGAAGGCGCCGAGCACCGCGGCGGCGAGCGGGAGTTCGAGGTACGCCGACTTCCCGTAGACGACGAGGTACGTCGCGAAACCGGTCAGGAGCGCGGCCGCGACGCTCGCCCTGTCACCGACGAAACGCCCTGCGATCCCGAAGAGCAGCATGCCGCAGATCGCGAACCAGATGGCGGGCGCCAGCGAGGCGCCCGCCTCACCCGCCGCCCCGCGCGACAGTCCGAGCGGCGTGAGCGTCGCGCGCCCGAGCGCTACGGACGGCACGTCGAGGAGCACGTTGCCCGGCCCGAACTTCATCTGGTGGGCGCCGTCCGGGCCGCGCGATCCGTAGTCCGTGCTCGTCAGGTACCACGGCTCCGCGTCCCGCACACCCCAGGTCCCGTCGTCGAGCACCTGCTCCGCCGTCCTGAGGATGATCTTGCTGTCCACGTTGTCGACGTAGCCGGGAGCGATCGTCAGGCCGACGAGGAGGAAGAGAAGTCCGACGAGGCGCGCGGGGCTCATGCCGCAGCGCTCCGCCGGCCGAGGCGCGCGGCGACGAACGCAGCGAGCATCGCGATCCCGACGCCGTGGAGCGGTGCCAGGTAGCGCGGCTGGCCCCAGAAGAGCGCCGACACCGCGGTGAACGACATCGCGACTCCGAGACAGACGGGGATGTCGGCGCGCAGTCGCGGCACGACGACGGCCGCCGCGAGCACGGAACCGAAGAGGAGGACGGCGCTCGCCCCGAAGACCGCAAGCTTCCAAGCGGCGACCGGCCCGGGGTTGAGCACGGGCGACCAGAGCGCTGCGGCCTTGCGCAGGCCGCCCCACGCCGTCTCCGCGGGCCGCTCGGCGATCGTCGCGAGCGCCATCTCGCGGAAGAGCCGGTCCTGCGCGATCTCGTCGCCGACCGTGGCCTTCAGCGCGCGCATCTCGCCGGAGGGGAGCGCGCGGAGCATCTCGACCTCGGCCTTGTCGATGGACTCGGCTGGGTAACGGCGGAACGTCCCTTCGGAGTTCCCGACCCAGAGCGCGCGTCCGGCGTCCGACCCCATCACCCACGCGCCGGTCACCGCGTGGTTCCGCGCGACCCACGGGAGGAGCACGACCGCGACTCCGGCGCAGACGAACGCGGCCACGCGCAGGCGCGGCCTGCGCCGCATCGCCGCCAAGGCGAGGATCGGCACGCTGACGGCGAACGTCACCCGCGACAGCGTCGCGAGGCCGGCGAAGAGTCCCGCCGCAAGACCTCGCACCGGCGATCCGCCGTCGGCGGCGCGCAGGGCGAAGAGGACCGCGAGACCGGCGAAGAGCGCGTACACGACGTGCTCGACGAGCCCCGTGTCCGCGACGACCGAGTACGGCCAGAGTGCCGCGACCCACGCCGCGACGACCGCCGCGCGGGCGCCGCCCCACCGCAAGGCGAGCGCGACCGGAACCGCGCACGCGAGCGCGCCGACAGCGGCCTGCGCGATCACGACGGGAAGGACCGACTCGCCGCCCGCGACCCACCGCACCCCCGCGAGGAAGAGCGGGTAGAGCGGCCCGCGGTTCGCCCACTTCTCGCCGAGCCCCTCGTAGAAGTTCCAGACGAGACCGCGTCCGCAGAGGACGTTGTCCGCCATCGTGCCGTAGAAGCTGAAGCCGCGCTGCGCGCCGGAGTGCCCGTTCACGACGGCGCCGAGCGCGATCCGGACGGCGAACGCGACGACGAACGCGGTCACGAGCGATCGCCGGGTCGCGGCCGGACCGTTCATGCGCCGCGCACGCCCGCCGGGAACGGCTGCGCAGCGGCGGGCCCGGCGACGGGGACGGCGAGCGAGGCGTCGCGGCGCGCGCGGGCGCCCTCCCGCAGCGACAGCACGCAGACCGCCCAGAATGCGAGCGTCGTGGGGCTCCCCATCGACCAGATGGCGCCGTGGACCCACGTGTCGGCGATGAGCGCGAGGGCGCTCGTGAAGATGACGAGCGCGAGACCGTTGCGCGGGGACCGCGGCACCATCAGGATGTGGAAGCCTGCCTTCATCACATGGAGGAGGAAGACCCAGAAGAGTCCCACGCCGACGAATCCGAGGTCGATCAGGAGCTGCAGGTGCGCGTTGTGCAGGTTGGTGGCGCCCTTGACCTGTCCGGTCTCGATCGCCCGGTCGAGGTCCACGTTGTCGCCGAGCGCCCGGGAATCGCCCCAGCCGTGTCCGAACGCGAGCCGGTCCTGCGCCGCGTCCCATCCCTGTTCCCAGAGCTCCATGCGCCCGCTCAGCGTCGAGAGGTGCTTCGTGCGCGTGATGTGCCCGAATCGGCTCGTGTCGAGATCGACGTCGTCCATCGGCGCGTACACGGCGAGCGCCCAGACGGCCACGCCGCCGAGCGCGATCGTGATCAGCGCTCCGCCGCCGAAGCGGTACACGGCGAGGATCAGGATCGCCATCGTCGATCCGATGAGCGCGCTGCGCGATCCCGAGAGGAAGATCGTCGCGAACGTGACGATGAGCACCGGCACTCGCATCCACGCGACACCGCCCAGGAACTCGCGCGGAGCCGCCACGATGATCGGGAGCAGCATCGCCCCGATCATCCCCGCGGCGTTGGGGTTCCTGAACACCCCCGAGTAGCGCCCCCCCCATTCGAGGTGCGTCGCCGCGAGGAAGTCCCAGCTCTCGGTGATGTACGCGATCCAGGCCACGAGGAATCCGCCGCCGAAGATGAGTCCCGCGAACGCCACCGCTCCGCGCGCGATGTTCGCGATGACCGACGCGTCGTCGGCCATGCGCCACACGAGCCCGAACGTGATGAAGAGCCCGAGGCAGAACGAGATTGCGAGGTTGAACGTGAAGGTGGGATTGCCCGACCAGAGCGTCGACGCGAGGGCGAGCGCGCCCATCATCATCATGATCCGCCGCGGCATGCGGGCCGGGTCGGGTCCGGCGTTGCTGCCGCGCGCGACGAAGAACACGCCGCGGAAGACGAGGATGATGAGAGGGAGCCAGCGCAGTTCGTTCGCGAAGATGCAGAGCGGGTTCCACCAGACCTGCGTGCAGACCAGCACGAAGATGGTCACCAGCATGGCCCGCACGAGCGGTCCGAACGTGACGAAGAGCAGGATCGCGAGCCCCGCGACGAGCCACACCGGGCCGAGCCGTTCCAGGATCCACGTGAGGACGAGGTCGACGCGCCAGATCATCGGTTGGGCAGACGATACATGCCGGCGATGGCGCGGCCCCGGATCCTCAGGAGACCCATGAACGAGCCGGCGGCGTCGCGCAGGAGGCGCACGCGCGTGCTCGGATCGTTCGTCCAGCTCACCGGCACCTCCCTGACCTCGAACCCGAGGCGCCGCGCGAGGTAGAGCACCTCGGTGTCGTAGGCCCAGCCCTCTTCGCGCTGCCGCGAGAAGATCTCCCGGCACGCGTCGGCGCGGAAGCACTTGAACCCGCACGTGAAGTCCGTGATGCCGGGGCAGACGAGCAGGTTCGAGAGCAGCGTGAAGACGCGGCCCATCCGCTCCCTGAGAGGGCTCTGGTGCCGGATCACGTTCGCGCCCTTGGTCTTGCGCGTGCCGATCACCACCGGGATCCCCGTGGCGTGCACGGCGAGGAACTTGGGAAGTTCCTCGATCGGGGTCGAGAGATCGGCGTCGGTCATCAGCACGTACTCGCCGCGCGCGTCCGTCATCCCGGTCGCGAGCCCTGCGCCCTTGCCCCGGTTCGTCTCGTGGACGAGCACGCGGTGCGCGACTCCGGCGAGCGCGCGGCGCGCGGCGTCCGCGGTGGCGTCGCGGCTGCCGTCGTCCACGACGACGACCTCGCAGGCGAAATCCTGCTCGCCGATCCACGCGACGATGCGCGCCAGCGTCGGCGGAAGACGGTGCTCCTCGTTGTAGGCCGGGATCACGATCGAGAGGTGCGGCGCGCTCACGCGGGCGTCCCCGCGAGCAGTCCCGCGAGACGGGCAGACGTCCGCTCGATGTCGTGGAGGTCCGCGACGCGGCGCCTGCCCTCCTCGGCGAGCGACGCCGCGAACGCCGGGGCGCAGAGGACGCGTTCGATCGCTTCGGCGAGGGACGCGGCGTCGCCCGGTTCGGCGAGGAGACCGGAGCGTCCGTCCAGGATGAGCTCAGGGATGCCGGAGAGGCGGGTGGAGACGACGG
>JANNHP010000291.1:0-2581 GCA_031404455.1 Planctomycetia bacterium | reverse complement strand
CGGACTCGTTCCGCAGGCGTCGCGCGTGCTCGATTCCGCGGCGAACTCGCTGGGACGCGCCGCGCCGGCGAACGAGGTGGTCCGCGCGAGATGGCTCCGCGCGCGGGCCGCGATCGCGCGGGACGATCCTGAGTCGGCGCGCCGGATCCTCGGCTCGGGCGGTCCGATCGCCTGGAAGGCCGACTGCGACGAGATGCGCGGTCTGGCATTCGCCGCCGAACGCCGTCACGGCCCCGCGTCGCGTCTCCTCGAGCGCGCCGCCACCGGCTACGGCGCCACGCGGCCGTCGGCGCGGGCTCGCGCCCTCTGCGCGGGCGGATGGTGCGCGTTGGAACTCGGCGATCTCGCTCGCGCACGCCGTCACGCACGGACGGCCGGACGCATCGCGGCGCGGCTCGGCGTTGCGAGCCTCTCGTGCGGCGCCGACGAGCTCCTCTTCCTCGTCGAGGACGCAGCGGGCCGCCGTCGCGAGGCGGGTGCTGCGCTGGAGCGCGCCCTCGCGACGCTCGAGACGTCGCGCGAGAACCGCGCGACCGACGCGATGCGCGCGGCACTGCTCCGCGGCTGCGAGCGCTGGTTCGCGAGGGCGGTGCGCCATCTCCTCGACGGCCCGGACGGCGAGCGCCGCGCGCTGGCGCTCGTCGAGCGCTGGCGCGCCCGCGCACTCGTCGACCTGATGTCGTCCTGCGCCCGCATCGAGGACGCCGGCGGACGTCTCGCAATGCTCCGCGCCCGCGTCGCCGTGCTCGACCGGCGCGCCGAGGGAGCCGTTGCGCCGTCCTTCCTGCGTGCGACGGGAACGGCTGCGGCTCCGCGCGCGACGCGCGACCTCGCGCGGGCTGAGCGACGGCTCGAAGAGGCCGTGGCGCGGGAGCTGAAAGGCGCAGGCGGTGGAGACTTCACCGTCGAGGGACTCCGCCGTGCGCTCCCGGAATCGACGGCGCTGGTGACGCTCTTCGCCGACGACCGAGGCGGGCTCGCGTTCGTCGTGCGGCGTGACGGCATCCGGGTCGTGCCGCTCGCAGCGACCGACGAGGACCTGGAATCGCTCGTCGAGGAACTGTACTTCCGCTTCGGCCGTTACGCGCTCGGTCCGCGCTTCGTCGACGGTCACCGGCGTCGTCTCGCCGCGGAGACGGACCGCCTGCTCGGTGCCCTCGCCGAACGGACGATCGCGCCGCTCACGGCGGCCCTGGACGGCGTCGACCGGCTCGTCGTGGCACCGCACGGGGCGTGGCACCGCGTGCCGTTCGCAGCGCTCCCGTTCCGTGGCCGTCGTCTCGTCGACGCGTGCTCGCTCGAGACGACGCCGTCGCTCGGCGCGCTGACGGGCGCGGTCCCCGAGGCGGGCGGCCGCCCGCTCGTCCTCGACTTCGCCGACGGTCTCGCGCCGACGATCGCCGCGGAGGGTCGCGCGCTGGCCCGGCTCGTCCCGGACGCCTTGCACCTCCACGGCGAATCGGCGACGACGAGTGCGCTTCGCACCGCGGAACCGCCGCGCTTCGTCCACATCGCCGCGCACGGCCGGTTCCGGTCCGACGTCCCCGCGATGAGCGGCGTGCGACTCGCCGACGGATGGCTGCGCGCCGTGGACTTCCACTCGCTCGCGCTGCGCGGCTCGGTCGTCGTGCTGTCGGGCTGCGAGACGGGCGTGTCGCGCGTCGACGCGGGCGGCGAGGTGCAGGGGCTCGTCCGGGGCGTGTTCGCGTCGGGCGCGTCCGATCTCGTCGTCAGCCTCTGGCGCGTGGACGACGCCGCGACCGCCGACCTCATGACGAGCTTCCACCGGCATTTCGCACGCGGCGCCTCGGCCGGGCGGGCGCTCGCCGCTGCGCAGCGCGAAGCGGCGACTGCGGGGCTCTCGCCCTGGCACTGGGCGGGCTTCGGGACGTGGACGCGGCGGCTGACGAGCTGAGCCGCGCGAAACCCGATGTAACCTTTCGCCCTCACGAACGGACCTAGTGGCGGAGGTTCTTCGTGACCGACACCATCGAGTTCCACATCTCCGGGCCTGCCATCGCCGCCGACCGTCCGCGCGAACGGCTCCTCTCGGGGGGCGCCTCGTCGCTCGAGACCGCCGACCTGCTCGCCGTCCTCCTCGGCACCGGCATGACCGGCCGTCCGGTCGAGGTGCTCGCGCGCGAACTCCTCGACGGCGTGGGCGGCCTCAGGCATCTCGCGGGCCACACGCCTGCGGAACTCGCATCGTTCGCGGGGCTCGGCGACGCGCGCGCGGCGCGTATCCTCGCGTCGCTCGAACTGGGGCGACGGCTCGTCGCGGAGACGCTCCCGCGCGGCGTCGCGCTCCGCGACGCGGCCGACGTGTTCCGCCACTACCACGGCGCGCTGCGCGAACTCCGCTTCGAGCAGTTCCGGGCCATCCTCCTCGACGGCAAGCACCGGGTGCTCCGCGAGGTCCTCATCTCCCAGGGCACGCTGACGTCGGCGCCGGTCCACCCGCGGGAAGTGTTCGCGCCGGCCATCCGGCACAGCGCGGCGGCGGTCGTTCTCGTCCACAACCACCCGAGCGGCGACCCGCAGCCCTCGGCCGACGACCTCGAGATCACACGGCGCCTCTGCG
>JANNHP010000290.1:0-21572 GCA_031404455.1 Planctomycetia bacterium | reverse complement strand
GCCCCGACCCCGCCGCGGTCAGGGCCGTCGAGCGCTGGATCCGCCGCCTGCGCTGAAGCACGCGACGCTCTCGCATTCCTCTCCGCGCCGGGCGAGTCCTGCCTATTCTCCGACCCGACATGGCCGGCCACTCCCACTGGGCGAACATCGCGTACAAGAAGGCCGCGACGGACAAGAAGCGCGGCAAGGTCTACTCCAAACTCGCGACGAAGATCATCGTGGCCGCGAAGATGGGCGGCGGCGACCCGGACATGAATCTCCGCCTCAAGTGCTCGATCGCCGACGCGCGCGCCGCGAACATGACGAACGACCAGATCAAGCGCGCGATCGACCGCGGCACGGGCGCCACGGCCTCCGAGCACTACGACGACGTCGTGTACGAGGGCTACGCGGCCGGCGGCGCCGCGGTGCTCATCGAGGGCATCACCGACAACCCGCACCGCACTGCGGGGGAGATCCGCGGGATCTTCCAGAAGTACGCGGGCAACTTCGGCGCGTCGGGCTCGGTGGCGTGGCAGTTCACCCGGCAGGCCGTCGTCCGCGTGCCGGCGCAGGGCTCGAGCGAGGACGCCCTGATGATGGCCGTGCTCGACGCGGGCGCCGCCGACATGGAACGCGCGGACGACGTCTTCGTCGTGCGCGGGCCGGCGGAGTCGCTGACGCCCATCCAGCAGGCGGTCGCCGGTCTGAAGCTCGTCCCGCTCTCGTCGGCGATCGAGTACGTTCCGTCCACGTACATGCCGGTCCCCGCCGAGGTCGCAAAGTCCATCGCGTCGCTCCTCGAAGCGCTCGAGGAGAACGACGACGTGCAGAAGGTCCACACGAACGCGGAGTTCCCCGATGGCTTCGAAGGATAGCTCGAAGAAGTCCCCCCTGCGGGTGAGGAGCGCGAAGTCCACGGCGCACCGCGCGAAGCGCGACGCCGAGCGGGGTCAGCAGGCGGTCGAGCGCTTCCGTACGTCGGCCAAGGGCTTTCGCGGCGTGCTCTCGGAGCACTTCCCGACCAGGGTGGCGGACGTCGAGACCGTGGCGTATCACCTCGCGCAGTTCGAGGCGCTCCTCCCGACCACGGTCGAGGCGATCCGCCTCGCCCGCTATCCCGGCGCCGGACGCCGCGACCCGAGGCGCATGGCGCTCGGACTCTGCGAGAACCTGAGCGTGCTGCAGACGCACCTCTGCGAGTCGATCTGCGCGCTCGAGAGTCTCGCGAACGGCAAGAAGAAGTAGCGGCTACTTCTTCTTCGCCTGTTTCGCCCTGAGCGTCGCCTGCGCCGCCGCGAGCCGCGCCACGGGGACGCGATACGGCGAGCAGCTCACGTAGTCCATCCCGGCGGCGTCGCAGAAGGCGATCGACCGCGGGTCTCCGCCGTGCTCGCCGCAGATGCCGATCTTCAGCTTCGGGCGCGCGGCGCGGCCGTTCTCGATCGCGAGCGAGACGAGCTGGCCGACTCCGTCGACGTCGAGCGACGCGAACGGGTCCCACGGCAGGATCTTCTGCTCGAGGTAGTCGGGCAGGAACGAGTTGATGTCGTCGCGCGAGAAGCCGAACGTCATCTGCGTGAGGTCGTTCGTGCCGAAGGAGAAGAACTCGGCTTCCTTCGCGATCTCGCCCGCGACGAGCGCGGCGCGCGGCACCTCGATCATCGTGCCGAGGAGGCACGGAACGCGCACGCCCGCCTTCGCGAACGTCTCCTCGAGCACGCGCTTCGCGTTGTTGCGCATGACGATCAGCTCGTTCACGTGGCCGACGAGCGGGATCATGATCTCGGGGCGGACATCGATCTTCTTCGCGCGGCAGGCGACGGCGGCTCGCGCGATGGCGCGGACCTGCATGTCGTAGATCTCGGGATAGCTGATGCCGAGACGGCAGCCGCGGTGGCCCATCATCGGGTTCATCTCGTGCAGTGCGGCGACGCGGCGGCGCACCTTGTCGGGGTCGAGCCCGAGCATCCGAGCCGTCTCCTCCTGCGCCTTCTCCGAGTTCGGCACGAACTCGTGGAGCGGCGGGTCGAGCAGGCGGATCGTGACGGGGAGGCCGTCCATCGCCGCGAAGATCTCCTCGAAGTCCTTCTGCTGGTAGGGGAGGAGCTTCGCGAGCGCCTTCTCGCGGCCCGCCTTGTCGTCCGCGAGGATCATCTCTCGCACCGTCGCGATGCGCTCCTCGTCGAAGAACATGTGCTCGGTCCGGCAGAGGCCGATGCCCTCGGCGCCGAACTCGCGCGCGACGCGCGAGTCGTGCGGAGTCTCGGCGTTCGCGCGGACGCGCAGGCGGCGCACCTCGTCGGCCCAGATCATGATCCGCCTGAACTGCTTCGAGAGCTTCGCCTGCGCGGTCGGGACCTTGCCGGCCATCACCTCGCCCGTCGAGCCGTCGAGCGAGATCCAGTCGCCCTCGGCGAACGTCCGGCCGCCCGCCGACATCATCTTCCTGTGCGCGTCGATCTCGGCGCCGCCGCATCCCGCGACGCAGCACTTGCCCATGCCGCGCGCCACGACGGCCGCGTGCGACGTCATGCCGCCGCGCGACGTGAGGATGCCCTGCGCCACGTGCATGCCGCCGATGTCCTCGGGGCTCGTCTCGTCGCGGACGAGGATCACCTTCTCGCCGCGCTTCGCCCACGCCTCGGCGTCGTCGGCGTCGAACACGATGCGCCCGGTCGCAGCACCGGGCGACGCGGGGAGCCCCTTGCAGAGGAGTTCCTTCTTCGCGTTCTTGTCGAACGTCGGGTGGAGCAGGCGGTCGATGACGTCGGCGTCGATGCGCAGGAGCGCCGTCTCCTTCGAGATGCGCTTCTGCTCGACCATCTCGACCGCGATCCGGACGGCCGCCTCGGGCGTGCGTTTCCCGGTGCGCGTCTGGAGCATCCAGAGCTTGCCCTCCTGGACGGTGAACTCCATGTCCTGGACGTCGCCGTAGTGCTTCTCGAGCTGGTCCTTCGCGCGGACGAGGTCGGCGTAGGGCCTCGGCAGCACCTTCTTCATCCCGGCGATCGGCACGGGCGTTCGGATGCCGGCCACGACGTCCTCGCCCTGCGCGTTCTGGAGGAACTCGCCGTAGAAGACGTTCTCGCCGGTCGAGGGATCGCGCGTGAAGCACACGCCCGTCGCGGACGTGTCGCCCATGTTGCCGAACACCATCGCCTGCACGTTGACGGCGGTGCCCTTCAAGCCGCTGATCCGGTTCAGCTCGCGGTACTTCTTCGCGCGGTCGCATTGCCACGAGCGGAACACCGCCTCGACCGCCATGCGCATCTGCTCGATCGGGTCGTCCGGGAACGGCATCCCGGCGCGCTCCTTGAAGATGTCGCGGTACGAGACGAGGAGTTCCGCGAGGTCGTCGGCGGTGAGGTCCGTGTCGAGCTGGACTCCGCGGCGGCGCTTGAGCGAGTCGAGCGCGCGCTCGTAGTCGCGGATCTCGAGGTCGAGGACCACGCGCGCGAACATCTGGATGAGCCGCCGGTGCGAGTCGAGCGCCATGCGGCGGTTGCCCGTCTTCGCGGCGAGGGCCTCGCGCGTCTCGTCGTTCAGGCCGACGTTCAGCACCGTCTCCATCATGCCGGGCATCGAGATCGCGGCGCCCGAGCGCACCGAGACGAGAACCGGCGAGGGTCCCTTGCCGAACGTCGCGCCGAGGATCTTCTCGACGCGCGAGAGATGCGCGCCGACCTCGTCCCAGAGCTTCGAAGGCAGCTTGCCGCCGGCCCTCCAGTACTCCTCGCACACGTCGGTCGTGATGGTGAAGCCGGGCGGCACGGGCAGGCCGAGCAGCGCCATCTCGGCGAGGTTGGCGCCCTTGCCGCCGAGCAGCGCCTTCATGTCGCGGTGACCCTCGGCCTTCCCGTCGCCGAAGAAGTAGACGCGCTTGACCTTCTTCGTGGCCGTGCTTCGCTTCGCGGGAGGCTTCATCGCTCTCTCAGCTCCTTCAGCTTGTCGAGGAACCGGATGTTCCTGGCGTGTTCGGTGTCGATGCTACGGACGAGCCAGTCGTCCGAGAACTCGACTCGGACGACATCTGCGGACTTCAGCGTGGCGACCGTCTCCGGCTCGACGCCGTCGAGCGTCGTGAGGTCGAACTCGGCGGGCAGCGTGAGGCGTCCGTTCTCGAGGCGCACCATCGCGTGCATGTCGACCGTGCCCTCGATCAGGTCCACGAATTCGTTCGTCGTGAAGACGCGGATCTTCGGACGGTTCGCGAACGCGATCGAGACGTGCGCTCCGCTCTGCGGATCGTCGAGGTCGACCACGACGATCCCGTCCCTGCGCGGGCGCGACGCACGGTTCGCCGCGGCGAGCGTCTTCGCGTCGGCGGCGAAGTCGTCGAGGTACTGCTCGTAGGCGAGGCTGAACTCCTCCTGCGAGAAGCCGCCCTGTTCCGCCACGAATGCCGGATGGAACGAGCCGTAGATGTCGCCCCTCCTGCCATCGCGGAACGCGGCGATCATCAGGACGAGCGCTGCCTCCGGAGTTTCGCGCGTCCCCGGGTCGCGCGAGACCGCCGGGGGGCACGGCCAGATCGCGTGCACGAAGACGCTGCAGCCCGGGGTGAGGACCGCGGCCGCGACGAGCAGGGCGGCTGGAATCGCACGCGGCAACGACGGCCCTCCGTTGAGCGGCAGATGGTAGCCGTGAAGTCACCCGCTCCGCACGCTTGCGAACGGGTGGGCGCTTCGTTACGTTGAGCCCCATGGCCGAACGCAAGCTTCTCGGCGAGATTCTGAAGGAGATCGCCGGGATCTCGGAGCAGGACGTCCAGAAGGCGCTCCGTCTCTGCGAGCAGAAGAAGATCCGGATCGGCCAGGCCCTCCTCCAGATCGGCGCGTGCGACGAGGCGGCGGTGAGCCGCGCCCTCGCGCGTCAGTTCGCGCTCCCGTTCGTCGACCTCTCGAAGGCGAAGCTCTCCGACGCCGTCGTCGCGCTGCTCACGCCGGAGCAGGTCCGCGAGTTCAAGGTCGTCCCGGTGAAGAAGGAGCCGTCGGGCCTCGTCCTCGCGATCGACGACCCGGAGCGGATGATCGAGCTCGAGGACCTGCGCTTCAAGGCGGGCATCGAGTTCCGCTGCGCGCTCACGCCGCCCGCCGCGTTCCGCGCGGCGCTGAAGCAGTACTACGACATCGACCTCGGGGCCGAACAGGCCGTCGCCGAGGCGACAGAGGCGGGCGAAGCGGAGAGCGAGGACGCTCCCGTCATCCGCCTGGTGAACCAGGTGCTCGAATCGGCGCTGTCGTTGCGCGCGTCGGACGTCCACATCGAGCCGATGGCGGAACGCCTGAGGGTGCGATTCCGGATCGACGGCTACTGCCAGGAGCAGCAGGATCCGCCGCAGCACCTGACCGCCGCGATCCTCTCGCGCGTGAAGCTCATGGCGGGGATGGACATCTCGGAGAAGCGCAAACCGCAAGACGGCCGCATCAACGTGAAGCTCCTCGGCCGCGAGATCGACCTGCGCGTCTCCGCGCTGCCCGCGTACCACGGCGAGTCGATGGTGATGCGCATCCTCGACCGCGAGCAGGGACTCATCTCGCTCCCGGCTCTCGGGTTCGCGACCGAGGACTACCAGCGCTTCCAGAAGATCATCAAGCGCCCGAACGGGCTCTTCCTCGTCACGGGGCCGACCGGCTCCGGCAAGACGACGAGTCTCTACGCCGCGCTGCGCGAGCTGAACCGCCCCGACGTCAAGATCATCACCGCCGAGGATCCGGTCGAATACAACCTCGCCGGCATCAACCAGTGCCAGGTGAAGCACCAGATCGGCCTCGACTTCAAGCGCATCCTGCGCGCCATGCTGCGCCAGGCGCCGAACATCATCCTCGTCGGCGAGATCCGCGACAAGGAGACGGCCGAGATCGCGATCCAGGCGTCGCTCACCGGACACCTCGTGTTCTCGACGCTCCACACGAACGACGCGCCGTCGGCGCTCACGCGGCTCATCGACATGGGGGTCAAGCCGTTCCTCGTGTCCACGGCGATCATGGCCATCATGGCGCAGCGGCTCATCCGCCGGCTCTGCAAGCACTGCAAGGAGCCGTTCCAGCCGTCGGCGGTGGAACTGCGGCAGATCCACCTGACGCCCGACTCGCTCGTCGGGCGCACCGTCTACCGTCCCGCCGGCTGCCCCGAGTGCAACAACACCGGCTACCGCGGACGCGTCGGCGCGTTCGAGCTCTTTGCGATGGACTCGACGCTCCGCGAGATGTGCTTCCGCGGCTCGAGCTCCGTGAAGTTGCGCGAACAGGCGAAGATCTCGGGCGGACTCGTGACGCTGATGGAGGACGGCATCCGCAAGTTCCTCTCGGGCGACACGACGATCGAGGAAGTGCTCACCGTCGCGGTGGCGGGCGAGGCGGCGGCGGCGTAGCGGCCGGCGCGGAGAGAACTCCATGGCATACGACATCTTCCAGTTGATGGACTTCATCTACGACCAGAGCGGATCGGACATCCACCTCTCGGTCGGACGCCCGCCGACGTTCCGCGTCAGCGGACGGATGAGGAGCTTGAAGGGCCCGGTGCTGACCTCGGACGACACCATCCACCTCGCGAACCAGCTCATGCCGCCGCGCATGAAGCTCGAGTTCCGCGAGAAAGGGGGTGCTGACTTCAGCCACGCCCACGGCACGAAGTGCCGGTTCCGCTGCGCGATCTACCGGCAGAAGGGCTCGGTCGGACTCGTGCTGCGCCTCCTGCCGTCGCGGATACTCAGCTTCGACCAGATCGGTCTCGCGAAGCAGGTGCAGGAACTGCTCCACCGCCCGCGCGGACTGGTGCTCGTCACGGGCCCGACCGGCTCCGGCAAGACGACGACGCTCGCGACGATGATCGACTACGTCAACACGAACTTCGACCACCACATCGTGACGATCGAAGACCCGATCGAGTACTACCACGAGCACAAGCAGTCGATCATGACGCAGCGCGAGATCGGCAACGACGTCGGCACGTTCGCCGAGGCGATGCGCCGCGTGCTGCGCATGGACCCCGACGTGATCCTGCTCGGCGAGATGCGCGACCTCGAGACCATCTCCACCGCGATCACCGCCGCCGAGACGGGCCACCTCGTGCTCGGCACGCTGCACACCACCGGCTCCGCGCGCACGGTCGACCGAATCATCGACGCCTTCCCGGCGGACCAGCAGGAGCAGTGCCGAGCGCAGCTCTCGGTGTCTCTCCTCGCCGTCATCTCGCAGGTCATCATGCCCCGCGCCGACAAGCCGGGCCTCGTCGCCGCCTTCGAGGTGATGATCATGACGCCCGCGGTCGAGAACCTGATCCGCAAGAACGAGACCTTCAAGATCAAGAGCACTCTGCAGACTTCGAAGGGCCAGGGAATGGTGCTCCTCGACGACTCGCTCTGGGACCTCTACAAGTCCGGCAAGATCTCGAAGGAATCGATGCTCCAGAAGAGCCAGGAGCCGAAGGAGATCCAGCGCAAGCTCGACTTCGACGAGCTCGGCGGCGCCGGCGGCGTCCCCGCGGCGCCCGCGCCGGCAGCCGGTGCCGCTCCGAACGCTGCCGCACCCACGGCGCCCTCGAGCCCCGCGCCGCCCGCGGGCGGCGCCGCGAAGCCGCCGTCGATCTTCAGCCGCAAGAAGGAGGGCTGATGGCCGCGCAGCCGCCCTCGTCCGTGATCCGCAAGAAGCAGCTCCTCGGTCAGGTGATCAAGTCGCTCGGGATCGGCGTTCACGAGGGCATGATCCAGGAGGCGCTCGGGGTCCAGCGCGGCGACGGCGGGCAGATCGGACAGATCATGGTCAAGCTGAACATGATCACGGAGTCCCAGCTCCTCCTGGCGCTCGGCAAGCAGGCCGGTCTCGAGGTGGTGGACCTGCGGAAGACGCCGCCCGATCCGGCGCTCGTCGGACGCATCGACAAGGAGATGGCCGAGATGTTCGGCGTCTGCCCGGTCCGCATGGACGGCGACGCGATGATCGTGGCTCTCGCGAACCCGTCGAACCTCTCGGTGCTCGACGACCTGCGCTTCGTGCTCAACTGCGAGCTCCGGCCCGCGGTCGCCGAGGAGTCGCAGATCCGCGAGGCGATCGCGGGCTCGAGGAAGGACGCGAAGCAGGACGTCTCCGACGCCGCAGCGAAGGCGCTCACCAGCGACTCCGAGGACGCCGTCAACGCGGCTCCGGTCGTCAAGCTGCTCAACTACATCATCCTGCAGGCGGTGAAGGACAAGGCCTCCGACATCCACCTCGAGCCGTTCGAGCACGACTTCAAGGTCCGCTACCGGGTGGACGGCGTCCTCTACGAGCTCGAGCCGCCGCCGCCGCACCTCGCGATCGCGCTCATCAGCCGCGTGAAGGTCAAGTCCGGCCTCGACATCGCGGAGACGCGCCTGCCGCAGGACGGCCGCATCGAGATGGCGATCGCCGGCCGCACGATCGACCTGCGCGTCTCCACGCTCCCGACGATGTTCGGCGAGAGCTGCGTACTCCGCATTCTCGACCGCACGGTCGTCTCGCTCGACCTCGGCAACGTCGGCCTGCGCCAGGACGAGCTCGCGAAGTTCCGCGGCTTCCTCCAGCGGCCGCACGGGATCATCCTCGTCACCGGTCCGACCGGCTCCGGCAAGACGACGACGCTCTACTCCGCGCTGAACGAGGCGAACGATCCTCAGGTGAAGATCATCACGACCGAGGACCCGGTCGAGTACGACCTTGCCGGCATCATCCAGGTGCAGATCAACGAGGAGATCGGCGTCACCTACTCGCGCTGCCTGCGCTCGATCCTGCGCCAGGACCCCGACATGATCCTCGTCGGCGAGATCCGCGACAAGGAGACCGCCGCGATCGCGATCGAGGCCGCGCTGACGGGACACATCGTGTTCTCCACGGTGCACACGAACGACGCGCCGCTCGCCGTCACGCGCATGATCGACGTCGGCGTCGAGCCCTTCCTCCTCGCCGCCACGCTCGAAGCCATCGTCGCCCAGCGGCTCGTCCGACGCGTCTGCACCGGCTGCAAGGTCCTCTACGACCCCTCCGACGAGGTCCTGATGGAGCTGTCGCTGAAGCCGCAGGACGTCGTCGGCAAGCAGTTCGCCTACGGCAAGGGCTGCGAGGCGTGCCACTTCACGGGGATGAAGGGCCGCACGGCCATCTTCGAGATCCTCGAGATGTCCGACCGCCTGCGCGAGATGATCCTCGACGGCGCCGCGACCGACGCGATCCGCCTCGCCGCGAAGGAGCAGGGCATGCGGTCGCTGCGCGACGCGGGCCTCCTCGCCATCTTCGACGGCGTCACGACCGTCGAAGAGGTGCTGCGCGAGACGATCGAGGTGTTCTGAAGTCCGGAGGCCGGACTTCAGAACACGTATCGCGACGGAGGACGTGAATGGACGCCTCCGCCGTCGCCGCGTGCGGCGCGTTCGCGGGGCGCGGATCGAGAGGGCCGCGGCGCGCCTATGGGCGCGGCGGGTGTCCCCACGGGCGTCGCGGATAGCATTCCGGCTCGATCCGGAGGGACATCGATGGACCCGGCATTCGGCCGTCGCAGCGTCGTCGGGGAGATCGGCGGAGACGGCGCAGCCGCGACCGGAGGCTTCGCGCCCGCCGCGGAGAAGTACGGAGTCCTCGGACCGATCGGCCAGGGCGGGATGGGCGAGGTGCTGCTCGTGCAGGACCGCGACCTGCGCCGCGACGTGGCGATGAAGGTGCTTCGGAGCGAGTTGGCGGACCAGGCCGCGATGAGACGGAAGTTCGTCGCCGAGGCGCAGGCGACGTCCCAGCTCGAGCACCCCGGCATCCCGCCGGTCCACGACATCGGCGTGGACGGGGAGGGGCGGGTCTGGTTCACGATGAAGATCGTGCGAGGACGGACGCTCTCCGAGGTGCTGAAGGACCTCTTCCTCGGCCGCAGGGAGACGAAGGCGGAGTACACGGTCCACAGGCTGATGACCGTGATGGAGCGGATCTGCGAGGCGGTCCACTTCGCGCACGAGAAGGGCGTCATCCACCGGGACCTCAAGCCCGACAACGTGATGCTCGGCGAGTTCGGCGAGGTCCACGTGATGGACTGGGGGATCGCGAAGGTCTCCTCGACGTCCGCCGAGGCGGCCGACGTCGAGGAGACCATAAGTACCGTGGATACGGACGCTCGGGCGCTCACCCAGGTCGGCACGGTGACGGGGACGATCCCGTACATGAGCCCCGAGCAGGCGCAGGGCCAGGCGCTCGACCGGCGCAGCGACGTCTGGTCCCTCGGCGCGATCCTCTACGAGATGCTGACGCTGATGCCCGCGTTCGAAGGGCAGGGCGTCGCGATGCTGCTGAAGGTCCGCAGCGGCGACTTCCCAGCCGTCGAGATGCGCAACCCGCGGCGGCCGGTCCACGAGTCGCTCGCGCGTCTGTGCCGTCGCGCGATGTCGAAGGACCCCGTCGAGCGTCCGGCGACGGCGCACGAGATCGCGGTCGAGCTTCGGAGCTTCCTCGACGGTCGTGCAGAGAAGGAGCGGCGGCACAGGGAGGCCGAGTCGCTCGCCGCGCACGGGCGGGAGGCGATGGTGCGGTTCGTCGCGGCGAAGGACTCGATCGACAGCGCGGAGCGTGAGGCCGAGCGGATCGCCGGGCAGTTCAAGCCATGGCAGAGCGCCGAGGAGAAGCGGCCGCTGCGGCTGGCGCGCAAGGCCGTCGAGGACGCGAAGCGGGCCGTTGTCCTCGCGTTTGCGGAGACGACGAAGCTCCTGGAGGCGGCGATCGTCGCGGAGGCGGAGAATCCGACGGCTCGTGGACTGCTCGCGGACCTGTGGCGCGGACGACTCGACGACGCGGAACACTGCCTCGACGGGGCGGACGCGGCGCACGCGCTCACGATGCTCTTCCGCTACGACGACGGCCGCTTCGCCGCGCTCGTCGCGGGCGACGGATCGCTGGAGTTGACGAGCGACCCGCCCCGGCGCGCGCGTGGCGCTCGTCCGGTTCGAGGACGACCTCGGCATCCTCGTCCCCGGCCCGGAGTGCGACCTCGGAACGACGCCGCTCGCGCCGGTCCCGCTGCCGATGGGGAGCTACCTGTGCATCCTTCGTCACTCGGGCTATCCCGACGTGCGGTACCCGGTTCACATCACGAGGAACCGCGCGTGGCGGGGCCGCGTGAAGCTGCGGACGCGCGAGGAGATCGGCGAGGGCTTCGTCTACGTGCCGGGCGGGCCGTTCGTCTACGGCGAGGGGAAGGACGCGAAGACGCTGGAACTGCCGGACTTCGCGATCGCCGAGAAGCCGGTGACGTTCGCAGACTGGGCGGAGTTCTTGGCGGCGGTGGAGAAGGACGCCGGTTCCCACGCGGCGACGAAGCTCTGCCCGGGAATCCCGGGTGACGGGCCGTACGTGCAGCGGCGCGGCGACGGGACATGGCTCCCGCTGCCGAACAACGTCGAGGGCCCGGCGCGCGAGCGGTGCCTGCGCGAGCACGGACCGGATTTCGAACGGTCGCTTCCGGTGGCAGGCGTGTCGTGGCACGACGCGATCGCGTACTGCGCGTGGAAGGCGAAGACTGCGGGGCGAGACTGGCGGCTCCCGACGGAGGGCGAGCGTGAGAAGGCGGCTCGGGGCGTCGACGGGCGCGTGTTTCCGTGGGGAGACCTCGCCGATGCCACGCTCGGCAAGTGCAACGACTCCCGCGACGAGCGGTCGCAGCCGGAGCCCGTCGGCTGCTTCCCGAGGGCGACGTCGGTCTACGGGATGGTGGACGCTGCCGGAAACTCGTGGGACTGGACGGACTCGTGGCTCGACTCGCGCGCCGCGTTTCGCGTCCTGCGCGGCGGCAGTTGGTACGGCGCGGTCGGCCTCCTGCGATGCGCGCTCCGGTACGGCGTCGGGCCGGGCATTCGCAACGGCTTCTACGGCCTGCGTCCCGCGAGGTCCGTGACTGCGTAGCCCCGCCGCGTAGCTGGCGGCCCGGATGCGCCCGGAATCACCGCCTCCACCCCCTCGCCGCACGCGGCGCAAGTTTCCGCGTGCCCTTCGGCCGGGCTCAACGGTACATTCCGTCGCTTACTGGGCATGACGTGACAGGGCATGGGCGCGGACCTGCATGGGGCCGCCGTCCGAGCTCGCAAGGGAGGTGACGATGCCGCCAAAGGCGCCGTCCGCGGCAGCGACGTCGGGAGGCACGAAGACCAAGGTCAGCGACAAGGTGCTGACCCAGTTCACGTCGAACCTCGCCATCCTCCAGGACGCGGGACTCCCGATCGTCCGGTCGCTGAAGATCCTCGAGGGGCAGACCAAGGTCGGCCCGTTCAAGTCCACGCTCACCCAGGTCTGCGAGGACGTCGAATCGGGCAGCTCGCTGTCCGAGGCGATGGCGAAGCACCCCGGCGTCTTCGACCCCCTCTACACGAACATGGTGAAGGCCGGCGAGGCCGGCGGCATCCTCGACACGATCCTGCAGCGCCTGGCCGAGTTCAAGGAGAAGAGTCAGCGTCTGCGCAACCGCGTCCAGGGCGCGATGATGTACCCGATGGTGGTCGTCCTCGTCGCGGGCGGCCTCCTCTCGTTCATCATGGTGGTCGTCGTCCCGAAGTTCAAAGAGGTCTACTCGCAGATCACGACGCCGGACGGCAAGAAGCTCGAGCTCCCCGGCATCACGAGCATGCTCATCAACTTCGCGAACTGGCTGCTCCCGACGAAAGAGGGCGGCTGGGGCATCGTGATCCTGCCCGTGGCGCTCGTCGCACTCTGGGGCCTCTTCAAGGCCTGGGGCTCGACCGCGGGCGGGCGCAGGATGATCGACCGGTGGAAGGTCAACGCGCCGGTCTTCGGGCCGGTCACGAAGATGACGATCATCGCGCGGTTCGCGCGCACGCTCGGAACCCTGCTCTCCTCCGGCGTCCCGATCCTCGAGGCGCTGAACATCGTCCGCGGCTCGATCCCGAACGTGATCCTGCAGGACGCCGTCCAGGGCGTGCACGACGCCATCAAGGAAGGCGAGGGCATGGCGGAGCCGCTCGGCAAGAGCGGCATCTTCGACGACATGGTCGTGAACATGATCGACGTCGGCGAGGAGACGGGCGAGCTCGACAAGATGCTCATCCGCATCGCCGACAACTACGACCAGCAGGTGGACGTGAAGCTCACCGCGTTGATCTCGATCCTCGAGCCCGCGCTGATCGTCCTCATGGGCGGCGCGGTCGCGTTCATCGTGTTCGCGATCTTCCTGCCGATGCTCAAGATCGTCGAGTCGATCGGCGGCGGGTAGCCGGCGCGCGATCGCACTCCGGCGCACGGCGTCGCCCTGACGCCGCGCGTCGGCCGTGGAACCTCGCGGCGCGCGGGCGTACCCTGTCACCCGCATGTCGCTGCGCTCCAAACTCTTCGGCGCGATCGGGCTCACGCTCTGCCTCGTGCTCGGCCTCCTCGTCGCGCTGACGCTCGTCGGCGAGCGGGACCGCCTCGAAGGCCTCGACGAGTTCAGGAAGGCAACGCTCCGCTTCGCGGGTGACCTCGCGATGCGCCTGCATCCCGAAGGCGTGCAGGACACGCTGCTCGTCGACCGCGACGGGAAGCTCAACCCGGATCTGCGCTCGCTCGTCGTCTTCCGGCGCCGGCCGGGAGACGGCGACCGCGCGGACCCTTACGGCGCGGCACTCCTCGACGACGCCGACGCCGCCCGGGCGCGTGCGCTCGCGGACCTGGTGTTCGTCACGGGCGAGAGTGCCGCGGAGGGCGACGCCCTCGCGGTGCCGATGCGGGGCGGCGACCCCGGCGGGCTCCCGGTCGCGGTCGCGTACATCGAGGTGGAGCCGACCCCCTACGACCCGGTCCGCGTCAGCCAGGTCAGCTTCCTGGTGGTCGTGGGCGCGGGGCTCGTCCTCCTCGGGGTGACGTGGTTCATCGTCGACCGGGTCGTGGCGCGGCCCCTGTCCGAGGTCGTGCACGGCGCGAACCGGGTGTCGGTCGGCGACTACGGCACCCCGGTTCCGGCCGCCGGCACGGACGACGAGATCCAGCAGGTGATCGCGGCCTTCAACTCGATGATGATCGAGATGGGGACCCTCCAGGTCCGCATGCGCGAGCGGACGCAGGACGCGCTCCTCACGGCGAAGAAGACGCAGGACTCGCTCGTCATCGCGCAGCGCCTCGCCTCGACGGGCCGTCTCGCCGCGGGGATCGCCCACGAAGTGAACAACCCGCTCGCGGGGATGCTGAACGCCGTCCACTCGCTCCGGACGAAGGACATGCCGCCCGCGAAGCGCGACGAGTACCTCGAGATCGTGGAGGACGGCCTGCGGCGCATCCAGGCGACGGTGGCGAAGATCCTCCAGTTCACGCCTCACAAGATCGCCCCGCGAGGCGTCGACCTGAACGAGGTGGTGCGCCCGGTGCTCGCACTCGCGCGTCACCGAGTCGAGAAGGAGGAGGTCGAGGTGGTCGCCGTGTCCTGCCTCGAGCCCGCCATCGTCTTCGGCGACCCCTACGAGCTCCAGCAGGCTCTGCTCAACGTCGTTCTCAACGCCCTCGACGCGCTCGAGGAGGCCCACCGGGAGACGCCGCGGATCGAGGTGCGCACGAGCGTGACCGCGGACGAGGCGCACCTCCTCGTTCGCGACAACGGCGTCGGGATGAAGGAGGAGGACGTCGCCCGCGCGTTCGACCTCTTCTTCACCACCAAGGACCCGGGCAAGGGCACCGGACTCGGCCTCGCCACGGCGCACAAGATCGTCACCGACCACGGCGGACGCGTGGAGCTGAGGCCGCTCGGCAGCGAGGGGATGGAGATCGAGTTCGTCCTTCCTCGCTTCCACGGATGACGTCGGGAGATGTAGGGTGCGCGCCCGAGTCCGCGACCCTCGCGCGGTGGCCCGGCCATGACCGGAGCCCGGCGAGGATCGGGGCCCGGCGAAGATTGGGGACCGTCCAACGATCGGAGACGTCTGATGCGAGACCCGAAGTCCGCCGCGATCATGACCCTCGGCCTCACGACCGCGTTCCTCGCGGGCGCGGTGCTCTTCCGGGCGGGGGCCGCCGAGGCCCAGCAGGCTCCGCCGTCGAACTACGGCGGCGGCACGGTGTCCTCGAACAACCGCTTCATCGCCGCGACCGGAAGCGTCGGCAGCGGGATGAGCGTGCTCTGGGTCGTGGACACGGAGGGCAAACGCGTCCTCGTCTACGGCACGAACAACCTCGGCAAGGACATCGAGTTCCGCGCGGCCCGGAACATCGAGTGGGACCTGAAGCTCGACTGGTTCAACGACGAGTCGCAGTACAACGTCGAGGACCTGAAGCGCCTCGCCGAGAAGCAGAAGCAGCTTCCGGCGCCCGCTCCGAAGGAAGGCGGCGGAGCGCCTCCGCAACCCGGGGGCCAACAGGGGGGAAAGTAGGTTTTGCTCCCCGGTGGGTCATCTCGTTAGATTGGCCGGCCTGACAGTTCGGGGCCGCCCCAGGGCTCCCGAGGAGGACAAGCGTGGGCAAGAGCGGCGAGTTCTTTACGTTCGATGAGGTCCTGAAGCGGCTTGCGATCAACGAAAGCAAGCTGAAGAGGCTCGTCTCCGAGGGTGAGATCCGCGCCTTCCGCGAGGGCGACCAGATGAAGTTCCGGCGGTCGGACGTCGAGAACCTGGACGTCACGGGCGCCCGCTCCGAAGAGGAGACCGGCGTCATCGACCTCTCGAAGGGCAAGGACGAGTCGTCGGAGACGCTGACCGACGACCTGATCTTCGACGAGGGCGACGACCTCGACCTGACCTCGGCCGAGGCCGGCATGCAGACCGCCGAGATCTCGAGCCAGGACACGTTCGTCGATGAGGGCGGCGTCGGCATGACGACCGAGCCCCTGCCGTCGGACGCGGGCGACTCGACGCAGGTCGTCGACGAGCCGAAGTCCGGCACGCGCCGGACGACGACGACGACCCGCACGCGCACCGTCGCCGTGGCGGCGGACGAGCCGAAGGACACCGTCTGGGCGATCGTCATGAGCGTCACGTCGGTCCTCCTCGTGCTCGGCATGATCGTGGTCCTCGGCCTGCGCGACATGAACCTCGGCGACAGGCGCGCGCCCGAGATGGCGAAGGGTCTCGCCGACAAGTTCGGCATGCACACTCCCGTCAAGTAGCGCTCCGGGTCCTGCGGAGCGGATAGGCTGGCCCGCGGTGGAAACGCCGCGGGCCGCTTGCATCCTCGGGTTCGTCGTCGCGTTCGCGACGGCGGCCTTCGCCGGCGGCGACCCCGTCCGTGCGGCCGACCTGAACGAGCGGGCGCTCCGGCTCGCGAGGCAGGGACGCCTCGGCGAAGCCGTACGCACGCTCGAGGACGCCCTCGTGGCCGCGCCCGACGACGAGACCATCCGCAGGAACCTCGGCCGCTGCCAGGCGAACTGGGGCGTGGCGCTCCTCGAGAAGGGCGACCTTCTCACCGCCGAGCAGGCCACGCGCCGGGCGCGCGACCTCTTGCCCGCGGACGCCGTGATCCGGCTCAACCTCGCGGCCTGCCTCGACGAGCGCGGCTACCCGGTGCGCGCCGCGGTCGAGGTTCGCAAGGCGCTGGAACTCGGTCCCGAGCTCGCGCTCGTCCACGACCGCATGGGGACCGTGCTCTACCGGGAGGGATCGATCGAGGCGGCCGCCACCGAGTGGGAGAAGGCGGCGAAGCTCGCCCCGGACGACGCTGGGATCGAAGAGCGGCTCGCCAAGGCGAAGTCCTCGATCGCGGCGGAATCGAAGCTCACGCGCCAGACGTCGTCGCACTTCGAGATCCTCTTCGACATGGAGCGGAGCGCGGTGCTGGCGTCGAAAGTCCTCTTGGCGATGGAGGAGGCGCACGGGGTCGTCGGCGCCGAACTCCAGCACTTCGGTCAGGAACGTCTCGTCATCGTGCTGCTCCCCGAGGCGGAGTTCCAGGCGGTCACGGGCTCCCACGGGTGGGTCGCGGGCCTCTACGACGGACGGATCCGGCTCCCCGTCAAGGACGCGGCTCAGCGCGAGTCCGAGGTGCTCGGCCGGGCGCGCCACGAGTACGTCCACTCCGTCCTCTCGCCCCTCGGCAAGCGGGCGCCGAGCTGGCTCCACGAAGGGCTGGCGCAGGTGTTCGAGGGACGCTCGGTCGCGCAGGCGCTCCGCCGCGTGCTCGCGGCGGACGCTGTGCCCTTCGCCTCGCTGACCCAATCGTTCGCGACGACGCGCGTCGCCTCGCGCGCGCAGTCCCAGTACGACACGGCGCTCGCCTTCGTCGGGTGGCTGCGCGACGGCGAGCGCTCGGCCGGGTTCCGCGCGGCGATGTCGGCGCTCTTCGACGACCAGACGCTCGACGAGGCGTTCCGCACCGGCTACGACGCGACGCTCCCCGAGCTCTACGAGCGGTTCCAGAAGTCCGTCCCGCGCTGACGTCCGTTCGCTTGCAATCGTCCCCTGCGGACGTCCACCATGTGCGCATGGCAGCTCCGCACGAGGCAGACGGACGGTTGCATCCAGACGGGGCGCTGCCGGCCGGGGCGCTCCCCGGCGGCTCGCAGCCGGGCGTGATCTGCGCGGCGTGCGGCGCGAAGTTCCGGTCCGAGGACGCCGCGACCGGCGCCCGCGTGCGATGCCCGCTCTGCCGCGAAGTCGTCGAAGTGGCGGAACTCGTCGCCACGAAGCGCAGGTACCGTTCGCGCACGCCGCGCGCCCCGGACGCCGCCCGGCGCATCTCCGGCACGAAGTACCGGCGGCTGGTTCGAGTCTTCGCCCTCGGCATCGCGATCGCAGGCGCGGCGGCGACCCTCTGGTTCGCATGGGAGACGAACCGGTCGAACGTCCTCGACCATCCGATCCCCTCGGTCAATCCGCGGTAGAGTCGCCCGGGACGGGGCTCTGCGGGGAGCCGTGTATCAAAGGGCGGCGACGGGGAACAGGACCCGCGCGGCCGTCCATCACCGGAGGATTCCGTCCGCCATGCACCATTGCGACGCCGTGCCAGCGACTCTCGTCCGCCGACTCGCCGTGGCCGCGCCGCTCTGTCTGGCGCTGCTCGCCGGGACGGCGTCCGCCCGTGACGATCGGCGCCCGAACGCTGCCGCGGGCGACGTCAACCCCGGTCCGGGTCCGTCGTGGTGGGAGGTCTCGTACGACCCGTACGCGATCCCGAGCGAGCCGACCGGAGGAGCGTGCTTCTACGGATCGATG
Organism: Planctomycetia bacterium; assembly: GCA_031404455.1. Taxonomy (GTDB): domain Bacteria; phylum Planctomycetota; class JAJSAM01; order JAJSAM01; family JAJVHW01; genus JANNHP01. Next base: position 3,481 of record JANNHP010000290.1, on the reverse strand, counting down.
GATGGCGACGCGCAGCACATCGCGTCGGAACTCGGCTTCGCGGTCCGCGAGGTCTACGACGGCTTCTACGTCGCCGATCCCGCGGGCGAGGCCGGCATGTTCGACGCGGTCATCCTCTGCACGATCCTGAACGGTTCGGACCCCTACACCGGTGCCGAGCCCGACTTCTTCATGAGTCCGCCCGAGGGCTCGCAGTCGAACGGGTTCGTCCTGCCGAGCTCTTTCGGCCGCACCCAGTTCCTGAGACAGCCGGCCTTCGCCGCGATCCGCACGCGACCCGCGCACCGGTCCGCGACGGGGGCGGGCGTCACGGTCGCGGTGATCGATTCCGGCGTCGACGCCGACCATTCGTGGACGCTCGGCCGCGTCCTTCCCGGGATGGACTTCGTCGACGGCGACGACGTCGCGGACGACGTCTTCGGACACGGCACGACCGTCGCCGGGCTCGTTCTTGCGGCGGCGCCGCAGGCCGTGGTGCTGCCCGTCCGCGTCCTCGACGCCGACGGACTGGGCACCGCGAGCCGGGTGGCGGCGGGCATCCGCTTCGCCCTCGACCGGGGTGCCGACGTCATCAACCTCAGTCTCGGCGCGGTCGGATTCTCGCAGGCGATCCACGACGAGATCGTCAGGGCGCAGGAGATGGGCGTGATCGTCGTCGCGGCGGCGGGCAACGTCCGCGGCTCGCCCTTCCCGGACTTCCCGGCGAGCGAGTGGGGCGTGATCGCCGCGACCGGGAACATCGGCGCGCCGGGCGATGTCTGGGCGCCCGCTGCAAACGTCGCCGGTCCGTATCCGGGCGAGCGCTGGTTCCGCGGCACCGGGACGTCGTTCGCCGCGGCGCTCGTCAGCGGCGGCGTGGCGCTCGCCGCGGAGCGGAGTCCCGATGTCACCCCGATCGCGATCCGCGATTCGCTCCCGCAGTACCGGCCCGGCCGGTACCGGCTCGATCTCACGCGCCTCGCGCGATGAAGGAGGCCGCGGCGCCGACCGACGACGACGCGGCGCTCGTCGCGCGCTGCATGGACGGCGACGACGCGGCGTGGGCGGCGCTCGTCAGGCGCCACGGGCCCTGCGTGTGGACGGTCGCCCGGCGCGCGGGGCTTTCGGAGCACGACGCCGCCGACGTCTATCAGACGGTGTGGCGGATCGCCGTGGAGAGCCTGCCGCGCCTGCGCGACGCGGAACGCTTCCCGGCGTGGATCGCGCGGACGGCGCACTTCCAGGCGATGCGTTCCCTCCGCACGCTCTGCTCCACGCGGCGCGCGCTCGACCGGATCGCCCCGCGGGAGTTCGACGATGCGATCCCGGACGAGGAGATCGCGCGGATCGAGCACCGCCGCCTCGTGGCGGAGGCGATGGGCCGCATCGGCGAGCGCTGCGCCGGACTCCTCAGGGCCCTCTACTACGACCACCCGACGCCGCCGTACGAGGAGATCGCGGTGCGCCTCTCCATGCGGATCGGGAGCATCGGCCCGACGCGGGCGCGCTGTCTCGCCCGGCTCAGGGACGAACTCGGAGGCAATGGCGATGACCACGCGACCTGACGGACACGTCTCCTGGCGACGGCTCCTCGACCGGCGCGACGGGCGCGACGGGCGGCTCACGAGCGTGCGAGCCGCCGCGGCGTCCGCGCACCTCGCCGAGGGATGCGCGGCCTGCGCGGGCGAGGCGGACGCGATCGAGCGCCTCGTCGCTGCCATCGCGGAGGGGCCGCCGGACGAGCCGCCGCGGCGAGCCGTCGATTCGGCGATCCGCGTCTACCGCGAGTCGTGCGCTGCGTTCCTGCGCGACGAAGGCGAAGTGCTCGGCGTGCTGATCCTCGACAGCATCGGCGAGTTCGCGGAACCTGCGGCGTCGCTGCGGGCGGACGCGTCCGAGGTGCGGCGGATCCTCTGGCGAGTCGGCGAGTACGAGGTGGACGCCAGCGTCGTCGGGCGTCCGGGCGGCGCCGACCTGCTCGGGCAGATGGTGCCGGGAGGCGACGATCCGGCCGCAAACGTCACCGGCGAAGTGTCGGTGCGAGGAGGGCGCGGGGTCCGCGCGAGGACGAAGATCGAGTCCGACGGACGGTTCACGCTCCGCGGGCTCCTCCCCGGCGTCTACACGATCGAGGGGCGCGCGGACGCGATGCGCTTCGTCCTTCCGCCGGTGTACTTGGGATGACGGATTCGTCTCCCGATCTGCTCGCCCTCGTGCGGCGCGGCGCGGCGCCGTCCGCTGCGTCGCTGCGCGATCGCGGCGAAGAGTGGCGCGTCGCGGAGCAGGCGCTCGCCGCCGAGATCCAGGCGAACCCTCGCGCGGCGGCGCGACTCGTGCGGACGTTCGCTCGACTCGCGCAGACGTCGGGAGAGGCGGAACCGCGCGGTCGCGCGGCGCGTCTCTCGGGTTCGCACCTCGCGTACCTCGGACGCTACGCGGAGTCCGCGCGACGGTTCGCGCGGGCCGCGGCGCTCCTGACGGGCGTCGCACGCGACCACGCTCGGCTCGGACTCGCGGTGGCCTGGGCGCGTTCGGGACGTCCGGCAGACGCCGCGAAGCAGTGCCGCGCGATCCGCCGGTCCGCGATCCGGCGCGGCGACGCGGTGCTCGCGGCGAGCGCCGACCTCAACGCCGGCCTCGCCATCCACGAGCACGGACGGCCGGGCGACGCGATCCCGCTCTACCGGCGTGCCCGCGCGGCGTTCGCGGTGGCCGGCCACGCCGGGTACGCCGCGGTGGCCGCGCAGAACGAGGCCAACGCGCTCGTACTCTGCGACCGATACGAGGAGGCCGAGCCCTTGTATGCCGAAGCGTCCGAGGCGCTGCGGAGCGCCGGCGCCGCGCACGAGGCCGCGCGCGTCCGCTACAACCGCGGCGCTCTCCTCGTCGCGCTCGACCGTCTCGGCGACGCCGAACGCGAACTCGCGGACAGCGAGCGCGACCTCAGTGCCGCGGGCGACTCGCAACTCGCTGCGCTCGCGCGCCTCGACCGCGGCGAGGCGCTCCTTCGCTCCGGACTCGTTCCGCAGGCGTCGCGCGTGCTCGATTCCGCGGCGAACTCGCTGGGACGCGCCGCGCCGGCGAACGAGGTGTTCCGCGCGAGATGGCTCCGCGCGCGGGCCGCGATCGCGCGGGACGATCCTGAGTCCGCGCGCCGGATCCTCGGCTCGGGCGGTCCGATCGCCTGGAAGGCCGACTGCGACGAGATGCGCGGGCTGGCGCTCGCCGCGGAAGGTCGTCACGGTCCTGCGTCGCGACTCCTCGAACGCGCCGCGGAGGGCTACGGTGGCTCGCGGCCGTCCGCGCGGGCTCGCGCCCTCTGCGCGGCCGGATGGTGCGCGCTGCAACTCGGCGATCTCTCGCGCGCACGCCGTCACGCACGAACGGCCGGACGCATCGCGGCGCGGCTCGGCGTTGCGAGCCTCTCGTGCGGCGCCGACGAGCTCCTCTTCCTCGTCGAGGACGCAGCGGGCCGCCGTCGCGAGGCGGGTGCTGCGCTGGA
>JANNHP010000289.1:0-8498 GCA_031404455.1 Planctomycetia bacterium | reverse complement strand
ACCGGGGCGCGGCGAAGGACAACCCGTTCCGCGTCGTCAAGCTGGGGCGACCGCAGGAGAAACCCGCGACGTTCCTCACTCCGGCCGACGTGCGGAAGCTCTACAGCCACCTTCCCGCGACCGTCCGGCCGTTCGTCGTGTTCCTCGGCGAGACGGGCGCGCGCTTCGGCGAAGGAATCCGGCTCCGCTGGGCGCAGGTCGCCGACGACTTCGGCTCGGTCACGTTCACGCGGACCAAGTCAGGGCGGGTGCGAGTCGTCCCGCTGACGCCGGACTGTGCCGCGACGCTCCGCATCCTGCACGCCGCACGAGCCGCGCCGATGACTGGCGAGGATCGGGTGTTCAAGCTGGACGGGAACTCGCACTCGTACATCCTGCGCGAGTTCCGCAAGGCTCTCCCGCTCGCGGGACTCCCGGCGCGGACGAGGATGCACGACTTGCGTCACTCGTTCGCGTCGCAGCTCGTGCAGCACGGCGTCGCGCTTTCGGTCGTCGCGTCGCTCCTCGGCCACTCGTCGCTCGTCGTCACGTCTCGCTACGCCTCGCACGCCCCCGCTTCCTTGGGCGTCCAGGCCGTCCAAGTCTTGGCGCAGGCCCGGGGAGAGGACAAGGCTCGGGCGCGGAAGGGACGAGGTCAGCGGAAGGCGGGGTAGTTCCCGCGAGCAGTGCCGCCACGGCGGCGCGCGAGATGCGAACGCGGCGGGCGACGGTCACGGACCGAAGCTCGCCGCGCTTGCATAGGGCGCGGACCGTCTTCGGCGCGAGTTGCAGCAGGCCCGCGACGTCCTCGACGGTGAGCGACGCGAGCGGGTCGGGCGCGAGCGGCGGCGCTGTGTTCGTCTCGGCGTGCGTCATCGGTCGATTCCTCGGGGTTCGTGTTCGTCGGAACGCTGCGCCGCGACGACGGCCGCGACCTGCGCGAGCAGTTCGGAGAGCGGAAGGAGCAAATCGCCCGCGATGTCGGGGAGCGCGATCCCGGCCGTCGCAGCGGCGTCCGCCGCGCGCGCCAGGGCGAGCGCCGTCGGGCGGGACGCGCCACGGGCGAGTAAGGCTGTCGTGACCCGGCGACCCAGTTGCCTGAGGGCCGTCTCGTCGGCGTCGCGGAGACGGGCGCCCGTGGAGCGGCGACCGTTGAGCGCGGCGCGAGCCGGGTTCGCGACCCTCACGGCCGCCCCCCGTCGAGTTCATCGCTCGCGCCGCGCTCGGCGTCCTCGCGCGACTGGCCGCCGTCGAACTCTCGAATCGCGGCCCGCTCTTCGAAGCGGTGCGCTGCGTCTTCGACGTCGAGCCCTTCGCGGAACGCGAGCGACAAGATCGTCGCGACGAACCGCCGCGCCGACGCGGACCGGACGACGCTGCGCCCGTTCGCGTCGTGGATCGCGACGTTCCACTGCGCGACGAGGAGCCGCGCCTCGTCCTCGCGGAGTCCGCGCGCCATGAGGAGCGCGACGAGACCGCTTGGCGTTGTCATCGGAGGCCACCCGTGTCGGCGACGGAGGGCCGTTCGCCGGAGTCGGCGACGCTGGCGACGGTGACAGAACCCGCCGTCGCGGCCTTGGGCGCTTCGGTTCCGTCGCCGGAGCCCGGGTCGGCGGGAGCGTCGGGACGGGGTTTCGTCACCGTCGCCGCGTCACCGTCGTCCGGCGGCGGCTCGGAACGGTCGAGGACGAACTCCCGAGTCGGCCGCCCGCCGTCCTCCCCCGGTTCCCGGTCTTCCCAGTGTCCCGCGCCGACGGCGACGAGTTCGGCGAGAGCGTCCTCCGCCGCGTGCTTGCCGCGATAGGTGCGCAGTCCCCGAGCGACGTCCCGTTCGGTGACGCGACCATTGCGAGGCGCACGGGCGATCCACTCGACGAGCCGACGGCGGTCCGTCGCCTCCGGCGGCTCGCGCAGGATCGCGTAGACGCGGACCTCTTCGTCGGCGAACCACTTCGCGAGACGCACGCCCGCGCGCATGGCTTCGGCGTCCACGGTGCGGGCGGCGGGATCGCGGGCGAGTTGGTGGATCAGCGCGAACCGGGCCGCATAGCCGAGGAGCTTCGCGAGCGCCGCCGACTCGTCGCCGACCGTGTCGGCCCGGCGCTCCGCGAAGTCGTTGAAGAACTCGATCCAGACGTTCCGCGCGTCGTCGGAGAGGAACAGAGGCACCGGCTCGGGCGCCCCGTCTCCGCTCGTCGCCATCTCCAGCGCGAGGAGGTCCCCGACGGCGTCGTCATACGCGCTGCGGACAGAGAACGGGACCGTCGCGTTGGTCCACTTCGCGACGTGCCGCGGCGGCATCGCGAGCGCGACACGCGCGATGAGTCCGTTCTCGAAGTGCTCGACGCGAATGCAGGCTTCGAGCGTTCGCGGTTGAATGCCTCCCGCGATCCAGACGGCCGCGCGCTCCAGGTAGATGATCGGCGGGTCGCCCTTGCGGTCTACTGAGTGCGACCGTGCCGAGTGCGCGGAGAGCCAGAAAGCAGAGTCGCCGCCGCGTCCGCCGCGGTAGGCGTCGAAGCTCTTGAACCATCCGGCGAGTTCGTCGCGACCGAGGAGCAGGCCGCGCGGGTTCGCCGCCATGCGCGAGGCGAGCGCCTCCACCGTCACGTCGCCGACGATGTACCGCTTCGGCTCGGGCGGCGGCGGCTCCTCCGGCGGCGAGCCGGACGCGCCGCCGTGCTTCCACGCGGCGAGGTCCGCCTCGTACCGCTGGCGCGCGACCTTGTAGTCCTTCAGAGCCTCGACGTACTCGCGTTGCGACGCGGCCTCACGCTCGCGCAGAGGAGCGAACGCAAGGTCGAGCGCCGGAGACTTCCCGTCGCCCGACTCGCCGACCGCCGCCGTCCAGACGACGGCCGGTTCCCGCCACCCTTCCTTCAGTTCGATGGTCCGCGAGTTCCCGATCGCGGCGCCGACGACGGACAGCGACGGCAGGGCCACGAACGCGGGATCGCAGCCGATCGACTTCCCGCCTTGCACGGCGAGGTCGCGGAGGGGCGCGGGGAGAGCATCGACCGGGAACGGGCGCCACTCGGGCAGCCCGCGCCCGTGATCCGGCGACTGGCGACTGGCGACGAAAGGTGCCGCGTGCTCGCTCATCGGCGCCCCACTCGGCGAGGCTGAGCCCGTCCGGCCCGGAGGCCGGACGCGATCGTCCCGCGCGCCTCTCGCTCATCGAGTTGCGTCGCCAGCGCGGCGGCGAGCAGCGCGGCGACGGCGACGTTCTCGGGCAGAACGCCCGCGCCGACGAGCGTTCCGAGGTTGAACGCGGCGAGGTTCAGCGTGTCGTTGCGCTTCCCCTCATTCGCAGAGCGCAGGGTCGCGATCTCGCTCTCCAGCGCGCCCTGGACGTACCGCGACCCGGCGGACGCCCGGACCGGGGGCGCCTCGGCGCGGGGTCGCGGCGCGGGTTGCACGAGCTTCCGCAGCCAGCGCGGGAGCGGCGCGTACTGCACGGACGAGTCGAGCCACGCATACCGCCCGCCGCTCGCGTGAACCGACGGCGGCAGGATGACGCACGCGCGCTCGCCGAGGACGTCGAGACCCGGGCCCATGGCGGAGTGAGTCGTCCTCACCTCGCCGCCGGGGTGCGCGAAGTAGAAGTGGCGTCCGCCGCCGCCGGTCCGGCACGTCAGCGTCGCGGGCAGCGGCTCGTGGCGCGTCTGGAGTTCGTCGAGCGCCAAGTCGCCACCGTTCCGGGGATCGACGTCGAGGACAACGAACCCGGCGACGCGGCCGGTCAGCGCGGCGACGTTCGCAGTCGGCCAGCGTCGCCACCATGCGGCGATCGTCTCTGCGTCCGTCGTCGCGTCGAGCTTCCCGTGGTCCGACAGGGGGTGCTTGTCGCGCCGGATCGGGAACACGCGGAGTCCGGTCCGCACGTAGGCCAGCGCGGCAGGGCCGAGGTCATCCGACGGCGCGGCGGTCGCGGTCATCGGCGACTCCCGTCGCCGCGCGCCTCGCCTTGTGGGCGGAACGCGGCGAGGAAGTCGTCCCGGGGCACGTACCACCGGCGCCCGCGTCTCGTCGCCGGGATCTTCCCGGCGGCGCAGAGGCGGCGCGCGTGGACGACCGACACGCGCAGCGCGTCGGCGACATCCTCCGTCGTGAGGAGCGCGGGGAGTTCGTTCGGTTTCGCGTTCGCATTGGACATGCGCGCGAGGATGCCGGATCGTCGATCGCGCCGCGACGGACCGCACTGGTACGCCAGTGGCGCCGCAGTGGTACTTCAGGCGCTCAGCGTTCGCGGAGTCGCCAGCCGCGCCGTGCCTTCGTCGAGGGCGCTATGAGCGCGGCGACGCGGGGACACTCCCTCCGGATTCGCGCGAACGTCCGACTCGGGCGGTCGCCGGTCGCCGCCGCGAGGAACTTGGACGTGACGGCCGAGCCCTTCGCGTCGAGCAGCAATCGGACGAACTTCCCGTCGCGCTCGCTCGCGAGCTGGCACTCGACGCCGTCGAGCTTCACCCGCCGGTTGTCGGCGGCGATCGAGAGTCGGTCGGTCGTCGGCACGCCGACCCTGTCACCCCGCCCCGTCGCCTCGCCGCGCTCGCCCTCCACCCACGCGACATCGTCCCCCGTCTGCACCGCAGCACGTTCCCGGACGTGCCACTCGACCCATGCTGCCTCGCGTTCGACGCCGGGCGGTAGATCCGCGACCAGGCGGAGAGCGCGGGCGGCGCTGTCCGCGAGGTCTGAGTAGTGCGCGCTGTGCGGGCGCTCGCCATGTTCCGCGCGACGCGACCGCGCGGCGATGGCCTCGCTCCACTCGACGTCGAGCGCGGCGAGTTCGGCGAGTCCGTCTGACTCGGCGGCGGTCCCGCGTGGGTCCGGTTCCTTCGCGGGCGCGGGGTCGCCGCGCCAACCCGGCACCGTGCCGTCCAAGTGTTGGACGAGGGCGTCAAGGTGCGGCGTGCGCGGAGCGCGGCGGTTCCCGCCGCGTGTCTCGTTTGTCATGTCCAGCCTTTCCGCCGAGGCGCGGGCGGGGTCCGCTGGACTGGATCTCCCGCCCGGCTCGACGACTACCCGATGGTGAGTCGGGGTCCGGGGACCACCCGGACTCGCGCATCATCCGGTATCGGGGGGACGGTCTCGCCGTGCAGTTCCGAGGATCGCGGCATGCCCCGCGAGTGACGTTTCCTACTTCGGGGGACCGGGAGGCGTGCGCGGAGCCTGGGTCCGTGCGATGCGCTCCCTGACGGCGCCCAACACCAAGCGTCCGAGTCCCAACAGGACCGTTGACGCGAGCACGATGAGCAGCACGCCGCCGCCGCCACCGATCGAATCCCACAGGTCAAAGCAGAAACGAACGCGAGGCGGCGTCGCAAATGCCATCGCGAGGACCACAGCAGCGGCACCGCCACGCCACGCAAGTCGAGTGCGAGCGGGCATCCCCGATTCCGTGCTGATCGTCCCCATTCCCAGGATGAGCCAGAGGCCGACGGTCTGGACATACTGCGTCTGGTCGTCTGGCACCAGAGTCCACAGGACGATCGTCCCGACTGCCGCCAGTGCGAGCGCCACGATGCCAAGCGCCTCCCAGACTTTCCGGCCAGCTTCGTAGCGTTCCCAGCTCGACGCAGTGTCCATGTTGTCGATCGCCGCCGTGCAGGCACGTTCCGTTCGTAGCAGAACGGCGCCGAGCGCGGCGACCGTCGAGGCGAATGCGTAGGTTCCTCCGGTGGCAAGGCCACAGAGAACTGCGATTACGAATGCGACGAGCGCGGCAGCTTTCACGGGAACACCGCTTCCTCCCAGTCAGCGAGAGCCGACGATTGGCAGCCTAGGTCGAGTCCGAGGCTGAAGGCAACTCGTCGCGGTTCTCGCCCGGTCCTATCGCGTCATTTTCCCTTCGCCTCGGCCGCCCGCTTGGCTTGGAGCGCGCGAACGACGTCGAGGGTCCTCCTAAGCGTGGCCGCCGCCTCAGTCGCGTTTCCGACGCGAAGTTGATGGCAGCCGGTCCCCAGCGCGCCCGAGCAGGCGAACGCCATGTCGAAGTCAACCATGGCGTCATCTACTCCGGCCGCCCTTTCGTCCGCCGTCTTGGCCGTGGACGCCTTCTCGGACTCGCCTTCGGCCGACTTGCTGAGCACCCGGAAGAAGGCTCGGAGCGACTCGACGCTCTGCAAGTCCTCCGCCTTCCACGAGGACGCCAGCGTGAAACGCGCCATCACTTCGGGAGGGATGTCGCGGATCTCTGTGCCCTTGTCGATCGCGTTGGCGAAGGCGCAGTAGGCGACGCGCGTGTTCTCGGCCTCCGCGTCGATGCGCGCGGGCGCGTCCCGGTCCTGCGCGCGCAGCTCCACCACATGCACGGCCGCCGCAGTCGCCACCGCCGTCGCCACGATCGCTGCCCAGAATCGCATGGTGTCCTCCTCCTGTGCGCGCCTTCAGCATGCCGGGCAACCTGCACCGACCTCTAGGCGTGACGGTCCGTACACTACACCGATGCCGAAGCGCGGCACCGACGCCCCCTGGACGATCATCCGGCGCAACTACTTCGCGGATCGCGTGCGATGCGTTCTCTACGGGGGCAAGGTACGTCCGTTCGGTCGCGTGCTGCGCCTCTCCTGGGCGACGCTCCTCGCCCACTACACGCGGAGCCGGTCGCTTGAGTACGGCGAGGCCCGTCGCGTAGCCGAAGACTTCGCCCGCGAACTGCGCGCGGGCACGGACATCGTGCCCGATCCGGCGACGGGCATCGCGCTCCGCTTGGAGTTGTCCCGCCGTCGCGGCGCCGCGCGGCCATTCGACTTACGACGATTCGACGGCGACGACGCGAGTTGACTTACGACGACGTCAGTACCGCGCGCGAAAGTTACGACGACGCCGAGGCCAAGAAGAGAAATCGTAGGCTCTAACGTTCAGGGATGCGCGATCCCCTACTTCGCGGCGTCGGAGACGACGTCAATGACTCCCTTGACGTGCTCGCGCGCCGCGCGCGCGAAGCCCGTAGCAGAAGTGCGGAACGGCTGGCCCGCGATCGTGTAGTCGATGGCTACGTTCACCATGAGTTGGATCTCGAACTTGATGTTTGGGGACGGTCTCGAAGTGGTGACCGTTATGACTTCCGCGCCGTCGCGCGCGTCGCCGAAGTGCGCCACAGCGACCGGGAAGGCGTCGGGGGGGTGGCCGAGGTATCCAATGCGCATCGTGGGGCCGATGCCACCGAAGCCCAAGTGGAACCTCCTGTGCTTGTCGTTGTTGTTGAGGTTGCGGAGCGTGAGCATCAGAGACGCTTCCTCCGAGTTCCGACACGGGTACTGCTGCACCGACTCGATGGCGTCGAGAACCGGCTGACCCAGGACCGCGAGTTTCTTCCTGGCCCTCGCGAACTGCTGCGCGGCTTCGACGATGGGGAAGTTGAAGGACTCCATAGCGGAGAGAGCGCGCAGCCCAGCCGCATCGACTTTCTGAGCCGCTATCGCGTACATCAGGTGATCGAGGGCGCATCGAAGGTTGTTGATGCAGTCGCCGAAGGCCAAGCCGATGCGCGTGCAGTCGCGCTCCAAGACGCGAAGGCGCAGTCGGAACTCGGTGTAGTCACGGTGTGCCTCGGTCTCGAATTCGTACGGACGACTTTCGAGCCACGCGGCGGCTTCCTTGTCGAGAGCGCTGATGTGTTCTTCCGCCCGCGCGAGCTTAGCGCGGACACTGGAAAGGTCGAGGCTCATGCTTCCTCCATGGCCGCTTCAACCGCGATGGCTCCGCAGTACGTCCGCGACCGGCTCGCACAATCCGCGATGCTCACGTCGATTCCGTTCCGCAACTTCCTTCGGCGCTGCGGACCGGAGTCGGTGGCTTGGCTGAACGAAGCGTTGAATGATCCGCGCTGCCGACCGACCGGGAGCGCGCTAGAGGCGAGCACGGGTGAAGATCTTGCGCCTGTCGTTGATACCGATGGTGATGTGCTCAGGCGTCCAGTCGATTGTCACGATGATGTCGGGACCGTTCGAGCCTAACTCTTGCCAGCCAATCGGGTAGATCGCGCTGCGCTCGCCACGGAAGTGCACCGTCACCCAGAACGACGTGTCGTGCCCCTGCTTCCATGTCTCCACGTCAAGGCCAATCTCGGGATCGGCGACGTTGCCGCCGGGGAAGTTGACGTGCTCTCCATTGCGCAGCCACGTCGGATACGGCGCGGCAAACCGGAACTCCAGACGGCCGCGCTCGTTCGTGTTCCCTTGCATCGTGCGTCTCCTCGCGAGCGACGCGGGCCGACACGAAGTTGCAGACGCCGCCCGCGACGGCCGATGATGCTCGGCAGACGGGCAACAAGACGACCGCTGTAGAACTTCGTCCGGCGGGCGCTTGAGCGTTTCGGAGCTGGTAACTCCCAGACGCCGCCCGTCTCTCGATTCATCGTCCGAGTCAGCCTGTTTCTTCGGCCCGGAAGACGCGGCTAAGAAGCACGCGATTGCCCTCGATCGACTCAGACCTATCGGCCGGACGGTTGCACCGATGTAGAAGCCGTTCGCGTTCGCGCCGTGCGCCTCCTTGATCGCCTTCAGGCGCGA
>JANNHP010000288.1:0-6981 GCA_031404455.1 Planctomycetia bacterium | reverse complement strand
ATCGGTTTCACGCCGCCCGTCGGAAGCGCGTGTCCGATCCCGTTGACGCGCTCGTAGTGGAAGTCGTACCGGCCGGGGAAGAGAGTTTGGAGCCGCTTCAGGTGCCCGGTGGCAATGTCATCGGGGTGGATCGCCTCGTTCTCGTCGTCGGCCGAATGACAGATGTAGTAGTGCGCGTGCATCAGGTTCGGGAGGACACCTTCCATCAGGCCCTCGTACGAGGAGACCGGCGTCGCGCGCTTGTTCTTCGCACCCTGCTTCATGTACGGCATCACGCTGCCCGCGAGCGGCGCGCACCCGGCGAAGAGGTCGGCGTTGCGGCCGCCGATCATCCACGAGCCGTCGCCGCCCATCGAGTGGCCGGCGAGGTAGATCTTGTTCGTGTCGATGTCCCACGTGCGCTTCGCGGCCTCGATCATCTCGAGGACCATCCGCTCCTCGGGCTCCTCGTTCCACGCGGAGCCGACCTTCGTCATCACCTCGGGCGAGATCACCGTCATGCCGTTGCCGGTTGCCGTCGCCCACGTCCCGTGCGCGCCGCCCGCGTCGCCCTGACCCTCGCCGCCGCCGTGCATGGAGATGAGGAGACCGCTGCGCTTCTTCGGGGACGTCGCGACCATGTAGAGGCCCTTCTTCGACTTCTTGTCGTAGAAGTACCCGCCCTTCGGGTCGATCTTCGGCCCCGACTTGCCGGCGAGATCGAAGAGACGATCCGCGACCGGCTTCACCGCCTCGGCGGGGATCGGAGGCAGCGCCGCGGCCTTCGCCTCGACGGCGAGCTTGGCGGCATCGTCCTTCGCGGCCATCCACTCGTCGCAGAGGGCGAGCCACTCCTTCATCTGCTTCGGGTCCGCGTCGCCCGCCGGTGCCGACGCAGTGGCGGCGAGGAGGAGCGCGAGCGAGGCGATCGTCAGGAGCGCGCGGGGCGTCATCGTGCGCAGAGACTACTTCCCGGCGCGCCGGGCGACGATCGCCGCTTCGGCGTCAGCGCGAGACACGCAGTTCGACGCCCGTGTCGCCGGCCTTGACCTGACCGCACGGCTTCATCTCCGCGGCGTCGCTGCCGGTCTTCACGTAGACGCTCACGTCGTAGGTGCCCTCGACGAGTCCCTCCACGGTGAAGCGGCCCTCGGCGTCGGTCTGCGCGTGGTCGTTGCCCCCGTGGTCGCTGTGCCCGTGGTCGGAGCGGACGAGGCTCACGCTCGTCGACGCCAGCGCCTTCCCGGCCGCGTCGGTGATGCGTCCGGACGCCGTGAGTCCCTTCGCGAGGACGAGCCGCAGCGTGGCCGTTCCCGCGGCGACGCCGTCCAGTCTCCCCGGCACGCGGCCCGGCGCGGACACCCGCACCATGAACGTGCCCTCCGCGTCGAGTCCCGCGAACTCGAACGTTCCGTCGGCCTTCGACCTGACGCTCCTCCACGTTCCGCCGCTCTGTGGCACGGCGTTCACCGAGGCGCCCGCGATCGGCCTGCCGCTCTCGTCCACGACGAAGCCGCCGATCGTCGCGCCCTTGCCGACGACGAGACGCACGCCGGAGGCGCCCGCCTGGATCTCCTCTTTCGACTCGAGGGTCCATCCCTGGTTCGAGCCGCCCCACGGCGCGACGTCGACGCGGTAGGCGCCCGGTGCGAGGCCCGCGATGGTGAACTTGCCTTGTCCGTCGGTCCACGCGTTGCCGCCGCTCTGGACATCGAGGGATTCGTCGTCGGAGGGTCGCTCGATCGAGAGGACCGGCTCCGCCTCGATCGCCACCCGGCCGACGGGTTTGCCGTCGGCGGTGACGACGACGCCGGAGATCGAGAGCCCCTCCTCCACGACGACCTCGAGGTCCTTCGTGCCGACGGCGACGCCGTCCACGTGCTTGCGACGGAAACCGCCGCCCGCGTGTCCCGAGGCGCTCACCTCGAGCCGGTACGGGCCCGCGCCGAGTCCGAGGAGGACGAAGCTCCCGTCGGCCCGCGTCTCGGTGCCGCGCCACTCGTCGCCCTCCTCGTCGTCGTCACCCTCGTCGTCGTCCCTGGGCATGGGATTGGCCTGGATCCAGGCGTTCGGCACGGGTCTCCGCTTCACGTCGATGACGTGGCCCGCGATCTGGGCGCCCCGGTCGAGCGTGATCCTCACGCCGGTCGATCCGGCTGCGATGCCCTCCACACGCTTGCCGCGCACGTTGATCTCGGCGCCCCACGGAACCTCGACCGAGACCGTGTAGCGGCCGTCCGCGAGACCGGTCACGCGGAAGGCGCCCCTCGTGTCGCTCGTCGCCGTCTGCTCGTGGCGCGCGAATCCGCCGAACGCCTCCGCGCGCCCGGCGGCATCGCCCTCGTTTGCCGTCACCTCGACGCCCTCGACGGGACTTCCGTCGGCGAGCGCGACGGTGCCTTCGATCGACATCTCCGGTGCGAGCGTCACGACGAGCGGCGCGCCGGCGGTGAGGTCCGCGACGACCTGCGAGGTGACGAAGCCGGCGGCCGTGGCGCGCACGTCGTAGCGCCCGGCCGCGAGGTGGGGGATGCGGAATGCACCGTCGGCCTCCGTCACGGCCCAGACGGGCACGTTCTCTCCGCCGCCGTAGAAGACGGCGTTCGAGTCGGACGCATCGACGTGCGGCGCGATCGACACCTCGGCGCCGGCGACGCCCGCGCCGGACTTCGACGTCACTCTCCCCGAGAGCGCTGCGCCCTCGTCGAGCGACAGGTTCACCTCGTACACCGTCTGTCCGGCGACGAGTTCGACCGGCTTCGCGTCCGCAGGCGGATGGTCGACCGAAACGACGCGGACGAGCAGCGTGCCGGGAGGTCCGAACGGCATGTCGCCCTCGTAGCTGCCGTCGGTGCGCACCGGAAGTCGCGTCGCGTTCTGCCACATCCACACATCGCCCCAGGGCGACGAGTTCTCGTCCGCGTCCTGGTGCGCGAGGAGCACGCGCGCGTCGCGGATCGGCGCACCCGAGGCGACGGTCACGGTCCCGCGGATCCGCGGCGCTCGCAGCATGCGCAGCACGATTCCTGTCGCGGGCCCGTCTGCCCCGACCGCGATCGGCGCCGGCTCGGGGACGAAGCCGTCCTTCGAGGCGACGAGCGTCACGAGGGGACCGGGCGTCACGCCCTCCACGCGGAAGGCGCCGTCCGCGCCCGTCGGCGGCGACTGCGCCGCGCCCGGACCTGCGACGCGAGCGCCCGCGAGCGGTTCGCCGTCGGGCCCGATCACGGTCCCGGTGACGGCAGACCCGCGCTTCATCTCGAGGTCCTTCACGGCCTCGCCTGTTGCGGGGATCGTCACGCGGAGGTCGCGCGCGGTGTTCGGGTCCTGCGCCGCGTCCCACCAGTCCTCGGGCGCGCCCTCGAGGTAGAAGCCCTCCTTCTCGGCGAGCACGAGGAAGTCGCCCTCGCCGACGCTCGCGTACTCGTAGCGCCCGTCGGCGCCGGTCGTGGCGGCCTTCTGGTCGAAGCCCTCGTCCGGCGTGCCGATGTGGACGAGCACGCGCGCCCCCGCGATCGGTCCCGCGGGACCCTTCACGACGCCCGTGAGTCGTGCGCCCTTCCTCATCTCGATGTCGCGGACGACGCTCGCGCCCTCGTGCAGCACCGCCTGCCGCTGCATGCCCGCGCGGGACACGGCGGGGATCTGGACGAGGCCTTCCTTCTCGACGGTGAGATCGTTCACGGGGCCGGCCACCATCTCGAGCGAGTACTTCCCGGAGGCGTCGGTGACGGCCTCGGCACCGTGCGCCTCGCCCGTCTCCCAGCTCGACGTGCGGACGGTCGCGCCCTCGACCGGTTCGCCCGTCTCCTTCACCGTCACCGTGCCCGTGAGGATACCGCCGCCCTTCAGCACGATGTCGTAGTGCGGCACGAGCGGGATGCGCAGCGTCGCCGCGGGCGACGGCGCTCCTCCGGGACGTCCGACCCAGAGCAGCGCGTCGCCGGCTTCGAGCGCCGCGAATGCGAAGCGTCCCTCGGCGTCGGTGGTGACGCGCGCGCGCATCGGCGCGGCGGCGGTGTCCCAGCCGGAATCGGGCGTCGCCGCCATGACGAGCGCGCCCGCTACGGGCTTGCCGTCCGCTGAGAGCACGCGGCCGTCGAGCGGGTAGCCGCTCGCGAGCCAGATGGTGACGGGCTGCGGTTCCTCGTCGGAGCGGAGCGTCACGCCGCTCGCGCCGGAGGTGGCGAAGCCGTCCTTCTTCGCGGTGAACGTCCACTCGCCGACGGCCATCTCGGGAAAGAGCGCGAGACCCGCGGCGTCCGTCGTCGTCTTCGCCACCGAGATCGGCGTCTGTCCGATCTGCGCGAGCGCCTTCGACCAGTCCCAGTCCACCCACTGCGGAACGGGGAAGGCCTCCACGACCGCGCCCTCGACAGGCAGGTCGGCGCCGCTCCTCACGCGCACCGTGAGCTTCACCGAGGGATCGAGCCACAGCGTTCCGACGTTGCGCTTCTCGTTCCGGTCGAGCGCGATGCCTGGGATGCGGATCGTGCCGCAGCCCTTCGCCGCGGCGGAGAGCTCGTACGGTCCGCCGTGCGGGATCTTCTCGAAGCGGAAGGCGCCCTGCGCGTCGGTGACGACGGTCCACGCGTCGCCGCGTTCGGGCGCGAGACGGATCTCCTGCAGGGCGACCGGCGCGCGACCCGCCGTGCGGCGCACCTCGCCGGAGAGCGACGCCGTGCCCTGCTTCTTCGGCCGCGACGCCGCCGCCGCGCCGGACGGAGTGTCTGCGCGATCCGTTCCGCCCGTCGGCCCGGGCACGTCACCGCCCTGCGGCGCGTCCGTGTCGGGCGGCATCGCAAACCACACCGCCGCCGCGATCCCCGCGACGAGCACGCCGCCGAGGATCAGCAGCGTCCGCGCCTGTCCCGCCATCCCAGTCCTCCCGAAGCGAACGCTACGCTCTCGCGAGCGTCCGCGCGGCGTTCGATCGCTCGAGTTCGATCAGCCGCTTCTTCCGCCAGAGCCCGCCGCCGTATCCCGTCAACCGGCCGTCGGAGCCTACCACCCGGTGGCAGGGGACGACGATCGCCACGCGGTTGTCGCCGTTGGCCCGCGCGACCGCGCGCGTCGCCGTCCTTCGCCCGAGCGCCGCCGCCTGCTCCGCGTAGCTGCGCGTCTCGCCGTAAGGGATGTCGCCGAGTCCGCGCCACACGGCGATCTGGAAGTCCGTGCCCGCGAGGTCGAGGGGAACGGTGAACCGCTGCAGCCTTCCGGCGAAGTAGCGGGCGAGCTCGTCCTCGATGCGATCGATCACGGCGTTGCGCGTCGGAACCGCGACGACGTTCCTCCGCGCCGCGAGACGCCGGAGTTGCGTCTCGAGCATCCGCCGGTCGGCGAACTCGAGCAGCGCGAGGCCGCGGTCGGTCGCGCCCGCGACCATCGCGCCGAGCGGCGTCTCGATCCGCTGCACGTGGAGCGTCGCGACCTCGCGGCCGCGGTCCGGCGTGTGTCCGGTGATGCGGCGGAACGCCTCGTGGAACCCGCTCAGCGACTCGAACCCGGCGTCGAACGCCGTCGGCGCGACGGGCGCGCCGGCTCGCAGCCGGGCGAGCGCGCGACCGACGCGGCGCGCGCGGTGGAAGGCGTGGAACGTCATCGCGTGCCGCCGCTTGAACCAGCGCCGCACGCCCGACGGATCGAGTCCGCGCGCGCGGAGGTCGTCGTCGGTCCAGCGCGCGTCCGGAGCGTTCTCGACATCGAGGACGAGCGGCGCGAGCCAGTCCGGTGCGTCGCCGTCCGCGGCGAGCGGCCGGCAGCGCAGGCACGCGCGGTACCCCGCGAGCAGCGATTCCTGCGCCGAGGCGAAGAACTCCACGTTTTCGCGCGCGGGCTTGCGGGCCGGGCACGAGGGACGGCAGAAGATCCCGGTCGTGCGCACCGCTGTGAGGAAGACGCCGTCGAACGCCGTGTCGCGGCGGACGAGGGCGTCGTACATCTCACCGGGCGGCGGGAGTTCTCGTTGCATGGCGGAGCGGACTCTACGGCGCGGTGCCCGGGCGCGCCTCCGGGGACTGCGCATCGAACTCCTGGATACGGGTCAGGGCGGCGCCCGGCGGGGAGGGGACCCTCACACCGGCCGGTTCCCCTGGGTAGACTCTGCCCGTGCTCCGGACCCTCGCCTCCACCCTGATCGCGGCCGCGCTCGCCGCCCCGGCGTTCGCCGCGGGCGACGTCGCCGCGCTGGCCGATCGCGGAGTGCTGACGCTGACGGGCGACGACCTCGCGAACGACGTCCAGGTGGACCGCGATCCCGTCTCGCGCGAGATCGTCCTGCGCGGCCGGAACGGGACCACGCTCGGCGGCGCCGCGGAGGCGCGCTTCCTCGACGTGAAGACGATCCGCGCGTCGCTCGGCGCGGGCGACGACGTGCTCGCCCTCGGCGGCTTCACGCTGAAGGGCGACCTCTCCGCCGACCTCGGCGACGGCAACGACACGTTCAGCCTCTATCTCGTGAAAGTGCGCCGCCGCCTCACGGTCACGGGCGGCGCGGGCGACGACACCGTCACGATCGAGGCCGGGTCGGACCTCGCGCGCGGCGGATCGATCGATACCGCGGACGGCGCCGATTTCGTCCGCGTCGCTGACTCGACCGTGCGCGGGCGCCTCAGGATCGTCACGGGCGAGGGCGACGACCGGGTCGAGGTCCACCGCAACGGCTTCACGACGTACGCGTCGCTCCTCGTCCGGACGGGCGCCGGCAAGGACACGCTCGACATGCTCGGCAACACGTTCCAGGGCGACGTCAAGGTGCTCACCGAAGAGGGCGAGGACGCCGTCTGGGTCACGACGTCGCGGTTCGTGAAGAAGTCGACGATCCAGACCGGCCCCGAGGACGACGAGATCGAGGTCGAGCGCTCCACGTTCGACGCCGCGTTCGTCGTCAACGGCGGGAGTGGAACGAACGGAGTGTTCTTCGTCGGCATCCACATCTCGTCGAACGGCTCCGGCGTTTCCGCGGGCGGCGCCGGCCACAGCGGCAACGTGTGGTGGGCCTTC
>JANNHP010000287.1:0-39670 GCA_031404455.1 Planctomycetia bacterium | reverse complement strand
GGGCCGGAACATCGCGTATCTGCCCGCCGTCCACGACGGGAAGAAGCTCATCCCCGCCGCGGCGCCGCTGATCGTCGCGAAGGACGGGACGGTGCGGACGCTCGCGGGAACCGGCGCGAAGTCCGGTCTCCGCGCGAACGCAGTGGACGCCGGGTTCGTCAGCGTGGACACGAAGGCCGAGACGCCGGTGTCGCATCTCGCGAAGGGCGCGACGTACGTTCTCGAGCGCTGGGACGGCGACTGGAAGACCGTGGAGGAGTTCGTCGCGGGCGACGAACCGCGTTCGTTCGCGGACCTCGCCTCGGACGGCCTCTACTGGCTCCTCGCGAAGGACAGCCGGAAGCTCGAGCGCATCTTCACGATCGAGGAAGGCCGCCAGCGCTGGTGGTGAACGAGGCCGGGCGCCTCACTCTTCGGGCGGCGCGTCCGCGTGTCCCGGCGGGAGCGGACTCGAGATCCGGTACTCGCCGTCCGCCCACTTCCCGAGGTCGATGAGGCGGCAGCGCTCCGAGCAGAATGGGAAGTGAGGAGGCAGCGGCTGCGATTCGTCGGCCTCGGTCTCGGTGCCGCAGCGCGGACAGGGAACGCGCAGTCCCACGTCACTCCTTCTTCGGGCCCGAGTCCTTCTTGGCCGCGGAGTCCTTGCCCGCGCCGGAGTCCTTCTTCGGCTTCGAATCGGACTTCGAGTCCGTCTTCGTGTCGCTCGTCGTCTCACTCTTCGAATCGCCCTTCGGCTCCGGCTTGGACTCGGACTTGTCCTTGTCCGCGGACTGGTCCAACTGCCTGCCCGAGTCGTGCTGCGCGGAATCGGCGCCTCGCCGATTCCGCTTGTAGTCGGTCTCGTAGAAGCCGGACCCCTTGAAGATGACGCCCGCTCCGCCGCTGATGAGGCGCTTCAGCTTGAGCTTCTTGCACTTCGGGCACTTGCGCAGGACCGGCGCGGTCATCCCGTGCATCGTCTCGAACGCGTGGCCGCAGACGGTGCACTCGTACTCGTAGGTCGGCATCGAGTTACGCGTCCCCGGCGACCTGCACCCGCGCGGGGCGCAGGAGCCTGCCGCGAAGCGTGTAGCCCTTCTCGAACACGGCGGCGACGGTGCCCGGCTGCCGGTCGGCGGCGGCGGGCACGCGCTGGATCGCCTCGTGAAGCTTCGGGTCGAACTTCTGGCCGACGGGATCGACGCACTCGACGCCGTGGCGGGAGAGGGCAGCACGGAGCTGGCGGTCGGTGAGTCGGATGCCCTCCGTCACGGCGTCCGCGGAACCGGAGGTCACCGCGAGCGCGCGGTCGAAGTCGTCGAGGACGCCGAGGAGATCCGTCGCGAACCGCTCGATCGCCTCGCCCGTCCACTGCTCCTTCTCCCGCTGCACGCGGCGGCGGAAGTTCTCGTACTCGGCGGTCAAACGGAGGTGGCGGTCCTTCGCCTCGACGGCCGCGTCGTCGAGGCGGGCCTTCACCTCGGCCTCGGTGTAGACGCGCTCCGGCTCTGCCCCGCCGCCCTCGGGCGGCGGCAGTTCGGGCTCGAACTCGCCGGTCACGGGCTCGTCGGTCTGGTTCTCGTCGCCGTTCATCTCTGTCACCCGTCAAGCGCTCGTGAAGAGGCTGCCCAGCCGGTCGAGGAAGCTCTTCCTGCGCGCGCTGGGGTTCTGGGCCTCGATGGTGCGGAACTCCTGGAGCAGGTCCTTCTGCCTGGACGTGAGCTTCTTCGGGACCTCGACCTCGACGGTCACGACGAGGTCCCCGCGGCGTCCGTCGTGCACGTTCGGGAGACCCTTGCCGCGCAGGCGCACCTGCTCGGC
The DNA here is from genome assembly GCA_031404455.1 of Planctomycetia bacterium. Classification (GTDB taxonomy): domain Bacteria; phylum Planctomycetota; class JAJSAM01; order JAJSAM01; family JAJVHW01; genus JANNHP01. The sequence goes on along the minus strand of JANNHP010000287.1, from coordinate 37,870 downwards.
GCTCTGCGTGCCCGCCTTCACCGGCAGCTTCATGCGCCCCTCGAGCGTCGGCACGTCCACGTCCGCTCCGAGCGCCACGTCGGCGAAGGAGATCGGCACCGTGACGTGGAGATCGCTCTCCTCGCGGCGGAAGACGTCGTGCGCGCGCACGCGCACCACGATGAAGAGGTCGCCGGAAGGACCGCCGAACGGGCCGCCTTCGCCCTCGCCGGAGAGCCGCATCTGCGTGCCGTCCTCGATGCCGGCGGGGATGGTGACGTCGATGTCGCGCTTCTTCAGCTCCTGGCCGGAGCCGCGGCACGTCGCGCACGGCGTCTCGACGCGCGAGCCCTCGCCGCGGCACGCTGGGCACGTCTGCTGCACCTGCATGAAGCCGAACGCGACCTGGCGCACCTGTCCCGCGCCGCCGCACGTGGCGCACTGGCGGCGGGTCGTCCCGGGCTTCGCCCCGCTGCCGCCGCACGTGACGCAACCCTCGTGGCGGCGCAGCGCGATGGTCTTCTTGCAGCCCTTCGCCATCTCCTCGAAGGAGAGCGTGACGTCGACGCGCAGGTGGCTCCCGCGCGGTGCCGCGCCGCGGCCGCCCGCGCCGAACAGCTCGTCGAAGATCGAGCCGCCGCGGCCGCCGAACACCTGTTCGAAGATGTCGAACGGGTCGTGGTAGCCGCCCTGTCCCGGCTGGCCCTGGACGGTCGCGCCGCCGACGGCCGCGTGACCGAACTGGTCGTAGCGCGGGCGCTTCTCGGCGTCCGAGAGGACCTCGTACGCCTCGGCCACTTCCTTGAACGACTCCTCGGCCTTCTTGTCGCCGGGGTTGCGGTCGGGGTGGAACTTGAGCGCGAGCTTCCGGTACGACTTCTTGATGTCGTCGGCGGAAGCGCCCTTCGCGACTCCCAGCACCTCGTAGTAGTCGCGCTTGCCGGACATCGTTCGCGCTAGGAGACCGCTCCAGCGACGGCCTTCTTGCGGTCCTTGTCCTTCAGCTCCGTCACCATCACGCGCGTCGTGAGCATCGTGCCGCACACGCTGATCGCGTGCATCACGGCGGACTTCGTGACCTTCGTCGGGTCCACGATCCCGGCCTTCAGCATGTCCACGTACTCGCGGCGGCGGGCGTCGAAGCCCCAGGCGGGCTTGTCGGAGGAGAGGATCTCGTCGACGACGCAGGCGCCGTCCTCGCCGGCGTTCTCGGCGATCGCGCGGCAGGGCGCCTCGAGCGCGCGCTCGAGGAGGTCGGCGGCGAATTTCTCGTCGCCCTTCAGCTTCCCGCGGATGTCGTCGATCGCCTTCAGCGAGCGCAGGAGCGCCACGCCGCCGCCGGGGACGATACCGCCCTCGACCGCCGCGCGCGTCGCGTGGAGCGCGTCCTCGACGCGCGCCTTCTTCTCCTTGCTCTCCGCCTCGGTCGCGGCGCCGACCTTGATGACGGCGACTCCGCCCGAGAGCTTCGCGAGCCGCTCCTCAAGCTTCTCGCGGTCGTAGTCCGACGTCGTCTCCTCGATCTGGCGGCGGATCTGCTGGATGCGGTCGGTGATCGCGGCCTTCTGGCCCGCGCCCTCGATGATCGTGGTGTCGTTCTTGGTGATCTCGATCTTCTTGGCACTCCCGAGCTGCTCGAGCTTCACGTCCTCGAGCTTGCCGCCGAGATCGGACGAGATGAAGTCCGCGCCCGTGACGGCCGCGATGTCGCCCATCATCGCCTTGCGACGGTCGCCGAAGCCCGGCGCCTTGACGGCGCAGACGTTCAGCACGCCGCGCAGGCGGTTGACGACGAGCGCCGCGAGGGCCTCGTTCTCGATGTCCTCCGCGATGATGAGCAGCGGACGTCCGCTGCGCGCCACCTGCTCGAGGAGCGGGATCATCTCGCGCACCGTGGAGATCTTCTTCTCGTGGACGAGGACGAGTGCCTCCTCGAGCAGCGTGCGCATCTTCTCGGGCTGGTTGACGAAGTACGGGGAGATGTAGCCCTTGTCGAACTGCATTCCGTCGACGTAGTCGAGCTTCGTGTCGAGGCTCTTCGCCTCCTCCACGGTGATCACGCCGTCTTTGCCGACCTTGTCGACCGCTTCCGCGATCTTGGCGCCGATCTCGTCGTCCTGGTTCGCCGAGATCATCGCCACCTGCTTGTAGCCGGCGAGGTTCTTGACGGGCTGGGACTGCTTCTCGATCGCGGCGACGATCGCCTCGCAGCACTTGTCGAGTCCGCGCTTCAGCGCCATGGGATCGACGCCCGCCGCGAGCGCTTTCACGCCCTCGGAGAAGATGGCGTCCGCGAGCACGGTGGCCGTCGTCGTGCCGTCGCCGGCGACGTCGGACGTCTTGCTGGCGACCTCGTTGACGAGCTTGGCGCCCATGTTCTCGAAGGGATCGGCGAGCTCGACCTCCTTCGCCACGGTGACGCCGTCCTTCGTGACGCCTGGGCTGCCCCACTTCTTGTCGAGGATCACGGTGCGGCCCGCGGGCCCGAGTGTGACCCTGACCACGGTGGCGAGCTGGGACACGCCCGACTGGACCTTCTTCCAGGCGGCGTCATCGAAAAGAAGCTGCTTGGCCATGGATCATTGCTCCTGAGTCGTATGCATCACGAGGGGACTGACGGCGACGGCTACTTCTCTTCCACTCCGAGGATGTCCTCTTCGCGGAGGATCTTGAACTCCTCGCCCGCGACCTTGACCTCGGTGCCGGAGTACTTGCCGTAGTAGACGACGTCGCCGTTCTTCACGGCGAGCACCACGCGCTTGCCGTCGTCCAGGGTTTTGCCGGGGCCGGTGGCCACGACCTTGCCCTTGTTGGGCTTCTCTTTCGCGTTGTCCGGAAGGATCACGCCGCCCGCGGTCTTCTCTTCCGCCGCGAGGGGCGTCACGATCACGCGGTCGTTCAATGGCTTGAGCTTCATGTGCGTCTCCTAAGTGTCTTACTCACGAATTCGGCGCCTCGCCGAATTCGTCACATGTCCTCGTCCATCGCCTCGCCGCCGCCCGCCGAGTCGTCTTCCTTCTCGGGCGCGGTCGCGATGAGGCACTCGGTCGTGAGCAGCACACCCGCGACCGACACGGCGTTCTCGAGCGCCGAGCGCACGACCTTCGTCGGGTCGATCACGCCGAACTCGACCATGTCGCCCCAGCGCTCCTCGTTCGCGTCGTAGCCGTAGTTGCCGGTGCCCTTCCTGATGTTGCGGGCGACCACGGAGCCGTCGAGTCCGGCGTTCTCCGCGATCGTGCGAGCGGGCAGTTCGAGAGCGCGCTTCAGGATCTCGACGCCGAGGCGCCGGTCGCCCGGGAGCTTGATCTCCCGCAGCGACTGCGACGCGCGGATGAGCGCGACGCCGCCGCCGGGGACGATGCCTTCGTCGTTGGCGGCGCGGGTCGCGTGCAGCGCGTCCTCGACGCGCGCCTTCTTCTCCTTCATCTCGATCTCGCTCGCGGCGCCGACCTTGATCTCGGCGACTCCGCCCGCGAGCTTCGCGAGCCGCTCCTGGAGCTTCTCGCGGTCGTAGTCGGACGTCGTCGAGTCCATCTCGCGGCGGATCTGTGCGATGCGGCTCTGGACGTCGGCCGGCTTGCCCTTGCCCTCGACGATGAGCGTGTTCTCGCCGTCCACCACGATCTTGCGGCAGGTGCCGAGGTCCTGGAGGCGGACCTGCTCGAGGTCCGAGCCGAGGTCCTTCATGACGGGCTTGGCGCCCGTGAGGGTCGCGATGTCGTCGAGCATCGCCTTGCGACGGTCGCCGTAGCCGGGGGCCTTGACCGCTACGACGCGCAGCCCGCCGCGGAGCTTGTTGACGACGAGGGTGGCGAGCGCCTCGCCCTCGATGTCCTCGGCGATGATCACGAGCGGACGGTTCTCGCGGATCACCTTCTCGAGGAGCGGGACGATCTTCGCGACCGCGCTGATCTTGTCCTCGTGGATGAGGATGAGCGGGTTCTCGAGCACGGACTCCATGCGGTCGGCGTCGGTGACGAAATGCGGCGAGAGGTAGCCGCGGTCGAACTGCATGCCCTCGACGACGTCCACCTCGGTCTCGAGCGACTTGCCCTCTTCGACCGTGACGACGCCGTCCTTGCCGACCTTCTCGAGCGCGTCGGCGATGATCTTGCCGATCTCCTTGTCGCCGTTCGCCGAGATGGTCGCGACCTGCATGATCGACTTCTTGTCGCCCGCGACGTGCTTCGACATCTTCTTCAGGTTCGCGACGACGTGGGCCACGGCGTCGAGCATGCCGCGCTGGAGTTCGACCGCGTTCGCGCCGGCGACCACGTGGCGCAGGCCCTCCTTGTAGAGGGCGGCCGCGAGGACCGTTGCCGTCGTCGTGCCGTCGCCCGCGACGTCGGAAGTCTTCGACGCCACTTCGCGGATGAGACGCGCGCCCATGTTCTGGTACGGATCGGCGAACTCGATCTCCTCGGCCACGGACACGCCGTCCTTGGTGACCGTCGGCGCGCCCCAGCCCTTGTCGAGCATCGCGTTGCGCCCGCGCGGGCCGAGCGTCGCGCTGACCGCGCGAGCGAGGTTCGTGACGCCGACGCTGATCGCGTCACGCGCCTCGGCGTCGAAAGCCAACTGCTTCGCCATCCGGAGACTCCTTGCCGCGTGTGTGAACGCGACCGCTTGAAAGGGAATCGGCCCCAGGTCCAATAGCAGCCGGCATGCCGCCGTCCCGAGCCTGGGACGAGCCTGTCGGAGAGTGCCAGCGTGGCAGCGCGCGCTCCGGACGGGACGCGGGGCTGTCACGTTGACAGAGCCGCGGCCGTGGTCGGCGAGGAAGGCGCGGGTGCCGCCGCCATGCGACGGCGTGCCCATCCGCGGGCAGTAGTGTGGGAGCACACATGAACAAGAATGCGCCCAGGTCGAGGCAGAAGACCCGGGCGGCCGCACTCGTCCTCTCGCTGCTCGCCGCAGGCGCGATCTGGTTCGTGACGAGGGGCGCCGCGCGCGACCCGGCGGGGCCAGCCGTCACGGTGCGCGACGACCACGCTGACGTCGCCGCGCCCGGAGAAGATCCAAACCGCTCCCAGCGCCGCGAGCGCCCGGACGAACGGACGGCTGAGAGCGACTCGCACGAGGCGCCGGCGGCGCCTGCCGCGACGTCGTCGATGCAGATCCGCGTCCGGCGCGCGGACGGCCTGTCCACCGCCGGGACGCACGTCGTCGCTTGGCACGACGAGATCGTCGAGTGCTCTGGCGATGCGGGCGTCGAGGGGGCTGTTGAACTCCCGTGGTCCGAAGCGGCACGCAAGGCCGTAGTCGCTGCACCAAGTCACCCGCTGGTGTGGACGGAGATCCCGGCCGGCGCCTCGGTGCACGAGGTTGTCGTGCCGGCCAACGCCTCGGTCGAGGGCGTCGTGCGCGTGGACGGCCTCGCACCCCGCGAGTCCGTCGAAGTGAGACTCGCGCTCTCGGACGGAACGCCGTGGTGCGCGTCCGACGCCCTTCCGCCCGCGGTGTCGGCGCGGCTCGGCGCCGGCCGGGGTCTGTGGACGTCGAACGTGCCGGCTCGGACGGACGCCGACGGACGCTTCGTGTTCACCGGCCTCTCGCCGGGCCGCGGCGTGCACGTCGTGATCCCGCAGGGCTTCGTGTTCCGGGACACGAGGGCGCACCCGTACCGGTTCGTCGAGACCGACGTCCCCGCGCAGGGCGTGTTCCTCGATCTTCTCGCCCTGCCTCGGTTCACGGGCCGGGTCGTGACTTCGGAACGGACGCCGGTCGTGAACGCTGTCGTCGTGCTGTCCGGCACGCACGCCACGGGCGAATTTGCATCTCAGACGAAGTCCGGCGCGGACGGCCGTTTCGTGGTGTGCGCGCCGTTCCTCGATCCGCGGTCGCTCGCGGTGACGGTCACGGATGCCGACGGCCGGGCGGAGCGCCGCACGCCGATCGACGCCACGAGCGAGTCGTCGCGAGACCTCGGCGAAGTGCGCCTCGCGGACGTACGAACCGTCGAGGTTCGCGTCCGCGACGTCGACGGCCAGCCGGTCTCCGGCGCGATCGCCGTCGAGGCGCACCAGGTCGTCTCCGGCGCGCCGACGGACGGCGAAGGCCGCGCGACGCTGCGCGTCTGGGGCGATCCGCCGCGTGTGCATGTGGGTGCGAACGGATTCGTTTCCGCGCCGCTCGACGTGACGACGGGCGCCGCAGAGCCGATCGACGTCGTCCTCTCTCGCGCCGCGGTGCTGGAGGTGAAGGTGAACGGCGGGCCGAATCTGCGACTCAGCACGTTCCGTCTGGATCTCAGCTCGCCGGGGGCCCTCTTCGACTCGCCGCGGGGGAAGTACGACGAGATCGCTTCGCTGACGGGCGGGGCGTCTGCCGTGGCGGAGGGTTCGCCGGACGGGCGCTCCGCAAGTATCCGTCTCGAGGCCCGCGACAGGCCGCAGTTCGTCGTCTCGGGGCTGCGCTCGGCGGTACCCGTTCGCCTCCGTCTGCTCGACATCGTCGGAACCGTTCACGCCGACCGTGAGATCTCGCTCGCCGCGGGCGAGCGTCGCGTCGTCGTGCTGGACGTGCCCGCCCCACGGCCGTTCGGCGGGACCGTCGTCGACGGTGCCGGGAACCCGGTCGCGAACGCGTGCGTTCAGCTTTCGCAGCCGGACGTCGCGGACGACTGGATCACTGTCAGCGGACCGCCGGTCCTGACGACCCGCGACGGCAGGTTCGCGTTCCAAGAGATTCGCACCGGTCGTCTGCGCGTCGCGGTCTCCGCGGCCGGGCATCCGGTGTGGACACACCTCGCGCTCGACATTCCGGAATCCGGGAGGGAACTCGTCGTTCGCCTGGAGCCGGCGCGCAGGTTACGCGTCACGCTTCGCGACGCGACCGGTGCGCCCGTCGACGACGCGGTGGTCCACCTGGAGCGAACAGCACCGGGCGAGGACGGCGCGACCACGTCGTCCCGGTCCGGCGGAACCGGGAGCGAAGGGAGTTGGCAGTTCGACGACGGTCCGCTCGGCGCCGTCGTCGTGGTCGTGAAGCTCGACAGCGGGGGCGAGTCGCGGTTCACCGTCGCGGACGCGGCGGAGAATGTGACGTTCACGGTCTCCCGGGGCCGGTGAGGCCCGCACCCCCGCTCGAGCGACCGCAGGCCCGGACCGCCGCCGGGCCCTCGACCCCGCCGCCCCTCGGGAAGCGTGCCGGGGGTGTTACGATCCGAGCCATGCGACGCACGATGTTCCTCGCCCTCGCGGCCGCGCTGATGGTCCCGGCCGGCGCCGCGCGCGCGGCCGGTGACGCGCCGATCCGCGTGGAGCGCGTGACCGGCGACGCCGTCGCGGCGCAACGCCTCGCGTCGATTGCCGACGGCGAGATCCTGCTCGCTGCGGCGGGCGGCGAGGTGAAGGTCCCTCTCGCCGACGTCATCGCGATCGGGTTCCCGACGCCGCTCGACCCGTCTCCGGCCTGGACGCCGACCGAGGTCGCGATCGACCTCGCCACCGGCGAGACGCTGCACGGCGAGATCAAGGACGGCGACGAGCACGGCCTCACGCTCGCCTCGCCGCTGCTCGGCAGCGTCAAGGTCCCGATCGACCGGATGGCGAGCGTGCGGTTCCTGCGCCGTCTCTCTCTGATGCCCGAACCGCCGGACCTCCACTCCGCCGAGACGACCGACGTCGTTCACCTCGAGGGAGGCGACCGCATCGCCTGCACGATCCAGTCGTTCGGGGGCAAGGCCGTCACCGTGGAGAACGCGGCGGGCGAGAGCGTGCCGGTCGCTTACGAACGGGTCACCGCCGTGCGCGTGACCGGCGACGCCGGGAAGCGCCCCGCGGGAACCCTCCTCGTCGTCGTGCTGCGCGACGGATCGCAGGTGATCGGTGCCGGGCCCACGGTGGCCGAGGGACGCCTCAGGATGAAGAGTCTCGCCGGGTTCGACGTGAACGCGGCGCTCGCCGACGTCGTCGCCGCGCACGTCGTGTCCGACCGGTTCGCGTATCTCTCGGACCTTCCCGCCGCGAAGACGGAGATCGCGCCCTTCTGGAAGCCTGCGGCGGGCGATCCGTCGGTGCTCTACGCGCCGCGCCTCGACCGCTCGTTCGGCGGCCGGTCGTTGACGAGCGGCGGGCGCACCTGGGTCAAGGGGATCGGCGTCTACTCCGGCACGTCGATGACGTGGGACCTCGACGGCAAGTTCTCGGAACTGCGCGCGTGGGCGGGACTCGACGACGGTGCCGGCCCGCTCGGAGGCGTCGTGTTCGAGGTGCTCGTCGACGGGAAGACGAAGTGGTCGAGCGGGTTCCTGCGCTCCGGCGCGGCCGACGTGCGCGGGAAGGCGAGCCCCGTCGAGGTCCCGCGGATCGACGTGAAGGGCGCGAAGTCGCTGACGCTGCGCGTGCTCTCGGGCGACGCGGACGACCCCTGGCCCATCGCCGACGAAGCCGACTGGCTCGGCGCGATGCTGGTGCGGTAGCGCCTTGGAAGCGGCACCGGTCGCCTGGGCGGCCGCGGGCATCGCGGGCGTCGTCGTCGCTCTGGTGACGGCGCGCGCCCTCTCGTCGGCGCGACGGTTCGCAGCGCTCGGCGCCGCACTCGCGCGCGGCGCGGCGGTGGGACTCGCCGTCTTCGCGGCGTTCTCGCCGGTGAGCCGCAGCGAGTCGCGCGTCGAGGGACGGACGCTCCTCGCGGCGCACGACGGCTTCGAGACGTCGGACGCATCGCTCGCCGTGCGGTGGCCGTCGGCGGCGGCCGATGCCGCAACCGCGCTGGAGACTCTCCGCGCCGCGCGCGATCCGGACCGTCCGGCGGAACTCGTCCTTGCGACCGGTTCCGACGTGGGCCGCGGACGGGACCTCGGCCCCGCCGTCCGCGCGCTGCGCGGAGGAACGGGGATCGCGCGGTCCGTCGTCGGTCTGCGCGCCGACGACGCCCCGGCGCCGCTCGCGGACGCGCCCCGGATCGTGGCGCCCTCGGGCGCGGTCGAGGGAGTCCCGGTCGTCCTCACGCTCGATTCCGGCGACGAACCGCTCGGCGACAGCGAGGCCCGCCTCGAGGTGGACGGCCGCGCGACCGTCGTCTCGGTGCCGCCTGGCGCGCACCGCGCGACGACGCCCGCGCTCGATCTCGCCGCGGGGACGCACGTGGTCGTCGCGACGATCGCGGGACGCCTCCCGGCGGCGCAGATCCTCGACGTCGCGGGCGCGCCGCGAGTCCTCGTCGTCACCGGCGACGTCGCGTCGCGCGATCTCGTCGCGATGCTCCGCCTGCAGGGGCTCGACGTCGCCGACGTGAGCGCGGCGGATCTCGCGCCCGAGGACATCGACCGCTGCGCCGCGATCGTGCTCGGTCCCGGCGTGACGGGCGGTCCGCTCGCGCCGGCGATCGTCGCGCGAGTCCGCGCCGGCGCCGGACTCCTCGTCCTCGGCGGAGAGGGTCGCTCGGGGCTCTCGCGACTGCGCGGCGGCGCGCTCGATGCCCTCCTGCCGGTCGTCCCGCCGGAGCCGCCGGTCCCGCCGCCGGAGCCGCCGGCACCTCCCCCGCCCGTGAAGAAGCCGGACCCCGCGACGCCGAAGCCCGCCATCGACGAGGGCGAGAAGGAGGCGCTGCGCGTCGCGCTGCTGCTCGTCATCGACACGTCCGGCAGCATGGCGGGGACGAAGCTCGCGATGGCGCAGCAGTCCGCGATCGCGGCGGCGGGCGCGCTCTCCCCGTCGGACAGGGTCTCGGTCTACGCCTTCGACGACGACGCGCGGGAGATCGCGCCGTTCCAGGACGCCGTCGACCTCCAGTTCCTCTATCGCCGGATCGCGGGACTTCGCGCGACCGGCGGCACCAACTTCTTCCCGGCGCTGAAGGCGGGCTACCGGAAGATCCTCGAGCAGCCGTGCGGCATCCGGCACGTGGTGCTCGTCACCGACGGCGAGACGCGCCCCGCCGTCTTCCGCGATCTCGTCCTCGGCGGCGCGTCGCAGGGCGTGACGCTCAGCACCATCGCCGTGGGCGACGACGCCGACGGCAACCTGCTCGCGCTGCTCGCCGGCTGGGGACACGGCAAGATGTACGTCGCACGCGACCCCGCGCGTCTCCCCGAGATCATCACGCTCGACACGAAGCGGTTCACGACGCAGAAGCGCGACGACGCGAAGAAGGCGCGTCCGAAGGTCGACGCCGAGGACCTTCCGGCACCGCCCGCGGACGCCCCGGTGGCCGATCTCGGAAAGCCGTCCGAGCCGAAGCCGCCCGAGGTCCCCGTCGCGAAGAAGCCGCACGTCGCGACGCCCGCCGCGTTCCTCGCCGGGCTCTCGTCGTCGCAGTGGCCGGCGCTGCCGTTCGCGGAGACGACGCCGCCGCGGCCGGTGTCGCAGGTCGTCCTCGCGTGGGACGACGGCGCGCCCGCGCTGACGCTCGGCCGCGCCGCGCTCGGCCGCGTCGCCGTGATCTCCGCGGGAATCGTGTCCGCCGATGCGACGGAGTTTCGCCGCTGGCCCGCGGCGTCGCAGTTCGTCGCGCAACTCGTGCGCGGACTCGTCGAACCGCCGGCCCCGCCCGCGGAGGCGGCCGCCGCGACGTTCGTCGAGGCCGACGACGGTCGCGCGTTCGTTCGCATCGACTCGCCCGCGGGCGGCACGCTCCATCTCGACGCGCTGCGCGCCGGATCGGCGATCGCCGCGCGCTGCGAGGACCGCGGCGACGAGTCGATCGCGGAACTCTCGGCGATGCCGCCGGCCGGCGTCTACGCGGGCACCTTCACCGCGCCCGACGGCGCGCCGCGGCGCACGATCGCAGCGTCCGCGGGCGAGCGCCCTCTCCTCGCCGACGCGGCGCAGCGGATCGCGGCCGAGTCGGGCGCGCGACTCGTCGAGAAGATCCCCGCGCCGCGAGACGGCGAACCCGTGCGGCACGAGGTGCCTCGCGAACTCCCGTTCGTGGCCTGTGCGGCGGGGCTGCTCCTCGCGGAAGCCGCGCTCCGCCGCGCGGCGAGGCGGGACTCGTGACGGCGTGCCCGCGGATCGTCGTCACGCAGGGCGATCCGAACGGAGTCGGCACCGAGGTCGCGCTGAAGGCGCTCGCCGCTGGGGCCGCCGACGGCGCCGACGTCGTCCTGCTCGGCGAACGTGCGCTCCTCGAGGAGACGGCGAAGCGCCTCGGCGTCGCCCTGCCGCAGCGGATCGTCGATTCCCCCGTGCGCGGCGACGCGTCGGCGCTCTGGGCGCTCGAGGAGTCGTGCCGCATGGCGGTCCGCGGCGAGGCCGACGCGATCGTCACCGCCCCGATCCACAAGGCGGCGCTCGCCGCGGTCGGCTTCACGTTCCCGGGCCAGACGGAGTTCCTCGGCGCGCGACTCGGCGGTGTCGAGACGACGATGCTCCTCGCCGGAGAGACGCTGCGCGTCGCCCTCGTCACGACGCACCTCAGGCTCGCCGACGTGCCGCGCGCCGTCACGCGGGACCGCGTCGTCGCAACGATCACGCGCCTCGACGCGGGACTCAGGCGCGGCTGGGGCATCGATCGCCCGCGCATCGCGGTGCTCGGTCTCAATCCCCACGCGGGGGAGAGCGGGCTCTTCGGTCCCGAGGACGCGGAGACGATCGCCCCGGCCGTGGAGGACTGCCGCGCGCGAGGCATCGACTGCCGCGGGCCCTTGCCCGGCGACGGGACGTTCGCGCCGCGCGCGCGATCGGCGTTCGACGGCTTCGTCGCCATGTACCACGACCAGGGACTCGCCGCGCTGAAGGCGGTGGAGGGCGGCGGTGCCGTGAACGTGACGCTCGGCCTGCCCGTGCCGCGGACCTCGCCCGACCACGGCACGGCTCGCGACATCGCGGGCCGCGGCGTCGCCGATCCCGGGAGCATGGCCGCCGCGCTGCGACTCGCGCTGCGTCTCGCGGCTCGCGCCGCCGGTCGCGCATGAAAGCCTTGGTCTTTCACGGGTCGAACATCACACTCCCCCGCTTCCCGCAACGAGGAGAGCCGACGTGTCGATCGATCCAAGCCTCAAGGTGAAGAGCGGACAGCTCCGCGCCCGTAACGTCCTGACCCGCGCCGAGCGCATCGAGCGCCTCAAGAAGGTGCGCAAGTGGGCCGACGGCGACAAGGTCCTCGGTCTCCCGAAGGTCCGCACCGTCTTCAAGCAGAAGGGCAAGAAGAAGGTCGAGAAGCCCAAGGCCGACGCCGCGGCAGCCGCAGCAGCGCCGGGCGGCGCGGCAGCGGCTCCGGCCGCAGCCGCTCCGGCCGCGAAGAAGGCGAAGAAGTAGCCGGACCCCGACGAGCCCGAGCCCGGCCAGAACGGCCGGCGGCGGACGCGATCGCGTCGCCGCCGGCCTTCTTCGTGCCGTCTTGCGGGCCTCGCCCCGCTACTTCGGCGAGACGGTCGCGAGCGCGACGCGGCCTTCCGCGTCGAACCACTTCTTCCACGCCACGGGATCCTGGCCGTAGTCGCGGCCCGAGGCGCGAGCCAGCGCGGTGTAGTACACGCGCCGTTCGACCTCGGTCCACTCCTCGCGCACCGAGACCACGCGCGCGTCGAGGAGCACTCCCTCGCGCAGCGTCCCGACGATCGGATCGCCGATCTGCGCCGCCTGCGCGATCTCCACGTCGAAGTCGGAGATGTAGCTGATCTGCGTGCCCACGAAGATGTTGTTGCGTCCGCCCGGACCGCCGGACGACATCACGCGGCGGATCACGTAATCCACCGACTGCACGCCGCCGATCGAGCCGAGCGCCTCGGCCGCATTCATGCGGACCTCGGGCGACTCGCTCCACATCGCCTTCGCGATCGGCTTCACCACGTCGGGATCGCCGATCTCCTTCAGCGACGCCACCGCCGCGACGCGCACCGCGTGCTCGCGGTCGAGGATCGACGCGGTGATCAGAGGCCTGAGCACGTCGGCGTCGCCGACCCTGCCGAGCGCCCGGGCCGCGACCTCGCGCGTCGCCGGCTCGCCGCGGCGGAGCGCGCGCAGCAGCGGACGCCGGAGCGCGTCGGAATCGAGTCCGCGCAGCGCGTCGATCGCGAACTTCTTCGCGGACTCGGAGCCGAGGCCTGCCTTCTTCAGCAGTTCCTCCGCGCGCTTCTCGGGAGGCAGGAACCCCTTCGCCGCCTCCGCGCGCCGCGCGAGGGACTCCGCCTCCTCTTTGAGCACCCAGTGCCCGTCCTTGCCGACGAAGCCCTTCGCCTCGAGGAGAGCCGCGCCCGCGAGCCACGCGCCGTCCGACTTCTGCTGCGCGAGCGCGGCGCGCGCGGCCGCGTGCTCGGGATCGGCCTTCAGCGTCGCGTCGAGGCACGCCCGGCGCTCTTCCGCGAGACCGGCCCGCTCGGCCCAGAGCGCCAGGGCGAAGAGACCCTTGGCATCGTCGGCTGCGACGACAGCGCGCTTCTCGCGGTAGACGTCGAGCGCCGACTTGTCGCGCAGCACGACGTCGACGTCGGTCCAGCGCACCGAGACCGCGCCCGACCTCATAGCGACCTCGATGCGGTCGCCCTGATCCTTCACCTCGCCCTCGACGACGTCGCCCGAACGCAGCCGGACCGTGTCGGCCAGCGCCGCCGCGGGCAGCATCAGCCCCACGGTCGCCGCCGTCCTGAGAAGACTCCGCACGTAGCACCTCCCACTGGGTCCAGCCACGGACGACCGTAGCCGATCCGAGCGGCCTGTCAATCTGGGAGACGAGGCTGGCCGATGAGGGAGACGCCATGGAACAGATCCTCGAACGACTCCTCGCCCGGCCGAGTCTCCAGACGGCGCAGATGGCGGGCGCCGCCGTGCGCTCGAAGCTCGGACGCGACCCCCGCGGCGCCCTGGCGGGCCTCGCGGCGTGGTCCGAGCACAGCGATCCGCTCGTCCGCATCGCGGCGGGAGTGGGCTACGCCGTGCTCGGCACGCGCGACCGCAACTCGCTCGCCGAGGTGCTCCCGTACGTGGAGCGCCTCGCGAACGACAACTCCGCGGAGGTGCGCGAGCACGGAGGCTCCGCGGCGCTCGAGCAGCTCTGGCTCGTGCACGCCGACGCCGTCACGAACGCCGTCGAGGGGTGGATCGCGGGGAAGAACGACAACGTCCGCGAGGTGGTCATCCGCACCATCTCCCACATCGCGACCAGCGGCCAGATCGCGCGGCCGACGATCCTGCGCCGCTTCCTCGAGCGCGGGCTCTCGATCTTCGACCGGCTCGTCGCCGACGCGACGCCGCAGGTCCGCACGGCGATCGCGGAGTCCGTGGACGAGATGGGCTGCCTCGCACCCGACCTCGTCACGCCGGTCGTCCTCGACTGGGCCGCGCGCGACGACGTGGCGGTGCTGCGACTCGTCGTCGAGCTCGCACGGCTTCCGTTCGCGGGGACCTGCGAAGGCCTCGACCTCGACGCGGTCGCCCAGAAGCTGAAGGGTCTCGAGGCGAAGGCGCGGACGCGCGCGGCGCGCTGGGTCCGCGACGGCATGGGAGGCATCGACTACCGCCCGCTCTTCACGCCCGCGCTGCTCGAGCACGCGAAGGACGAGAACCTCCCGTGGACGCACGTGGCCGACACCTACCGCGGCTGCCAGCTCCGCTGCGAGTTCTGCAACACGCGGTCGCTCTCGGAGTGGATCGGCGACACGCCCGAGACATTCGTCCGCCGCGTGACGGTGGTGCAGAACGCGGGCGAGGTCCTCGCGCGCGAGCTCGGCGACCCGTCGATGAGCCCCCGGCAGGAGCACGTCCTCTGCGTGGGCGCCCTCTCCGACCCGTACCAGCCCGCCGAGGAGCGGTTCGAGGTCACGCGCGAGGTGCTGAAGGTGTGCCTCGAGAAGGAGCACCCGGTCGTCATCCAGACGAGGCAGGCGCTCATCCTGCGCGACCTCGACCTCCTCGAGCCCCTCGCCGACAAGGGGCTCGTGAACGTCCTCGTGTCGATGCAGACGTCGGTCGAGACGATCCGCGGTCGCACGGAGCCGGGCACCTCCACGATCGCCGAGCGCTACCGGGCGATGCGCATGCTCGCGACCAAGCACGTCCCCGTCGGACTCCTGCTGTCGCCGATCATGCCGGACCTCACCGACGACGAGAACGTGCTCGAGGAGACGATCCGCCGGGCCGGCGACGCCGGCGCCAAGTGGGTCGTGGCGCAGGTGCTCGACCTGCGCGGGTCGGCCGGCGTGAAGGTGCGCCTCTTCCTCGAGAGCTTCCCCGGGTCGATCGTGCAGCGCTACGACGAGATCTACAAGCCCGAGGAGCGCAGCCGCACCGCGGACGAGGGCTACCGCACGCGCCTCACGGGCGAGCTCATCCCCCGGCTCGCCGCACAGTACGGACTCGACGACACGACCCACATGCTGACGAGCGGCCGCGACGCCGCGGCGTGCCTCGTCCGCGCGTAGGAGGCGGCTAACGCTTCGCGCGCCGCGCGCCCGACGAGCACTTCGAGCACTTGCCATAGATGCGGAGCGAGTGGTGCTCGATGGCGAACCGGTGCAGCTTCGCGGTCGCCTCCTGCAGGCGTTCGATCTCGTCGTTCTCGAACTCGATGATGTGGCCGCAGCCGGTGCAGATGAGGTGGTCGTGGTGGTGCTGGCCGAGCATCGATTCGTACATCATCTGTCCGCGCTGGAACTCGCGGCTCTCGACGAAGCCGCCGTCGCATAGGAGCGACAGCGTGCGATAGACCGACGCGCGGCTCACGCGCTCGCCGCGGCGCCGCATCCTGTCGAGGAGTCCGTCGGCGGTGAAGTGCTCGTGGCTGCCGAAGACCGAGTCGAGGATCTTGCGCCGCGCGGCCGTGTGGCGCAGCCCCCGCGAACGCAGGTACTGCTCCACCGGTGCGAACGGGTCGTTCATGGGCGCCGCGAGGCTATGGTGCCGGGGCCGAAACGGCACGCGGGAACACGCGGCGTCCGCCCCGTCACCGCAGATCCACGACTCGCGGCGCGAGGGAGCGGATCGCATCCGCACTCGGCGAGGCGACGACGATCGTTCGCTCGCCGCGATCGCGCAGCAGTCCGAGGACGAGCGCCTCGCCCTCGGCGTCGAGGGGACCGAGCGGCTCGTCGAGGAGGAGCGCCTCGGGCTCCGTGACGAGCGCCCGCGCGAGCGCGACGCGCTGCGCCTCGCCGTCGGACAGTTCGCGGGGACTGCGCCCCGCGAGATGCGACGCCCCGCAGCGAGAGAGGGCGGCTCCGGTTCGCCTCCGTCGATCGAGCCGCGCGAGCCCGATTCCTCCGATCGCCAGTTCGACGTTGTCGAAGGCGCTGCGGCGGAAGAGGAAGGGCCGGGCACCGACGAATGCCACCGCGCGCGCGTCGTGTCCCCGCGTCACGGAACCCCGCGAGTCGACGAGTCCCGCGAGGACCCTGAGAAGCGTGCTCTTCCCCGAGCCGTTCGCCCCGGTCAGGGCGACGAGTTCGCCGCGCGAGATCTCCATGTCGGCGAGCGAGAGCGTGCCGCCGTCGTCGAAGCGGGCGATCACCCCCGTCAGCGCGAACGCGGTCACGGTCGCGACGTCCCGCGCTGGAGGATCGCCGTCGTGGCGTTGAGCCCGACCGCGAGCGCCACGAGCACCCATCCGAGACGCATCGCCCGGTCGAAGTCCCCCCGCGAGGTCTCGAGCGCGATGGCGGTCGTCAGCGTTCGGGTCTCGCCGCGCAGGTTGCCTCCGACGAGCAGCGCGACGCCAAGTTCGGTGACGCAGCGCGCGAACGCCGCGAAGAGCGCGACGCCGATCGCCTCGCGCCGTTCGACGCACGCGAGCCACACGGCGCGCGCGCGCGACAGCCGGAGCGCCGCCACCGTCTCGCGGAACCGCGGATCGAGCGAGGACGTCGCCGTCTCGCCGAGTGCGACGATCATCGGCGCCGCGAGCAGCACCTCGCCGATGACGATCGCGTGCGGGGTGAAGAGCAGTTCGAAACGTCCGAGCGGCCCGTGTCGCGAGACGACGCCGTAGACGAGGAGTCCGATCAGCACCGTCGGGAACGACATGCCGACGCGCGCCGCGAGGACGATGGGCGCGCGCCACCGCGACCGCGAGAGTCCCAGCCAGGCCCCAAGCGGCACGCCCGGGACCGCCGCGATCGCGACGGCCGCCGCCGAGATCGCCAGCGAGAGCCACGTCGCGGAGAGGACGTCTCCCTCCCCCTGCATCGCCTACTGGCCGCTCTTCAGCGGATGGAACAGCGACTCGCCGTCGATCCTGAAGTCGCCGATGATCTTCTCGGCCTCGGCACCCCGCAGCCAGTCGGCGAGCGCGGACGCGGCCTGCGCCGCGATCTCGGGGTGCCGCTTCGTGTCGATGAGGACGACGGAGTAGACGTTGCGGAGTTCCTCGGTGTCGGCGAGGAGCGGCACGATCCGCAGCTTCCTGCGGTAGCTGAGCGCCGTGCCGCGGTCGGCGAGGACGTAGGCGTTCGTCTCGTCGGCGACGAGGAGCGCCGGCCCCATGCCCTGCCCGGCCTCGCGGTAGCCCTTCCACTTCGCGAGACCGCCGGAGGACTTCCAGAGAGAGAGCTCGCGGCGGTGCGTACCCGAATCGTCGCCGCGCGAGACGAAGGCCGCCTCCTGCTTCGCGATCCTTCGCAGCGCCTCGCCCGCGGTCGCCGTTGCCTTCACGCCGACGGGGTCCGCGGCGGGACCGAGGATCTCGAACGTGTTCCAGCAGAGCGGACGACGCTCCCTGCCGTCTCCGGCGGCGATGAACGCCTCCTCGCCCTTCGGATCGTGCACCAGCAGCAGGTCCGCGTTCCCGTCGGCGGCGAGCTTGAACGCGGCGCCCGTGCCCACGGCGATCACGTCGATCTTGTCGCCGCTGCGTTTCTCATAGACGGGAAGGAGCGCATCGAGGAGGCCGCTGTCGCGCGTGCTGGTCGTGGTGGCGAGCCGCACGTGCCGCGGTTCGCGCGAGCAGGCGGCGGCGGCGAGCGCCGTCAGCAGAAGAGCGAGGAACCGCCGATCGCGCATGCTGCGGCATGCTACCGCGCGGCGCGGCGGTTCCTCGCGTTCCAGAACGTCCCGAAGGCGGCGGTCGTTCCGAGAGCTCAGAGGGTGTGAAGAAACCCCTCGCGGCGCCGGCGCGACTCGTGCGTGCCGGACGGAGCGACGGGAGCTTGCGCCCGGGCGGCCTGCTGCTGCGAGCACGTCGTCAGCGCTGCCCGCGCTGACGACGCGACTCCTCGCGGCGCCCTGCGCCGCAGGGAGGGGGCTCGCGCTTGGAAACTCAGCGGAGTTGCCTTCACGCGAGCGCCTTGCAGCAGGCTCGCCGGGGCAATTTGCGGGGTCCGTAGAGCACCGTCCTGTGGACGGTGCTCCCCGCAACCGTCGCTCGCGTGGGGTCTCTTCACACCCTCTCAGCGCGCGGAGCGCAGCATCCAGATCAGGCGCCCGATCTCGCGGTGCACCTCGGGGTACTGCTTCACGATGAGCTTCTGCTCGTCGGCCGAGATCGAGACGTCCTTGTCCGTCCACGACTCAAGGGAGCAGGTCTTCTGGATCAGGTCGATGACCTTCTGCGGATCGCTCCAGGCGTTCTCAACGTCCGTCTCGGGTTCGTCCTCGAACTCCGCGCCCGACGGCCTGAGGTTGATGTCGGGACCCGGGAAGTTGCGCAGCTTCATCGTCAGGTCGCCGATCGCGTAGATGCGGAGCACCGGCTTGCCGCGTGCGTCCGCGGGCGTCGTGAACTGGAGGATGCCGCCCTCGAACTTGAACTTCGTCGACGAGAACTGCGCGATGAGCTCCGCGAGCTGCTTCAGCGTGACGTCGCTCAGCGACATCGTGATCGGCTGGATCGCGTCGAGCCCCTTCGCGGCGAGCACAGGCGAGACCATGACGTTGAAGCCCGCGACGCGGCGTACGTAGTCCACGGCTTCGACGAACGGCGTGTCCTTGAACTTCACCGTGACCTTCACGCGCGAGAGACGCCGCAGGGCCTCGTCCTGGTCCTTCGGCGCGGGGCGCACGATCGGGATGGGCGCCGGAGCGGTCTCCGCCGCCGGCTTCTTCTCCTTCGCGGCCGGCGCCTTCGCGTCCGCCGCGGGTTTCCCCGTGTCGCCGGCCCGGCCGGGCGCCGACAGGGCCACGATCAGCAGCGCGGGCATCCACCATCGAGCGCGCATGAGCACCTCCGGGGCGATCCCTCGTGAACGACGGCAAGGGCCATCGCGCCGGATACTACGTGCGTTGGTCGTTCCGTGGGCGCGGGCCGCCGATGTCCTTCCTGTACTGCATGCCCTCGAAGCGGATCTGGGCGACTGCTGCGTAGGCCTTCTCGCGCGCGGATTCGACGGTGTCGCCGAGTGCCGTGACGCCGAGAACTCGGCCGCCCGCGGTCAGCACGGTGTCGCCTGCGCGCGCGGTCGCCGCGTGGAAGACGACCACGTCCTCCATCGTCGCGGCGGCTGCGAGCCCGGTGATCGCGTCGCCCTTGCTCGACGTCTCCGGGTAGCCGCGCGACGCCATCACCACGCAGACGGCGGTCCGCGGATCCCACTCGAGCTCGGTGACGTCGGAGAGCTTCCCGTCCGCGGTCGCGACGAGCAGCGGCACGATGTCCGACTTCAGGCGCGCGAGGATGACCTGAGTCTCGGGGTCGCCGAAGCGGCAGTTGAACTCCACCACCTTCGGCCCGCCGCGCGTCGCCATGAGCCCGGCGTAGAGCACGCCGCGGTAGTCGATGCGGTCGCGCGTGAAAGCGTGGATCGTGCGGACGAGGATGTCGCGCGTGACCGTCGCCATGAGCGCCTCGGTCGCGATCGGCACGGGCGAGTAGCTGCCCATGCCGCCGGTGTTCGGACCGCGGTCGCCGTCGAAGATGCGCTTGAAGTCCTGCGCCGACTCGAGGACGACGATCGTGCGCCCGTCGGTCAGCGCGAGCGTCGAGAGCTCCTCGCCGCGCAGGAACTCCTCGACGACGATCCGCCGCCCGGCCTCGCCGAACTTCGATTCGAGGAGCATCGCGCGCGCGGCCGACATCGCCTCGTCGAAGTTGTGCGGCAGGACGACGCCCTTGCCCGCGGCGAGCCCGTCGGCCTTGATGACGACCGGCCAGTTGATCTGGCTCTCGAGGTATTCGCCCGCCTCCTCCAGCGAGTCGAAGCCGCGCCACGACGCCGTCGGCACCGCGTAGCGGCGCATCAGCGTCTTCGCGAACGTCTTCGATCCCTCGATCTGGGCACCGTCCTTGCCAGGACCGAACACGCGCAAGCCGGCGGCGCGGAGCTTGTCCGCGAGCCCAAGGACGAGCGGGTCCTCCGGACCGACGACGACGAGGTCGATCTTCTCGGTCCGGCAGAGCTTCAGGAGTCCCTCGTGGTCGGAGACCGGGACCGGCCGGTTCTCGGCCACTTCCGACGTTCCCGCGTTGCCTGGAGCCGCGAACACATGCTCGGCGAGGGGGCTCTTCGCGATCTTCCAGCAGAGCGCGTGCTCGCGCCCGCCGCTGCCGACGACGAGGATTCTCATGGGCCGGATCGTAGCCGACGCTACGCTCCCCGCCCCCCGGAAGCCGGTGCGACCGCGCCTCCGACATGATTGACAAGGCGACGGACGGGTACGGTCTCGAGCCGCGCGATCCGGCCCTCAGAACCGCGAGACTGGGCCCTCGGAGCCGCGCGACTGGGATCTCAGAGCCGCGCAGCTGGGCCGGTCGGGGCGTAGCTCAGCCTGGTAGAGCACCTGCTTTGGGAGCAGGAAGTCGGAGGTCCGAATCCTCTCGCCCCGACCAGCTCGGCGAGGGACGCGCCGATAGCTCAGCTGGATAGAGCAGCGGATTTCTAATCCGCAGGTCGGAGGTCCGAATCCTCCTCGGCGCGCCACCGCGGCGCGGGTCGCGAAGAGGTGTTGGCTCGCGTCGTACGTCGGTGGATGTAGCTCAGCTCGGTTAGAGCGCCTGACTGTGGCTCAGGAGGCCGCGGGTTCAAATCCCGTCATCCACCCCGACTCGAGTGACCGGAGCGCCAGCTTTGCGAGGACACTGAGGACGACACCGAGGACGACACCGGGCGACGCCTGCTTTCCGCGTCGCGCGTGCGGGGACGAGCGCTACAGTTCTGCGCCCCACGCCCCCTTAGCTCAGCCCGGTTCAGAGCAAGTGATTCTTAATCACTGGGTCCGAGGTTCAAATCCTCGAGGGGGCACCACCGCGGGCCGGTCCGTGAGGACCGGCCCGCGACTTCGTTCCCGGATGCGCCCGCTCGGGGCTCCCGCATGGTTCAATCGGCGCGGCATGACGCACCCTCGCGACGAAGTCCGCGCTCTCGCCCGGTCGCTCCGCCTGCTCCTCGCATCCGAGCGCGAGGCGGGAGCTCTCGACATCCCCGGAACCCGTGCGCCCAACGCGCCCACCGCGCTCCCCGAAACCGCCGCGCTCGCCGCAACCGCCGCCGCAGCGCACGCCGCACCTCAGCGCGCGGCACCTGCGCCTCACGCCACGCTCGTGCCGCCGCTCGATCTCCCGAGCGAGGCGCTGGCGCCCTTCGGAGACCTGCCGGCGCGCGTCGCCCGCTGCACGCTCTGCGTCCTCTGCAAGACGCGCACGACGACCGTCTTCGGCGAGGGCAACGCCGCCGCGCGCCTCGTGTTCTGCGGCGAGGGCCCGGGCTTCGACGAGGACAGGAGCGGGCGCCCGTTCGTCGGACGCGCAGGCGAGCTCCTCTCCGACATGATCGTGAAGGGAATGAAGATGCGCCGCGAGGACGTCTTCATCCTGAACGCGGTGAAGTGCCGCCCTCCGGACAACCGCACGCCGGCGCCCGACGAGATCGCCGCCTGCCGGCCGTTCCTCACGGAGCAGCTCGCCGTGATCCGGCCGTCGGTGATCGTGGCGCTCGGCAACCCGGCGTCGCAGGCGCTCCTCGGGACCGTCCCCGGAATCACGAAGATCCGCGGACGCATCTTCGAGGCCTTCGGCGCGAAGGTCGTCCCGACCTATCACCCGGCCTATCTGCTCCGCAACCCCGAGGGCAAACGCGACACCTGGGCCGATCTGCAGCTCGTGATGCGCCTGATCGCGGGCGCGGGGTAGGATCGGCGCGCGGATGGCCGAGCCCAACCCCGTCTGGGGAGTCCACGTCGTCGAAGGTGCGGTCACCGCGGCCCTCGTTCGGCGCACGCAAGCCGGCGGGTACGAGATCCTCGAGGCGATCGCGGAGCAGGTCGAGGGCGACGTCGCGGAGTCGCTCCGTCTCGCTGTCTCGGTCCTGACCCGCCGGGGCGTCGCGCGGCGCGGCGCCGTGGTCGCGCTGCCCGACTCGAACGGTTGCCTCGTCACCGCCACGATCCCGCCCGAGGAGCTCGACCTCAGCGAGCACGAGATCTCGAACGAGATGTACGAGTGGACGCCGTTCGAGCCCGACCAGGCGGAGCTGCGTCACCTCTGCGTCGTGCGCGAGGGGCGCCGCCAGGAGCGGCTCGTCGCGGCCCTGGCCCGCGGCGAGTACCGCAGGTTCCTGGAGCACCTCGAGACGGCGGACCCGTCGCGACTCGGGGTCGGCTTCGCCGGCGCGGCCGCGTGGCGGGGCGCCCGCGCCATGGGTCTCGTCCCGCCGGACGGCTTCCTCGTCGTGACGCTGCCCCACCTCACCGAGGTCTACGCCTCGCCGCAGGGACGGGTCCGCCGGCACATCCTCGCCCTCGGCGAGAAGGACCTGACGCGCGACGCCACCGCGGCCGATCTGCTCGCGCACGATCTCGCCCAGCTCGCCGACTACTACCGGGCGCTCCGCCGCGGCGACGACAAGGCGCCGGTCGAACCCAGGTTCGCGCTGGCCGGGTTCTCCACATCGTCGCCCGCGGTGCGGCAGCGGCTCGCCGCGGTCCTCGGGCCGCGCCTCGTCGAGGGGCCGGCTTCGGAGTCGGCGGTGTCGCTCGCTCCGAAGGCGCGAACTCCCGGCGTGCCGCTGCAGGCGTTCGCAGGCGCGATCGGCGCGGCGCTCGAAGCGCTGCGGCCGGCGCACGAACGACTGGTGCTGCGTCACGTCCCCGCGGACCTGCCCGAGTACCGCGAGCGCGGGAGCCTCGCGTACGCCGGGGCCGCGGTGTGCGTGATCGCGGCGGCGGCGTTCGCCGTCTCGCAGATCGACACGGGACCGGCGAAGACCGGGACGACGCCGCGACCGGCACCGCAAGTCGCCCGGTCCGAGAAGTCCGAGGCCGCAGACGCGCCGGGCGGGCGGGAGCGGCCGCCGGAAACCGGCGCGCCGACGGCCGAGACTTCGAAGGCGCCGCCGGCGGAGTCCGCCCTCGCGCCGTCGGTCTCCGCCGAGGCCGCGGGCGGCGGACGGGTTCGCGTGAGATGGCCGGCGGGCGAGGACGGACGCGTGCTGCGCCGGCGTTTCCTCGGCCGGGACGGCGGCGGCCCCGACGGCGACCCCGTCCTCGTCCGGCGGCTCGGCGCATCGGCCGGCGAAGCGCTGGACGACATCCCCGGTCCGACCGGGCTCTACTCCTGGTCGCTGGGCGGCGCCTCCGACGCGCGCGTCTTCGTCGAGTTCCGGGTCGACGTCGAACTGCTCGGGCCCGGAGCCGCGGGCGGCGCGCGGTTCGCCCTGCGGCGCTCGTGGCGCGACGGGACCGCGGTCGTCGCGGTGGACGTCGCGCCGGGTGCCCAGGTCGCAGGGACCGACGGCGAGCTGGCCTTCGATTCGGGCTGGCGGCTCGACGCGATCCGGACGCGCGCCGAGTCCGAACGCGCGGCCGTCAGGGTGCCCCGATTCCGGGACGACGGCCGCGTGGAGCGCGGTCCGGACGGGGCGCCCGTCACCGGCGAACGCGTCGTCGAACGCGAGCGGCGCATCTTCGAAGCGGACGCCGTGGCGCCCGATGGATCCCGACGCACTTGGTCTCGAAAAATGACAGACGGATGACAGGCTCCATCTAGTAGAACACCCCGCGAAGGAAGACGTCGCGGACCCGAACCGACGACCTGGGCAGCCGGCCCGGGTCCGCGCAGCCATTACACAACTGGGTCCGCGCAGCCATTCACGACCCACAGGGGGGCCTAGCATGAACTCGTATCGAGTCGTAGCCGCCGTCATCGCGCTCTCCGCGCTTGGGATGAGCGGCTGCAAGAGCGGAAAGGCTCCGGCCAAGCAGCCGGCACCGAGCGCCGCCAAGCCTGCAGTTCCGGCGGCAGCCGCGAAACCCGCTCCGGCCGCTCCCGCGGCGGCGAAGCCCGCCACGCCGGCTCCCGCGACCGCCAAGGAAGCGCCGAAGACCGCGACGCCGGCTCCGGCAGGCGACGCTGCGGCCGCGAAGCCCGCAGTCGCGCCCGCGGCGGCACCCGCAGCCGCGTCCGCCCCCACCTCCGGGGATGCGCGCCTCGCCCCGCTCGCCCAGGAGCGCCAGATCCTGCGGGAGAAGCGCGAACAGCTCGTCAAGAGCTACACCGAGCTCGGCGACAAGGCCTACGCCGAGTCACGGTTCGAGGAAGCCGAGACGATGTACGGCAACGTCCTCGACCTCGACGGCGCGAACGAGCACGCGCGCCGGCGCCTCGAAGAGGTCGGCGCGATCCTCGGCAAGCGTCCGATGGACGAGCGCGACGCCTTCAACCGCTCGGTCGAGTCGTACAAGGTCCGCACCCAGCAGGCGAAGGTCGAGGTGGCGAACCTCGCCGCCCAGGCCGCGTCGAAGGCGAAGACCGGCGACTTCGAGTCCGCCGCCGCCCTCTACGACAAGGCTCTCGTCATCGCCGGCCTTTACCCGGCCAACGTCGATTTCTCCCCCTCGGTCGAGGGCCTGAAGACCCTGCGCACCGCCGCCAGGGGCGGCGCCGAGGGTGCTGCCGAGGAGAAGCGCCGCCGCATCCTGAAGGAAGCCTCCGACCAGACCGCCGCCGAGGCGGCGAAGGAGCGCGCCGCCAACCGCGAGCGCACGAAGACGCTGTTCGAGAAGGCCAACCAGGCGATGGAGCGCAACGACTACCAGGTCGCGAGCAACCTCGCCGACGAGATCCTCGCGGGCGACCCGACGAACGGCGACGCGAAGCGTCTGCGCCGCATCGCCATCGACGCCGCGAACGACGCCTCGGAGGACAGCAACCACAAGCAGCTCCTCGACGAGTGGAAGCACGTCTTCGAGCAGCTCGCCGAGGCCTACGCGCCGCAGGTCGACGCGTACTCGTTCCCCTCGACGTGGGACGACCTCCAGAACAAGCGCACGCCGCCGGTCCTCTCGACCGCCCGCAACATGGTCGAGGACCCGCAGAACCGCGAGGTCAGGAACCGTCTGGAGGCGACGCGCACGACCGTCCAGTTCATCGAGACCCGCATCGACGGCGACGGCGGAGCCGCCGACTACCTGCACCGCATCTCCGGCGTGAACATCGTCGTGCTGCCCGCCGCGAAGGAGGGCAAGTCCGACGCCGACATGACCATCGAGAAGCTGGCGCTCGACCAGCCGGTCAAAGTCAGCCAGATCCTGCAGCTCATCTGCGACCTGAAGGGACTCGCCTGGAACATCGAGAACGGCGTGGTCCAGATCACGACGCCGCAGGCGGCGCAGGGCGCGATGTTCGTGCAGCTCTACGACGTCAAGGACCTCGCGACGCCGATCAACAACTTCCCCGGCGAAGAGGTGAACCTCGACCCGAAGGGCGAGCACCAGACGACGGAGGAGGCGAAGGAGCCCGTTCCGGACTTCGTCCTCGACAACATCGGCGAGCTGATCACGAACAACGTCGACAAGACGGTCTGGGAGGGCGGCGGCACGGTCGAGCCCGTCCCGCCCGGCACGCTCGTCATCAAGTGCCCCGCCACGACGCACGCCAAGGTGCAGCAGCTCCTGAACGGCCTGCGCGGCGCCGGCGGACTCCAGGTCTCGATCGAGACGCGCTTCGTCACCGTGCAGGACAACTTCCTGCAGGACATCGGCGTCGACCTGCGCGGCCTCGGAGACAACACGGGCGGCCAGGGAGTCGCCGGCAAGGGCGGCATCCAGGGTCCCGGCGGCATCACCGCGCCGGTCACGTTCGACGACGTGTTCTTCGGCTCCCCGGGCAACCCGGGCGGCATCGGCACCGGCAACGACGCCGGCGTCTTCTACAACATCCAGTCGGCCGACGGCGACCTGATCGCGGCGCGCTTCGAGAACCTCTACGACGTGTCCCTCGGCAAGCCGGGAGTCCTCACGAACCTGGGCGGCCTTTCGTTCCAGGGCACGCTGATCGACGACACGCAGCTCGAGGTCATCCTGCGCGCCGTCCAGAAGAGCGACCGCTCAACGGTCGTCATCGCGCCCCGCCTGACCGCCTACAACGGGCAGCGCGCGAACGTCACCGTGCTCAACCAGGTCAGCTACATCTCGGACTTCGATGTCGAGATCGCGCAGGCCTCGCAGATCGGCGACCCGATCGTGCAGACGCTGCGCGACGGAGTCATCCTCGACCTGCGTCCGGTCGTCTCGGCGGACCGCCGCTTCATCACGATGGAGCTGCGCCCGACGGTGGCGATCCTCACCCGCCCGATCGCGACCTTCTCGACCACCCTCGCGAACGGTCCCCCGGTCACGATCCAGCTCCCCGAGATCGCAGTCCAGCGCGTCCGCACCACGGTCACCATGCCCGACAACGGCACCCTGCTCCTCGGCGGCCTGAAGTTCTTCGAGGAGAAGCGCCTCGACTCGACGGTTCCGTGGCTCGACAAGATCCCGGTCGCGAGCTTCTTCTTCTCGCGCAAGGGCACGTACCTCGAGAAGCGCAACGTCCTCGTCCTGATCAGGGCGAGCATCCTGCGCCCCGAGGAGAACGAGCCGGGCGTCGGCCGGAAGATGTAGGGCCGGCAGGCCCAGTCGAAGACTCACCCAGTTCACGACGCAGCACGGGGGGAGGCGCTCGGCGCCTCCCCCCGCTCGATTCGCGACGGCTCTGCTAACGTGGGCGCCGCGTGAGAACCCGACGGAAGACGCCCGCGCTCGCCCTTCTCTTCCTCCTCGCCGCGTCGAGCACGGCGCTCGCGGCCGACGACGACCTCGCGTTCGCCCGGGCGCTCGCGCAGCGCGGATACGTGGACGTCGCCGAGAGGGTGCTGCGGCGGTCGGCGGAGGGAGGAACTCCCGAGCGTGCGGCGCAGTCCCGCCTGGCGCTCGCGCAACTGCGACGCTACGAGGCGGTGCGCGCCGCGAAGGCGAACTCCCGCACGCCCGCCGCGGCCGAAGCGACGCTCGCCGTCTTCCGGGATGCGGAGAACGCCTACCGGGCGATCCTCTCCGATCCGTCGACGGCGGCGGCGGCGCGCGTCGATCTCGCGCGACTGCTCGTCGCGCACGCGCAGTTCGCCGGGGCGGCGGCCCGGCCGGAACCCGTCGCAGCGATCCTCGACGAGGCGCTCGCGGTCGTGGCCGACGCGCAGTCCGCCGCCCGCGGCGACGACGAGATCGCCGGGGTGCGTCTGCTGCGGATCGAGGCGCTCCACGCGAAGGGCGCGGCGGCGCCGGCGAGCGACGCGCTCGCGAAGGCGCTGGAGGAGATCGAGAGCTTCACGTGGGACTACGCCGGGACGCTGCGCTGCGCGTGGGCGTTCCGGTGGCGCGGTCTCGTCCTCGCCCGCCTGGGCCGGACGGCGGAGGCCTGCGAATCGCTGCGCGACGCGGCTACGTCGGTCTCCGAGCGCGACGGCATCCGCGGGGCGTCCGAGATGTCGCTCGCCGCGTACGAGGATCTCGCTCGCACGGCCGCGAGCGCGTCGGGCAGCGGCGCGGACGACGTCCGGCGCGAGGCGAAGGCCGTCGTCGACCGCCTCGGGACGGAGTGGCCGCGTCACTGCGAGATGCCCGCCGGACGCCGCGCGCGCCTCGCTGCAGCCGTGCTCCACGACCGGACCGGCGACCGCTCGCGCGCGGTGGCGGGCGCGCTGGCGGTGCTCTCCGCTTCCGGGGACGGCGACCCCGAGGCCGCGGGTGAGGCGTGCGCGCTCCTCGCGGACTGGACGGGGACGCCGGGGGCGGGCGCCGAGTTCGACCCCGAGATGCTCGCGCTGATCGCGCGGACCATCGCCCGCGGTCCGGACCTCGCCCGCACGGTGCGGGCCTGCCGCGCGCTGATCGCCGCGTGCACCACGCCCGAGACGCGCGACCGGTTCGCGTGGGATGCGTGGGAGACGATGGGACGCGCGTACGGCGCCGCGGGCCGCTGGCACGAGGCCTACCTCGCGTTCGAGCGGATCGAGTCGGCGTGGCGCAGGGAACCGTCGAACGCGCGGCTCGCGGAGATCACCGATTCGACCGCGTACTACCGCGCGGACGCGCTCGCGCGGCTCGCGACGGAGACCGGCGACGCCGAGGACCGCGCCGCCGCGGCGCGCGCGATGTCGGAGTTCGCGCGGGACCATCCGGGCAGCAGCTTCGCCTCGGGCGCGGTGGAGCAGCGCGCGTTCCGCATGCTCGCCGAAGCGGCGGCGTTGCGCCGCTCCGGCGACCGCGACGGCGCCACCGCGCGCGGACGCGAGGCGCTTGCGGCACTCGAGGCCATCGGCGCCGAGAGCGCGATGTACGACCGCGCGCAGGCCATGGCGGCCGAGGCGCACCGTCAGCTCGGAGAGTTCGACGACGCGATGCGTCTCGCCGAGGCGTGGCTCGACGCGAAGCGGCCCGAGCCGGCGAGCCCGGGCGCCCGCCGGTCGCGCGCGGAGGGCAGGCTGCAGGCGCTCGTCACGCTCTTCACGTCGAAGGCCGACCGCGCCGCGGCGACCGACGATCCCGCCGCGCGGCCGGCGGCGTTCAAGGACTTCCTCGATGCGCTCACCCGGCGGGGTGCCGACTATCTCGCGATCGTCCCCACGGGCCGCGACCAGATGGACGCCTGGCGCGCCGAAGCGCTCCTCGGGACCGGCGACGCGGACGCGGCCGAACCGCTCGTCCTCGGGCAGATCCGGTCCCGCCCGTCCCACCCGACGACCCGGTACCTCGCTTCCCTCTGCGCCCGCGCCGACGACCAGGCGGCGGCCGCGAGCGCAGATGCGGCGAAGCGGCGCGAGATCTCGCTCCGCGCCGCGCGCCTCTGGGAGCACGTGCTCGAATCCTCGGGCACGCCGGACGCCGAGGTCGCCCGTTCCGCGGGACTCTCCTTCCGCGCGGGCGGCGACCTCGCGCACGCGGCGGACCTGCTCTCCCTCGCCGCGAGCCTCGCGCGGGCGAACGCCGCGAGGATCGCCGACCCGGCCGAGCGCGAGCGGGCGCTCGAGGCGTCGCGCGCCACCGCCATCGAGTACGCCCGGACGCTGCTCGCGCTGGCGCGTTTCGACGAGGCCGAGACGGAGGCTTCGTCGCTGCTCGCGCGCGACGACGAGGCGGGCGCCGCGGTGCTCGCGCGACTCGCCACGGGCGAGATGCTGAAAGGCGGCGAGGTCGAGTGGCTGCTCCACCGCGCGGCCCGGAACCGCGCAGCCGTGGACGTCCTCGCCGCGGCGTACTCGGGCGCCGGGTCGAAGGAGCGCCTCGCCGCGGCGGCGCAGTCGCTCGCGGCGCTGCGGTACACCCTGCCGCGCGAAGCGGGAATCACTGCGGAGTCGGTCGACCTCGTCATCCGCCACGCCGACGCGATGGCGCGCATCGGGGTCGCGGGCGGCGGTGCCGAGGGACTCGACGCGGCGGCGGCGCTCCTCGACCTCGTCCTCGGCTCGGAGGCGGCGCTCGCCGAAGCCGAGAAGGTCCTCCCCGGCGCGGGCGCGCGAGTCGCCGATCTCCGCAAGCGGATCGCCGGCGCGGCGGGCCCGCGATGACGAGGCTCGTCGCCGCGCTCGTCGCGTCCCTCGGCCTCGCGATCTCCGCGTTCGCCGAGGACACGGTCCGCGGCCCCGCCGGGGACACGATCGTGCTCGTCGAGGACGGCACGAGGAAGTCGCGCTCCGGCGTCGCCGTGGAGTCCGCGACCTTCGAGCAGGTCGCCTACACGCAGGGCGGCCGCCGCGGCACGGCGGACGGCGCGCAGGTCGTCGAGATCCGCTGGGGCGACGTGCCGCGCGAGTTCGACGAAGCCGCGGCCGCGCTCCGCGCGGGCGATGCCGCGTCGGCGGCGGCCGGTTTCGAGACGGCGCTGAAGAACCGCACGAGCCCGCGCGGGTGGCTCGTCGAGGCGGCGAACGTGGCCCTCGGCGACGCGCGACTCGTGCTCGCGCGGAAAGAGTCCGCGAACGCGTCCCTCGCCGCAGCGGCCTTCGCGGCCGCGCGGGAGGCCAATCCGAAGAGCCTGCTGCTCGACCGCATCCTCGGCGGCCTCGCCCGCGCCGAGATCCTCTCCGGACGGTTCGACGCGGCGCTCGCCGCCGCCGCGGACCTCGACTCCGCCGCGAGGGCGGCCCGGCGACCCGCGTGGGAGGCCGAAGCGGCGTTCCTGCGCGGGCTGTCGCTCGACGCAAGAGGCGACACCGCGAGTGCGATCGCCGCGTTCGACGACGCGGTGCAGCGCGCATCGGCGAAGGCGGCCGCGTCCGCGAAGGACATCGACCTCGCGCGGCGTCTGCGTCGCGCCATGGTCGAGGCGTCCGCGAGGAAGTTGCGCCTCCTGGTCGTGGAGGCGGAGCGCAGCGGAACCCCGCAGGCGGCCGACGCCGCGCGGAAGTTCTCCTCCGAGGTGTCGGGATCGTGGCCCGACGACGACGAGATCGCGGCCGCCGCGAACAACGCCGCGGGCGCACTGCTCCTCGCCGCGGGCGACGCGCGCCGTGCGCTGCGGAAGTTCCAGGAGACCGAAATCCTCCACTTCGCCGTGATCGAGGAGGCCGCCCGCGCGCTCGCCTACGAGGCGATCTGCTTCGAGAAGCTTGGCGACGCCGAGCGCCGGGCCGAGGCGCTGCGCGCCCTCGCGGAGAGCTACCCCGGAACCGAGGCGGCGCGCC
Organism: Planctomycetia bacterium; assembly: GCA_031404455.1. Lineage (GTDB taxonomy): Bacteria > Planctomycetota > JAJSAM01 > JAJSAM01 > JAJVHW01 > JANNHP01. The sequence continues at coordinate 7,146 of JANNHP010000287.1, read as the reverse complement.
GCGCGGCGATGTCCGGGCGATGACGGGTCCGAGGTAGAAGGCCGCGATGCACGCCGGACGCTGGGTCGTCGCGCTGATCGTCGCCGCCGCGGTGGCGCTCGCGTGGACGGGCTTTGCCCTGCGGCGCGCGAGCGCGCCGCGATCGGTCGTGCTCGTCACCATCGACACGCTCCGCGCCGACCGCCTCGGCTGGTACGGACGGAGTCCGACGATCACGCCGGCGCTCGACGCGCTCGCCGCGCGCGGAGTCGTGTTCGAGCGGGCCTGGACCACCGCGCCGCTGACCGTCCCGGCGCATGCGTCGCTCCTGACCGGACTCCTCCCGCCGAAGCACGGCCTGCGACTCAACCGTCCGGTCGCGCCGCTGCCGCGCGTGGAGGACCGACGGTTCTTCACGCTCGCGGAAGCCTTGAAGGAGAAGGGCTACGCGACCGGCGCGTTCGTCTCGGCATCGGTGCTCGCCCGCGAGGAGACGGGGCTCGACGCCGGGTTCGACGTCTACGACGAGGTCCCGCGCGCCGCGCCGGGAGTTCTCTTCGACAACCGCAGGCCGGGCGAGGAGACCGTCGCGAAGTGCCTCGACTGGCTGAAGTCGCAGAGCGGCCCCGCGTTCGTCTGGGTCCACCTGTTCGACCCCCACGCGCCGTACGACGCGCCCGCGGGCTTCGGCGCCGGGAAGGATCACGCCTCCGACGCGACGGGCTACGACGCCGCCGTGGCGTACGCCGACCACTGCGTCGGACGGCTCCTCGCCGGTCTCGAGTCGGCGGGTCTCGGCGACGCGGTCGTCGCCGTCGTCTCCGACCACGGCGAGTCGCTCGGCGAGCACGGCGAGCCGACGCACGGATACCTGCTGCACGAGGCGACGCTTCGCGTGCCGCTGATCGTCTCGGCGCCGGGGCTCGCGCCGGCGCGCCGCGCGGACGTCGTCTCCGTGGTGGACGTCTTCTCGACGCTGCTCTCCCTCGCCGGGCACCCGATCCCGCCCCAGGCGAACCAGCGTCCGCTCTTCGACGCGAAGTCGGCCCTCGCCGAGACCGAGCGCCGGCCCGTCTACGCGGAATCGCTCTACGCCTGGGACTCGTTCCGGTGGGCGCAGGTGTTCGCCTGGCGCGTCGGCGACGAGAAACTCGTCGCCTGCGGGGCGGAACCGATGGTCTTCCACCTCGCGACCGATCCGGGCGAGGACCGCGCGGGAGCACCCGACGAGAGCCAGAGGGCGGAGCTCGCGGAGTTGACGCGGTTCGCGCGCGAGCCCGCGCTCGGCTCGATGACGCCGGGCGCCACGCCCGAGCCGTCGGGGTCGTACTGGAGCACGGGATCGGCAGGGGTGAACGCCGTCCTCCCCGACGAGGAGAACGCGAAGCTCCCGTCGCCCTACGACCGGATGGACGTGCTCCGTCGCCTGAACCTCGCGCGCACGCTCCTCTCCGTCCGCCGGAACGAGGAGGCCCTCGCGGAGTTCGACGAGGTCGCGCGTCTCGACCCGGCGAACCCGGAATCCGCCTTCTGGCGCGGGCGGACGCTCGAGGCCCTGAAGCGGCACGCCGAGGCTGCGGAGTCGTGCCGCCGGGCGTTCGAGCTCGGGTTCCGCTCCCCGACGTGCGTCGCGAAGGCACTCGCGCTGTCCCTGATCGTCCTCACGAGGGCCGACCTTTCCGGGACCGACAAGTCCGCCGAATCCGACCGTGCCGACCGGTTCCTCGCCGTCGCGAGGGGGAAGGGCTTCCGGGACGACTCGCAGACGTTCGTCATGGAGGCGTTCCTGCGCCTCGCGAGGTCCGAGTTCGACCGGTGCGACGAGGCGCTGCGTCGCGCGGAGTCGCTGCCGCACGACGCCAGGACGCAGGGCGGCATCGACCAGTGTCGCGAGGACCTCGTCAAGGCCCGAGAACAGGCTCCAAAGTAGCCGGATCCGGTCCGTCACCGTCCGCGTGACAACCGGATGACGAGCCTCGTCTATCAGCAGCGTGCCCCGGATCGCGGGCTCGGAAGTCCAAGTCGCCGATACCTCGCCAGGCCTCACGGATGCGAAGACGGTTTCGAAGATTGGCGCGAAGAAGGTATTGGTTGACGGGGTCTTCCGAGCGTGGCTAGCATCCCGCGCTCCGAGGCAGAATCTGGGCATGCCTCTTCCTGGGATGGGCTTCCCGCGCGCCATGGGCATGGCAAGCGGGGGCGGCTTCGGCCGGCCTCTGATCGAAAGGTAGGACCATGAGGTTTTCGCGCAATCGGAGTGTTCCCGTCGTCGCGGCCATGGCCGCGCTCGGCATCAGCGTCGCGGCCGTGTCCTGCACGGGTCCGAGCAAGACCGGCGCGCAGAAGCCCGCCGACAAGACGAGCGGTCCGGCCATCGCCAAGGGCGACAAGGTCGTGGAGAAGCCGGGCGTCGGCCAGCCTGGGACGGGACAGCCGGGGGCGAAAGCGCCCACGACTCCCGCGACCCCGGCCGCTCCCACGGCTGCGAAGCCTGCCGAGCCCGCGGGCAAGACGCCCGCGGCCCCGAGCAAGCCCTCGGAGCCGCCGAAGGTCGCGCAAGGCGAGCCGATCGCCCCGCCGCGCCCGGGTGCGCCCCTCCCGCCGCCGACCGAGCCGGTCAGCCTGTCGGGCAAGGCTCCCGCGAAGCCCGTCGACACCACCCCCACCCCGCCCGCGAAGCCGCCGGTGACCGCACCGGTGCCGGCGCCTGTCGCCAAGCAGCCCGAGCCCGCCACGCCTCCTGTCGTCAAGCTGCCGGAGCCCGCGAAGCCGGCCCCTGCGACGACGACGACCGCGAAGCAGCCCGAGCCCGCGAAGCCGCCCGTCGTCGTCGCCGGCAAGCCGAAGAGCGAGGCGGACAAGATTCTCGACCAGCGCATCAAGGAGCTGCAGCTCGACCGCGAGAAGCGCGCCGTGCTCGTGCAGACCTACGTCGGCAACGCCCGCGACGCAGCGGACCAGAACCGCTGGGACGAGTGCGCCGAGTGGGCCAGCAAGGCCGTCGAGAACGATCACGACAACGCCGAGGCGCAGCGCCTCCTGCGTCAGGCCCGCGCCGCCCAGGGCTACCGCGACGCCGACGTCGCGAGCATCTCCGATCTCATGATCCAGTCTGCGAAGGTCAAGCGCGAGCAGGCCCGCTTCACCGTGCAGTCCGAGTGGGACGCGGCTCAGAAGGCCCGAGCCGACAAGAACTACGCCTCCGCGCTGCAGCACCTGGAGCTCGCCCTCACGGTCGTCCAGAACGACCCGACCGGCGGCGACTGGGGCTCGCGCGAGCGGGATCTCAAGAACGCGATCGCCGATGTCACGAAGCTGAAGGGGAACTCCGACGTCAACGCCAGGAAGCAGGCGGCCGCCGAGGCGTACCGCGCGGTCAAGACCGAGGAGGCGAAGCGTCGTCTCGGCGAGGTCGAGCGGAAGAACTCCATCCTGAAGGCCGCGATGGACGCGTTCGAGTCCGAGGACTACGAGCGCGCCGAGGCGCTGCTCACGGACTACTGCCGCGAGAACCCGAGCGACGCGAACGCCCGGCAGCTCATGAACACGGCCAACCGCGCGAAGCACCAGAAGATCTCCGACGACACGCTGCGCGTGCAGCGCGAGCGCTTCCGCCAGTGGAAGCTCGACATGGACGAGACGACGATCCCCTACCACAAGATCCTCACGTGGCCGACCCAGTCGCACTGGAACCGGATCACCGAGCTGCGCAAGGACGCGGGCGTCATCAGCGAGACCGTCGCCGACTCCCCCGAGACGGCCACGACGCGCAACCAGCTCCGCACCGGCCGCATCAGCTTCAACTTCCAGGGTGCGAACTTCGCCGAGGTCATCAAGTTCATCAACGATGCCAAGCAGATGAGCATCGTGGTGGACCCGGCCGTGGCGCCCGAGCTCGAGTCCGTCCCGATCTCGCTCAACCTCCAGGACGTGTCCATCGAGACCGCGCTGAAGCAGATGACGAAGCTCGCGGGCAACCTGACGTACGTCATCCAGGGCCCGGTGGTCTTCATCACGAAGGCCGACAGCGCCGCGGCCCGCCCGAAGCCGATCATCCAGGTTCACGCGATCGGCGACCTCACCGTCCCGCTCACGAACTTCATCGCTCCCGACCTGAACCTCCTCCCCTCGAAGGCCGAGGAGAGCGAGGACAACCCGAAGTTCGGCAAGTCCTCCGAGGGCATCGCGCCCTTCGGCGGCGCCGACAAGGTGCAGGAGCTCGTCCAGAAGAACGTCGCGACCGAGGACTACTGGTCCTCCGAGGGCGTCTCGATCGCGCCGCACGGCGAGGACAAGCTCCTCGTCATCGCGTCGCCCGAGACCCAGCGTGAGGTCGCCGCCTTCCTGAACGACCTGCGCGCGTTCTCCGGCCTCGTCGTCACCATCGAGACGCGGTTCCTGAACGTGTCCGACAACTTCATCCGCGACGTGGGCGTGGACATCCGCGGCCTCGGCAACGGTTCGCCCGGCTCGCTCGCCCTCCTCGACGACGTCACCAACGGCCTCGACGACAACGCGTCGGCCGGCTACGACAACAGCGGTGCGGGCCTGCCCGCGAACGCCGCGGGACGCCCGTCCTCGGGCGCCTTCTTCAACAACAACAGCGACGGCGACTACCGCGGCCGGACGGAGAACATCTTCGACCGGGCACTCGGCACGAAGATCAGCAACGTCGGCGGCGCGATCGTCCAGTGGACGCTCGTCGACGACACGGACCTGTCCTTCATCCTGCGCGCCGTCGAGAAGACGCAGGAGGGCCGCGTGCTCCAGGCCCCGAGCGTCACGGTGTTCAACACCCAGCGCGCGAACATCACGCTGATCAACCAGCTCTCGTTCATCCAGGACTTCGACGTCGAGGTCGCGCAGACCGCGTTCATCGCCGACCCGATCGTGGGCGTGATCCAGGACGGCGTCGTGCTCGACGTCCAGCCGACGGTCAGCTACGACCGCAAGTACATCACCCTCCAGTTGAAGCCGACGGTCGCCACTCTGACGCGCCCGATCCCGACGTTCACCACGTCGCTCGGTGCGTTCACGACGCCCGTCACGATCCAGATCCCGGAGCTGAAGGTGCAGCGCGCCGCGACCACGGTGCGCGTGCCCGACGGCGGCACGGTCGTCCTCGGCGGACTGAAGGGCATCAACATCGCGGACCTGAAGTCCGAGACGCCCTGGCTCTCGTCCGTCCCGTTCGCCTCCTTCTTCCTGGGCCGCCGCGGTTCGGTGAAGGAGATGGAGAACCTCATGGTGATCGTCACGGCGACCATCACCGACCTGCACGAGCAGGAGGAGATGTACCGGAAGTAGCTCTCGCGAAGTTCCCCGGGGCCCGCGTCATGCGAGTGACGCGGGCCCTTTCGATTCCTGATCCGCGAAAGCTCCGGCGCGCGCGCTATCCTTCCCGCGGACATGGGAAAGCTCCGCGCCCTCTTCCTCGACATCGACGACACGCTCTACTCCACGAGCGAGTTCGCCGCCGCCGCGCGCCGCGCCGCGCTGGACGCCATGATCCGGCACGGTCTCCGCATGTCGCTCGACGACGCCGCCCTCGAACTCGCCGAGGTGATCGCCGAGTTCGGCTCGAACTACCCCCACCACTACGACCGCCTGCTGCGGCGCGTCGCGCCCGAGCTGGTGCCGCCCGGCAACCCCGCGATCCTCGTCGCGGCCGCGGTCGGCGCGTACCACGACACGAAGTACCGCAGCCTCTTCCCCTTCCGTGACGTGCCCGAGGCGCTCTCGCGCATCGCCGCGGAGACCGACCTCAAGGTCGGGATCATCACGGAGGGGCTCGAGATCAAGCAGGCGGAGAAGCTCGTGCGGCTCGGTCTCACGAACTGGATCGCGCGCGACGCGATCTTCATCTCCGACCAGATCGGCATCAGCAAGCCGAACAAGAAGCTCTACCTGCGCGCCTGCCGCGCGGTGGACGTGAAGCCGGAGGAGGCGATGTACGTGGGCGACCACCCCGAGAACGACATCGCGCCGGCGAAGGCGATCGGCATGGTCGCGGTGCGGCACCGCTGGCAGGGCGGGAAGCACGCGCGCGAGGAGGGCACAGTGAAGCCGGACTACGAGATCCGCGGGTTCCAGGAACTCATCCCGATCCTCCGGGACGACTTCGGGTTCGCGAGCCTGTGAGCACCCGCAAGGTCGTGGCGACCGATGCGGCGCCGAAGGCGATCGGACCCTACTCCCAGGCGATCGTGGCGGACGGCTGGCTCTGGTGCTCCGGCCAGATCCCGATCGATCCCGCGACCGGGCACGTCGTCCACGAGGGCCTCGACGAGGCCTCCGCGCGCGCGCAGGCGCGCCAGGCGCTCACGAACCTCACGGCGGTGGTCCTCGCCGCGGGCGCCACGTTTCGGGACGTCGTGAAGTGCACCGTTTACCTCGCGGACATCTCGCACTTCGCGGCCGTGAACGAGGTGTACGCCGAGTTCTTCCCGCCGGCGGCGTCCCCGCCGGCGCGCGCCACGGTCGAGGTCTCGCGACTGCCGAAGGGCGTGCTCGTGGAGATCGACTGCGTCGCGAGAATCGGCGCGTAGGACGCGCCGATTCTCGCGGAGTACGACCGATGAGCGAGCCCGTCGTCGCTGCGAGCGGCGTCGTGCGTCGATTCGGCAACTTCACCGCGGTCGATGGCGTGACGCTCTCGATCTCGTCGGGCGAGTGCGTCGCGCTGCTCGGTCCGAACGGCGCCGGGAAGACGACGCTCTCGCGGATCATCGGCGGTGTCGCGCGGCGCGACGCCGGGACGCTCACCGTCTTCGGCATGGACCCGTGGCTGCGCCAGACCGAGGTGAAGAGCCGGACCGGCTGGGTCCTCCAGCAGGACGCGCTCGACGACGAACTCGACGTCGCCGCGAACCTGCGCCTCTGGGGCGACTTCCACGGGATGGCGAAGGACGAGATCCGCACGCGCTCCGTCGAGGTCATCAAGCTCCTCGGTCTCGACGGCCGCGAGACGAGCCGCATCCAGGCGCTCTCCGGCGGCATGCGGCGGCGCCTCGCCGTCGCGCGGGCGCTCCTCACCGAGCCCGAGTTCCTCATCCTCGACGAGCCGACGACGGGCCTCGACCCGCAGATCCGCCACGCGCTCTGGGACGTCATCCGGCGCCTGCGCGACTCGGGTCTCACGGTGCTCCTCACCACCCACTACATGGA
>JANNHP010000286.1:0-18746 GCA_031404455.1 Planctomycetia bacterium | reverse complement strand
TCGTCCCCGACGAGGAACGCCACGAGGTTCGCGACGTCCTGCGCCGTGCCGAGACGTCCGACGCACGTGGCGCGCTCCAGCGCTCGACGTTCCTTCGCCGGGAGATCCCACGCGTCGACCCAGTCGGTCGCGATCGCGCCCGGCGCGACGCAGTTGATCCGGATCTTCGGCCCGAGTTCGCGGGCGAGCGCGCGCGTGGTCGCTGCGATCGACACCTTCGCCGCCATGTAGACGAGGAGATCCGGGTCGGCGGCGTCGGCCGACGCGGAGCCGAAGTTGACGATCGATCCGCCGCCCGCGCGGCGCAGGTGCGGCGCGCACGCGCGGATCATCCGCAGCGATCCGCCGAGATCGACGTCCACGGCGCGGACGACCTCGTCGACGTCGAGCTTCGCGAGCGGCACGCGGTACCCGCCGCCCGGCGTCGCGTACGACGCCACGTTGACGAGACACCGCACGGGCCCGAGTGCTGCCGCCGCGCGGACGAACGCCGCGACGCTTTTCGCGTCCGCGACGTCGAGCGGGATCGCGGCCGCCGGCACGCGGAGTTTGCGGCACCGCGCGGCGATCGTCTCCGCCGCGCGCCGCTTGGAGCGGAACCCGGCGGCGACCGCCCATCCGCGGCGCGCTAGCTCATGGCAGATCGCGCGGCCCGAACCGCCGGTCGCGCCGGTCACGATCGCGACCGGGCTCGGACGCCGGCGTCTCGAAGGGCTGCGTGGCATGGCGGGGATTATGGGCGTCCCCGTGCGAGTAGCATCCTTCCCCCCCGGCATGCCCGACACCGAGCCTCAGCGCAAGAGCGACCGACGGACCGCCGTCGTGGTCGTCGCGGCGCTGGTCTCGATCGCGATGATCGTCGTCGTCTTCGTCGTCCTCGCGCGCGAGCACGACCCGTCCGCCGGGGCGATCGTCTGGCTGACCGCTTCGTTCGTGGTGGCCCTCGTCGTGGCGACGGCGTGGGCGGCACTCGTGGTCGTGCGGCGCGACCGCGTCGTCGAACGCAAGACCAGGGGCCTCGAGGACACGGTGCGCGACCGCACCGCGGCGCTCGCGGCGAGCGAGGCGAGGACGCGCGCCCTCCTCGACTCCGACCTGCACAGCATCGTGACGACCGACGAGCACGGCACGATCGAGTCGTTCAGCCCCGGCGCCGCACTCCTCTTCGGCTACGCATCCGAGGAGCTGATCGGGAGGAACGTGTCGATGCTCATGTCACCGCCCGACACCGAGCGGCACGACGCCTACATGGCGCGCTACGTGGCGACGGGCGAGGCGCACATCATCGGCAAGGGACGGGAGGTCGTCGGACGTCACAAGGACGGAAGGCCCCTGCCACTCCACCTCTCCGTGGCCGACGTGAGGATCGGCCGCCAGCGGACGTTCATGGCGATCATCCGCGACATCGCCGAGCGCACGCGGGCGATGGCGGAACTGCTGGAGACGCAGGGCCGCCTGCAGGCCATCCTCGACCACACCGAGGCGGTCATCTACGCGAAGGACCTCGACGGCCGCTACATCCTGATCAACCGCCGGTACGAGGTGCTCTTCGGCACGACACAGGAGGCGATGCGCGGCAAGACAGACCACGACCACTTCCCGAAGGAGACGGCGGATGCGTTCGTCGCCAACGACCGCGCAGTGCTGGCGGGGGGGCCGATGCAGTTCGAGGAATCCGTGCCCGCGCGCGACGGGATGCACACGTACCTCTCGACGAAGTTCCCCCTGCTCGACGCCACGGGCCGCCCGGTCGCCGTGTGCGGCATCTCGACCGACATCACGGACAGGAAGCGCGCGGAGACCGAGCTGACGCGAGCGAAGGAGGCAGCCGAATCGGCCACGCTCGCGAAGACCGAATTCCTGGCCAACATGAGCCACGAGATCCGCACACCGCTGAACGCCGTGATCGGGATGACGTCGCTGCTCGAGGGCACGAGGCTCGACGCCGAGCAGCGCGAGTACGCGGAGACGATCCGGCGCAGCGGCGAGGCGCTCCTCGCGGTGATCAGCGACATCCTCGACTTCTCGAGGATCGAGGCGGGCAAGCTCGCCATCGAGGAGTCGGAGTTCGATCTCGCGCGCCTCGTCGAGGAGTCCCTCGACATCGTCGCCCCGCAGGCGGCCTCGAAGGACCTCGACCTCGGATACCACTTCGACTCGGACGTGCCCGTCGAACTGTTCGGCGACGCCGGCCGCATCCGCCAGGTGCTGCTCAACCTGCTCTCGAACGCGCTGAAGTTCACCGACCGCGGCGAGGTGTCGGTGTGGGTCACGTCGCACGCCGCGCCCGGCGGACGCGCCGAGCTGCAGTTCTCCGTGAAGGACACCGGCATCGGGATCGCGCCGGACCGCCGCGACCACCTCTTCCGTTCGTTCAGCCAGCTCGACCCCTCGACGACGCGCCGCTTCGGCGGATCGGGACTCGGTCTCGCGATCTCGAAGGCGCTCGTCGAGCTGATGGGCGGGCGGATCTGGGTGGAGAGCGAGCCGGGGCGCGGCTCGGACTTCCTCTTCACGATCGTCGCCCGCCCGGCGCCGGAGCGTCCGCCCGAGAGCTCGGAGGTGCTGGTCGGACGCCTCCTGCGCCGCCGCGTGCTCATCCTCGTGCAGGCCGCGGCGAGCCGCCGCATCATCGAGCTCCAGACGCGCGCGTGGGCGATGGCGCCGCGGGCGACGGGGACGCCCGCCGAGGCGCTCGACTGGCTGCGCGCGGGCGAACCGTTCGACTTCGCCGTGATCGACGCGCGCGTCTGCGGGGAGGGCGGCGCGGACCTCGTGGCCGAGATCCGGGCGATGCGCCCCGCGCAGAGCCTCCCGATCGTGGTGCTCACTTCGCTCGGGCACCACCACGCGCGGAGCGACGCGGGATACCTGACGTCGGTTGCCAAGCCCGTGAAGCCGGCGCTCCTGCTGCGCGCCTTCTCCGAAGCGCTGAACCCGGCGCACGCCGCCGGAGCGTCGGACCGTCCGGCGCCGCCGCCGCTCGAGAGCGCCGCCTCGCCGGCCGGCCTCTCCATCCTCGTCGCCGAGGACAACGCCGTGAACCAGCGCGTCGTCGTGAGGATGATCGAGAAGCTGGGCCACCGGGCCGACGTGGCCGCGACGGGCCTCGAGGTGCTCGCCGCCGTGGAGCGGCGCAACTACGACATCGTGCTGATGGACGTGCAGATGCCCGACATGGACGGGATCGCCGCGACGCGCGAGATCCGCCGCCGGGGCGGCTCCGGCCCGCGGCCCACGATCCTCGCGATGACGGCGAACGTGCGGCGCGAGGACGAGGCCGCGTGCCTCGACGCAGGGATGGACGGGTTCGTCGCGAAGCCGATCCGCGTCGACGCCCTGCGCGAGGCGCTCGCCCAGGCGGCGGCCCGCGGGGGGGAGGGCGCCGTGTCGCTCGACCTCGAGACCTTCGATCGGCTGCGCGTCCTCGAACGCGACGCGCCCGGCGTGCTGCGCGAGATCGTCGATCTCTACCTCGGCGACGCACCGACGCGCGTCGCGTCGATCCGTGACGCCGCGGCGCGCGGCGACGCCGAGTCGCTCCTGTCGCTCGCGCACGGCCTCAAGGGCTCGAGCGGCTACCTCGGCGCGCGCGAGATGGAAGCGATCTGCGGCGAGATCGACCGTCTCCTGCGCCTCGGCCGCAAGGACGCCGCGACCGCCAAGGTCGCCCTGCTCGACGCGGCGTTCGTCCGCCTGCGCGAGGCTCTGGCGCGGACCGCGTGATCCGCGGTCAGGCCTCGATGATCCGGTTGCGCACTGCGTAGCGGACGAGGTCGCTGATCGAGTCGAGCCCGAGTGTGCGCATGAGGTTCGTGCGGTGCGTCTCGACGGTCTTCACGCTGATCGAGAGCTCCGCGGCGATCTGCTTCGCGCCCTTGCCCTCCGCGAGGAGCTGCAGGACCTCGCGTTCGCGCGGCGTGAGGCGCGCAGTCGCCGCCGGTCCCGACGGGGCGGGCGCCGCGATGGGGACGGACGCAGCCGCCGGACCGCCGAGGTAGCCCGCGAGCACCATCTCCGCGACGCGCGTCGTGAAGTGGGGCCGGTGGAGGAGGAGGTCCTCGATCGCTGCGACGAGGTCGCGGCCAGCGTCGGACTTGAGCACGTACCCGCGCACCCCGGCGGCGAGCACGCTCCTCACCACCTCCTCCGAGTCGTGGGCGGTGACGATCAGGATCTCCACGTTCGGGAGCGTCGCGCGGATGCGAGCCGCCGCCTCGAGTCCGTTGAGGTCGGGCATCGAGACGTCGAGGACGACCACGTGCGGCGCGGTGCGCTCCGCGATCGCGACCGCGTCGCGTCCGGTGGCCGCTTCGCCGCACACCTGGTGTCCCGCGGCCTCGATCAGCGCCCTCAGTCCGCGCCGGACGACATCGTGATCGTCGGCGATCAGGATGCGGGCGGGCCGGGGAGCCTCCGTGGTCACGTCCGCTGATCCTCGGTCCGGCGCGGGCGCGGGTCAAGCGCGCATCCCCTAGGGGCCCCTAGGAGAAGAACCGGGCCGAAGCCGGGCGGAGCCTGAGACCCCGGGCGGGTGCATGTCGAGGATAGTGAACGTCCAATGAGTCGCGGGTCCTCCGACAGCAGCGTCGGCAACGCGGACCCGAGACGGGATGCCATGATTTCAGCCTGCGCCGAAAGCGTGACCGACCTCATCCTCGCGGAGGAGATCCATCTCCGCCACGTGGCCCGCCGGCTCGCGCACTGCGACTCGGACGTCGACGACCTCGTGCAGGACACGATCCTGCGCGCCTACCGGGCGCGCGACCGATTCGAGCCCGGCACGTCGATCCGGGCCTGGACGACCACGATCCTGCGCCGTGTCTTCCTCACGGGCGTCATCCGCGCCACACGCCGCGGACTCGACCTCGACACCGACGTCGGCGAACCCCTGCTCCGCACGGCGGGCACGGCGCAGGCGTCCTCGAGCGACGTGCCGATCGCGCTCGCAGCGCTCTTCGAGCGGCTCGACGACCGGATCAAGCACTCGCTGGAACGGATTCCCGAGATCTACGTCGTGCCGTTCGTGCTGTCCGTGATCGAGGAGCTCTCCTGCGCCGAGATCGCGAAGCAGCTCGGCGTGCCCGAAGGCACGGTGATGAGCCGCATCCACCGCGCCCGCGAACGTCTGAAGCGCGACCTCGTCTACGAGCGCGCCGCCGAGGACGAGATCGAGCGCCCGTCTGCGCTGCGCCTGATCCGCGGTCCTCGCTCCGAGTCGCGCGGGCGCGCGGCTGCTTCGCACCCCGTCGCCGTCTGACGCGTCGCCCGGGTCGCCGCGAGAGGCCGTGACCGGCCGCGTGCGCCCTCAGGCTGGAACCCGGGCGGGGTGGGCGTGCTACAAGTCGCGGCTCCGTCCCCGGGCACCGAGGAGAATCGCGCAATGGCCACCACGACGCATCGCTGGCAGTTCTCCCGTTCGGGTGGATTCGATCAGGCGCGCCTCGAATCGGCCGCGGACTTCGCGAACCTCGAGAACCTCGACCTGAAGCTCTGGGCGGCGCTCGCCTGCCCGGTCAAGGGCCTCGAGTTCGACGAGCGCACGCTCGGGCTGATCGACACCGACAAGGACGGCCGCGTCCGGGCGCCCGAGGTCATCGCCGCCGTGCAGTGGTGCGAGGACCACCTGAAGGACCTCGGCGCGCTGAAGAGCGGGAGCGACTCGCTCCCACTCGCGCAGATCAACGGCGACACGCCGAGCGGCAAGTCGATCCTCGGCTCGGCGCGGCAGATCCTGAAGGACCTCGGAAAGTCCGACGCGAACGCGATCTCGCTGGCCGACGTCGCCGACACCGCGAAGATCTTCGCGCAGACGCGCTTCAACGGCGACGGCATCGTCCCCGCCGCCGCGGCGCCGGACGACGTCACGAAGAAGGTCATCGAGGACGTGATCGCGTGCATCGGCTCCGAATTGGACCGTAGCGGACAGCCGGGCATCGACCAGACGCGGCTCGACGCCTTCTTCGCGCAGCTTGCGGCGCACAGCGAGTGGGCTTTGAGGTTCGAGACCGACGCATCCGTCCGTCCCGCGGGCGACGCGACGCCCGCCGCGGCGTCGGCCTGGCGCGCCGTCCGCGCGAAAGTGGACGACTTCTTCGCGCGCTGCCGACTCGCCGCGTTCGACGCGCGGGCACTCGCGGCCGTCAACCGCTCGGAGGAGGAGTTCCTCGCCGTCGCCGCGAAGGACATGACGATCACCGGCGAGGAGATCGCCGGCTTTCCTCTGTCGCGGATCGAGGCGAACCGCCCGCTCCCGCTCGCCGAGGGCCTGAACCCGGCCTGGGCCGCGGGCGTGGCCGCGATGCGCGCGTCGTCGATCGACCCGATCCTCGGCAAGGGCAAGACGTCGCTCACCGCCGACGAGTGGGAGACGGTCCGCGCGAAGCTCGCTCCGTACGAGGCGTGGCTCGCGTCGAAGCCGGCGACCTCGGTCGAGAAGCTCGGCCTTGCGCGCATCCGCGAGATCCTCGCCGGCAAGTCGAAGGACGCGACCCTGGCGCTCATCGCAGAGGACAAGGCCCTCGAGGGCGAGGCGAAGGCGATCGCGGAGGTGGAGCGACTCGTCCGCTACCACCGCGACCTCTACAGCCTGCTCAACAACTTCGTGAACTTCTCGGACTTCTACTCGGGCGACCGGCCGGCCATCTTCCAGGTGGGCACGCTCTTCCTCGACGCGCGATCGTGCGAGCTCTGCGTCCGCGTGGATGACGCGGGCAAGCACGCGGCGCTCGCCGGCATGGCGAAGGCGTATCTCGCCTACTGCGACTGCACGCGCCCCGGCGGCGAGAAGATGCACATCGCCGCTGCGTTCACGGGCGGCGACTCCGACTACCTCATGGTCGGGCGCAACGGCGTCTTCTACGACAGGAAGGGCCGCGACTGGGACGCCACGATCACGCGCGTCGTCGAGAACCCGATCAGCATCCGCCAGGCGTTCTGGGCGCCCTACAAGAAGCTCGTCCGGATGATCGAGGAGCAGGCGGCGAAGCGCGCCGCCGCGGCGGAGGCCGAGCAGGACGCGAAGCTCGCGGCCGCGGCGTCGTCCGCGGCCCACGCCGACAAGACCCCCGCGGAGAAGCCGCCCGAGCCGAAGAAGATGGACGTTGGCACCGTCGCCGCGATCGGAGTCGCGCTCGCCGGGATCGGCACCCTGATCACAATGCTGGTCGGCCACCTCACGGGCCTCTTCTCGCTCCCGTTCTGGCAGATCTGTTTCGCGTTCGCCGGGCTCCTGCTCCTCATCTCCACGCCGTCGATGCTCATCGCGTGGCTGAAGCTCCGGCAGCGCAACCTCGGTCCGATCCTCGACGCCAACGGATGGGCCGTGAACGGCCGCGTGAAGATGAACGTGAAGTTCGGCGGGTCGCTGACCTCAGTGGCGCAGCTTCCCGAGGGATCGCTGCCCGGGGCCGCCGACCCGTTCGGCGAGAAGCGCAGCCCGTGGCCGAGGATCCTGAAGGTGGTCGTGGTCGTCTGCTTCATCTACAGCGTCCTCGCCGACGCGAACCACGGCTGGCTCTACGAGTGGACGAAAGAGGGCACGCCGTTCCACGACGCCGTCGGCGTCACCTTCGGGGAGAGGAAGCTCACCGAGAAGGAGCTGCTCGAACTCAAGGCGAAAGCGGAAGCCGAAGCCGCGGCCGCCGCGGAGGCGAAGAAGAACAAGTAACCCGCGCCGATGCCGGACGGCTGCCCGTCGCGCAGCGCTGCCGTTTCTCGATCGCGCCGCTGCCCTCGCGTAGATCGGGGGCCGCGTGAACGCCACCGACTTCGCGACGACCCTGCGCGCCCTCGCGTTCGTCGTGGCGGGCTCGCTCTTCTGGCTCCAGTACTTCGACCTGAAGGACTCGCTCCGGCCCGAGCCGCGGCGGCGCCTCCTCCAGGCGTTCGGACTCGGCATGCTCGCGGTCGGCATCGCGTGGGCGGGCTACGCGGCCGTCGCGGCGGCGGGGTTCCCTTCGTCGCCGCCGCCCGGGGCGGGCGACACGATCCTCTACTGCCTCCTCGTCGTCGGGCCGATCGAGGAGGGCGCCAAGTTCATCGTCGCGCGCGCCGTCTGCTTTCGCTGGCGGGAGTTCGACGAACGCATCGACGGACTCGTCTACGCGGCCGCGGTGGCGCTCGGGTTCGCGGCGGTCGAGAACATGCTCTTCCTCCGCGCGCTGCCCTGGCAGACCGGACTCGTCCGCGCGCTCGTCTCGCCGCTCACGCACTCCCTCTTCGCCGCGGTCTGGGGGTTCGGGACGAGCCGCGCGCTCTTCGCCGCGAAGTCCCGCGCGTCGCGGTTCCTCTGGCAGGCGCTGCCGCTCGCGGCCGCGATGGTTCTCCACGGCGCGTACGACATCGCGGTCCTCCTCGACGGCGCGGCGCCGGCGGCGGCCGCCGTGGTGACGATGCTCTGGGCGTTCGTCATCTGGAACGCGCGGCGCGTGGTGAAGCGGGTTCACGTCGCCGGATGACGGGCTCCGTCGCGCCGCGTCCCCGCTCGCGGCAGCCCGCAGCAGTCTGTCCGGCGGCGTCAAGAGACGATGGGCGGCCCTGACGCTCTTGCTCGCGGTCTCCGCCGCGGCGAACGCTGTCCCGCCGCCCGACGAGACGATGCGGGCGGAGGAGATCGCTGGCGCGCTCGTCGAGAGGCAGGACGAGAACCGCTGCTGCGCCTGCGAGGCCGCCGTCGTGAAGTGGCCGATGTGGTGGATGGGCGCCAAGGACCGGATCGCGCACGACCGCGCGGCGAAGCGCCTCGTCGTGCCGTGAGGCGCCCCGTCACGGCAGACGGTCGAACCTCAGTTCGACGAACTCGAAGATGAAGTTGCCCGACCCGACCGCGTCGGCGACTTCGCTCACGTAGACGCCTGCGGGGTTCGCCGGCACGGTCTGACCCGTGCCCGGCGTCGCGTTCGAGACGGGCGACGCCGCCGACGACGTCCACGAGCCCGCGTCGCCTGCCGCGAGCCCGGCGCGGCGATGGAGGACCACGCCTCCCGCCGACGCCATCGCGACGGTCGGTCCGTCCACCGAGACGCCCTGCGCATCCTTCAAGTGGAACGTCTCCGAACCGTTGATGCTCGGCCACTGGTCGGAGCCGTTCAGGTAGACGACGTCGTCGCCGAGAGTGCGTCCCCAATAGCCCTCGAACTGCGATCGTGTGACGCTGCGCCCGATGACGAGGTAGTCGCCCTCGCGGAGCACGGTGCCGGCAGGGATCGTGAATGTGCGCGCCGAGTTCGCCTGCTCGATCCGCCAGCCCGAGAGGTCGATCGTCTCCGGTGGCTCGACCGACACCTCCGCCGAGACCGAGTTCTCCGACGTCGCCGTGACCGCGCCGGACGCGCGCACGTTCGTCGCCGCGAGCTCGAACGTGGTGCCGATCGCGCCGGCGTCCACGTGAACCCACGCGGGAACTCCGCCGACCGCGCCCGAGACCGTGAGCTCCACGTCGAGGCCCGACGGGGGCGCCGGGGCTTCGAGCGTCAGCGTGAACGTGTGCGTGGAGTTCTCGAGGACCGTGGCGGGCGAGGGCTCGATCGCCGCGAGCCGGGCGGGCGGCGTGACGGTGACCTCCGCCGCGACCTGGCCCTCGTACGACGCGACGATCCGTCCCGATGCGGGCGTGGGCGAGGCGATGAACGAGAACGAGGCCGACGACTCGTTGCCACGGACGAGGACGAACGCGGGGAGCGATCCGACGTCGCCCTCGGACGCGAGCGTCACGACGAGACCGAGCGGCGGCGCGGGCCGCGTGAGCATCACCTTGAACGTCCGGCCGGCGCCCTGCTGCAGCACCGCCGCCGCGGGCTCGATCGAGAGCACGTCGAGGGGACGCAGCGTCACGTACCGCAGGTAATCGTCGCGCGCGACCGACTGTCCGTCGGGGTTCTGCACCGCGACGCCGACGACCTCGCCCTCGGCGCCGGCCGGCGCGACCACGTCGAGGACGGAACCCGTCCAGTTCACGCCGAGCACCGTGGCGGGGCGCCCGCCGATCCAGACTCGCGGCGCAGGCGACGTGGCGGCGAATCGGGCGCCGTGCAGACGAACGAGCGCCCCGGAGACGACGTCGGCCGGCGCCCCGACCGCGGCGAGCGCCGGTTCGCCGGGCGCGAGCGAGACCGCGCCGCTCGGCCGCGGCGGCGGCGCGACTCCGAGCGTCAGGGAGTACGTCGCCTCACCCGCGTCGATGCCGACGACCAAGCGGTGCCCGCCCGTGCCGGCGAGATCGAGGCCGCGCACCGTCGTCCGGCCGCCCTTCACGACGACCGTCCCCGGCGATGGGACGATCTCCTCTCCCGACGGTCCGGCGATCGAACGGAGCGCGACCGGCGCGCCCGCGCCGTCGAGCGTGAGGGAGAGCGTCGAGCCCGCGACGGCGTCGAACTCGTGCGCCGCCGACATCGGCGCCTCGCCGCCGAGTCGCTGCTTCGCGACGCGGACGGGCCGCGGCGACGCGACCTCGAACCGCACCGAGTACTCTCCGTCCTCGCCGTTCGCCGAGGCGACGCGCACGACCCACGTGCCGGTCTTCGGGATCGCGTACCCGCTGAGGACGACCCGTCTCCCGCGCGCCGCGACGGTAGCGCCCGGATCGAGGACAGCGCCGTCGGGATCGACGAGACGGAGCGACGGCTGGAGCGTCGACTTCGCCCCGGCGGCGACGGTGACCGACAGCGTTTCGCCGCGGGCGAGCGGCGCGACGTAGTCGTCCTCGTCGGGAACCGTCCCGTGACGGTCGATCGCGGTGGCGTAGCGATTCGAGCCGAACGCGGGGCCGCGCGGCTCCGCGGCGAGGGCGCGGGCCGCCGAGAACGCGAGAGCGACGATGCCGAGGAAGGCGACGACGTTGCGCACGGACCACCTCCGGATCGCGCGGGGAATCGGTGACCGCGCGAGGGCCTCGTCCGGCGGGCCCGGCGGAGAAAGTCCGCGGACCGCGACGGACGACATCACTAGGTCCGTTCGAAGGGGCGAAAGGTTACATCGCGCGGATTCGTCCGGAGCGCCGCCGGCTTGCTACCGTGGACGCATGGCCCGCGTGCTCGTCCTCGTCGTCGTCGTGATCGCCGCGATTGCGGCGCTCGTCTGGAGCAAGGGCACGGAGGCGCCGCCGAAGGTGTCCGGGTTCATCGAGGCCGACGCGATCCGGCTCGGCTCGCGCGTGGGCGGCCGCGTGAAGACGGTGCACGCGGTCGAGGGCGCCGCGGTGAAGTCGGGCGACGTGCTCGTCGAACTCGAACCCTACGACCTCGCGGAGCGTCGCGCGGGAGCGGTCGCCCAGGCCGCGGCGCGCAAGGCCGAGCACGCGCGGCTCCGCGCCGGCGCGCGTCCCGAGGAGATCGCGCAGGCCGCGGCGCGCGCGCAGGATGCCGCGGCGCGGCTCGAGCGGCTCGTCAATGGACCGCGCAAGCAGGAGATCGAGACCGCGCAGTCCCGCGAGGACGTGGCCATCGCGACGCTCGAGTTCGTGAAGAAGTCGTTCGATCGCACGAAGACGCTCGTCGCCGGCGGGGGAACGAGCCAGGAGGACCTCGACCGCGCCACCGAGGCCGTTGCGGCGGCGGAGTCCGCGCTCCGCGTCCGGCGCCTCGATCTCGCGGTGCTGCGCGAAGGCTCGCGCGCCGAGGACATCGCGGCCGCGCGCGCCCAGGTGGCCGAGGCCGGAGCCGCGCTCGATCTCCTGCGCGCGGGGGCGCGCGCCGAGGACGTTGCCGCCGCCGGGGCCGCGGCCGATTCCGCCGACGCCGCCGTCGCCGCGATCGACCGTCAGATCGACGAGCTCACGGTCCGTGCGCCGTCCGACGGCGTCGTCGAGGCGGTGGAACTCCGTCCGGGCGACATGGTCGCGCCGAACGCGCCGGTGCTCTCGATCGTCGACCCGCGGCGTCTCTGGGTCCGCGCGTACCTGCCCGAGGACCGTCTCGACGTGAAGACCGGCGCCCTTCTCGACGTCGGCGTGGACGCCTTTCCCGCGCGGCGGTTCAAGGCGCACGTCAGCTTCGTCGCGCGGCAGGCCGAGTTCACACCCGGCAACGTGCAGACGCCGGACCAGCGCGCGAAGCAGGTGTTCCGCGTGAAGGTGGAACTCGACGAGGGCCAGGACGTCCTGCGCCCCGGGATGTCCGCCGACGTGTGGCTGCCGCCGCGATGAGCGTCGTCCTCGAGACGCGGGAGCTGACCCGGAAGTTCGGCGCGACCGTCGCCGTGGACGGAGTGAACCTCAGCGTGGAGCGCGGTGCGATCTTCGGCCTCCTCGGACCGAACGGCAGCGGCAAGTCGACGATCCTGCGCATGCTCTGCGGCGTGCTCGCGCCGACGTCGGGCGAGGCGCGCGTACTCGGTCTCGACTGCGCGCGCGACTCGGAGTCGGTGAAGCCGCGCATCGGCTACATGTCCCAGCGCTTCAGCCTCTACGCCGATCTCTCGGTCCGCGAAAACCTCGAGTTCTACGGCGCGATCTACCGTCTCGACGCGCAGCGCCTCGAGCGGCGGATCGCGGACGTGCTCGCGCTGACGTCGCTCGGCGACCGCACGGAACAGCTCGCGGCGCATCTCTCCGGAGGATGGAAGCAGCGTCTCGCGCTCGCGTGCGCGCTCATCCACGAGCCGGAGGTCATCTTCCTCGACGAGCCGACCGCGGGAATCGACCCGGTCGCGCGGCGCGACCTCTGGGACCTGCTCTTCGACCTCTCGGGCCGCGGCGTCACGCTCTTCGTCACCACGCACTACATGGACGAGGCCGAGCGCTGCACCGACGTCGGCTACATCCAGGGCGGGCGGCTCGTCGTCTGCGGCAAGCCGGACGACCTGAAGGCGCTGCCCGCCGTCACGCCGCCGGGCACGCGTCGCGTGGAGATCTCGGTCGCGGCGCCGGCGACGCGTCTCGCGCACCTCCGCGCGCTGTCCGGCGTCGCGGACGCGACGCTCTTCGGCCAGACGATCCACGCCCTCGTCGAGGAGCGCGTGGGCGATGCGGCGCTCGCCGCCGCCGCCGGCCCCGGCGCGGAACTGCGGCCGATCGCGCCGTCGCTCGAGGACGTGTTCGTCGCGCTGACGCGCCGTCCGGAAGTTCACGAGGGACGGTCCTTGACCAGTCACGAGCCTGAACCGGCCCCCCCCTCGGGAGCGCGCGCCAGGCTCGAAAGTATCGAAAGTCAACAAGTCAGGACCGTCCCCGAGCATGCGACCCGGCGGCCGCGGGCGATGGACGGGTTCGTCGCGATCCTGCGGAAGGAGTTCGCGCATCTCAGGCGCGAGCCCTCGACCCTCTTCTTCCTGCTCGTCATCCCGCTGCTGCAGACGCTCATCTTCGGCTACGCGATCGACACCGAGGTCGAGCACCTGCCGACCGTCGTCTACGACCTCGACGGACGCTCCGAGGCGCGCGACCTCGTGGCCGCGTTCGAGAACACGCGCACGTTCACGGTGATCGAGCGCGTCCACGACGACGAGTCGTTCGAGCGAGCGCTCACGTCGGGACGCGCGAAGGTCGGCATCCGCGTGCCGGCCGACCTCTCGGAGCGTCTCGTGCGCGGCGAGCAGGCCCATGTGCAGGTGCTGATCGACGGCAGCGACGCGCAGGTGGCGACGACTGCGCTGACGACGGCGAACCTCCTCGGCCTGCGCCGTTCGATGGGCGGCGGCCGCGCCGTCGCCGAGGCGAACTCGCTCGCCCCCGCGCGCGACGCCGCCGGCCGCTTCGCGCTGCCGCTGGAAGTGCGACCGCGCCTCCTCTTCAACCCCGACCTCGAGAGCTCCCACTTCTTCGTGCCGGGTCTCGTCGGAATCATCCTCCAGCTCGTCACGCTCTTCCTCACGTCGTTCGCGATCGTGCGCGAACGCGAACTCGGCACGCTGGAACAGCTCTTCGTCACGCCGGTCGGCCGCGCGGGGCTCGTGCTAGGGAAGCTCGCGCCCTACGCGCTCGTCGGGTTCGTGGAGACGCTCGTCGTCCTCGTGGCGATGGTGTTCGTGTTCGGCGTGCCGATCGCGGGAAGCCTCACGCTGCTGCTCTCGCTCTCCGCGCTCTTCATCGTCTGCTCGCTCGGCATGGGCCTCTTCGTCTCGACGATCGCGCGGTCGCAGGCGCAGGCCTTCCAGTTCGCGTTCGTGATCATGCTCCCGTCGATCCTCCTCTCCGGGTTCATGTTCCCCCGCGCCGAGATGCCCGAGCCGATCTGGCTCCTCTCCTTCACGCTCCCCGCGACGCACTTCCTCGAGATCCTCCGCGGCGTGGTGCTCCGTGGCGCCGACCTCGCGGACGTCGCGCCGTCGGCCTACGGCCTCGCCGCCGTGACGTTCGTCGTGCTCGCGGTCGCGGTCGCGCGGTTCCGGAAGCAACTCGCGTGAGGAAGCGCCTCAGCTTCGCCTGAGCGCGTGAAATCCCGTCGCGACGAGGATCGTCGCCGCGCCGGCCAAGGACCACGGGCCGGGCGCCTCGCCGTGGAACAGCCACGCCCAGAAGGCGCTCATCACGGGTTCGAGGAGGAGGAGCAGCGCGAGGCCCATCGCGGGAACGCTGCGTGCGGCGCGGGAGAGGCAGAAGTACGCGAGGCCGATCTGCACGACGCCGAGGAACACGATCGCCGCCCAGTCCTGCGCGGTGCCCTCGGGGACGGGCAGCGCCCACGGCAGCGAGATCGAGCAAGCGAGCACGTTGCCGACGAGCATCGCCTGGAGCGCGGTGCTCGCGCCGGCGCCGTCCGTGCGGCCGAGCCAGCGAAGGCCGAGCACTGTGAGCGCCCATCCGAGTCCGCTCGCGACGGCGAGCAGGTTGCCGAGCGTCGGATCGGTTGCCGTCGCGCGCGCGGGCTCCGTGCCGAGGAAGAACATCACGAGTCCCGAGGCGAGCGCCGCGAGGAAGACGACGTCGCGGGGACGGATCTTCTCGTTCAAGAGCCACGGCGCGAGGAGCAGCACGTAGAGCGGCGACGTCGACTGGAGGAAGATGGCGTTCGCCGCGGTCGTCAGCTTGTTCGACGTGGCGAAGAGGAGGCTCTGCATGGCGTAGGCGGCCGCGACGGGGACGAGCCGCCACGTGAACCCGCGCCGCGTCTCGGGCACGAAGAGCGCTATGGCGACCGCAGCGAACGCGCACCGGAACGACGCCACCTGCACCGGCTCGAACGCGCAGAACTTGATGGCCGTCCCGCCCGTCGAGAAGAGCGCCGCCGCCGTGAGCGCGAGGAGCCGCGGGTGGTTCACGGGCGCATTGGAACGCCGCGCGCGCGGCGCGTCTCGATTCGTCAACGGCCCGGATGAAGCCCAACGCCGACAAAGTGGCGGCGCCGATGCGGCGGGCGTCCGTAGGGGCGAGGCACGCCTCGCCCGGTTCGTCTTCAGTCCGGAGCGCGCGGATCCGGGCCATGCCGCCGGGCGGTACGAGACCGTCCTGCGGACGGTCTCGCGGCGGCCATGCGTCGCCCCTACAGCGACAGGCGCATCACCATCTCAGACTGCAACGCGCATGACTTGCCGGTGCTGGCCATCAGCCGAGACTCTCGCCGCATCATCACAGTCAGCGCGGCGCGAAGACGCGGATCTCCGCGGCCGTCTCGCCGTCCATCGGCACGGCGACGAAGAGACGGTCCGAGGCGGCGTCGAAGAGCGCCGTGCGGGCGCCCTTCCGCGTCTCGACTTTCGCGAGGAGCTTCAGCGCATCGGCGCCGTCGCGCTCGAACACGTCCACCGAGCCCGCACCGCACGACACGTAGACGCGCCTGCGCGCCGCGTCCACGAACACGTCGTCGGGGTCGCCCGAGCAGTCCGTCTTCGAGACGACCTTGCCGTCGTCGGTCGAGAGCATCACGACCGACGGCGGCGCGCGGCAGACGACGAAGAGACGCCGGGCCGCTTCGTCGAGCGCCATCGGGTAGTTCTTCGTCGGTCCGCCGAGCGGCCACCGCTCTTTCACGGACATCTCGAAGCGGTCGATCACGGCCACGTCGGCGCGATCGGCCACGTTCACGAAGATGCGGCGGCCGGCCGTCTCGATCTGGAACGACTCGGGGTGCGCGCCCACGTCGGCCTTCGCCATCGCGATGGGTTTCTTCGCTGGGATGACCGCGATGCCGCCGTCGCCGAACGCGACGTAGAGCTTCTGCGTCGCCGCGTCGTAGCGGACGTTGTCGGCGTCGGCACCGAGATCCACGCGCGACTTCTCCTCCATCGTCTCGCCGTCGAGGAAGCGCACGGAACCGTCGCCGCCGCACGCGACGACGAACCGGTCGAGGTCGGGGACGAACGCGACGCCCTGCGGTTCGAGGAGTCCGGAGATGGTCTTCACGCGCTCGCCCTTCTCGAGCGACACGACCTCGACCGTGCCGTTGACGAGCGCCGCGACGTAGAGACGTCCGCGCTTCGCGTCGAGCGCCATGTGATCGATGCGGCCCTTCACGCCGGGCAGAGCGATCGTCTTCACGAGTTCGAGCGGCGGCTTCGCGGCGGACTCGTCGCCCGCCCACGCGAAGGCCAGCAACGCAAGGACGGCGAGGGCGGCGGCGGGTCGGCGCACACCGGGAGAGTAGCATCCGGCCATGAAACTCCTCGCCGCCGCTCTCCTGCTCTGTCTTCTCGCTCCGGCGATCGCCGGGGACGAACCGGAGGCGCCCGCCGCGCCGAAGCGACTCGTCTTCCTCGGGCTGAACGCCCAGGGCGCCGAGGAGTGGCTGCGCGCGACGGACGGCGCCGTCGTCGTCCGCGTGCCGCGCGGCGAGTACCGGAGGCGGCCGTACGAACCGGCGGCGACCACGGCGGATGCGAAGGCCGTCGCGGTCGAGTCCTTCTACGTGGACAAGTTCGAGGTGACGAACGCGCGCTTCGCGCGGTTCCTCACAGCGCGCGGCCGCGACCTCGCGAAGCTCTGGCGCGAGGACGTCCCCGGCGTCGTGCGCCGGGACGACGGCTTCGCGGCGGCGCCCGGCATGGAGGAGTTCCCCGTCACGGCGGCGACCGGGCTCGGCGCGCTCGCGTACGCCGAGTGGGCGGGCGCTCGGATCCCGAAGCAGACCGAGTGGGAGAAGGCCGCGGGCGGGCCCGACGGTCGCGTCTTCCCGTGGGGCGACGAACCGCCCGACGCGTCGCGCGCGAACTTCGGACGTCCCGAGGCGCGCGGCGCCGAGCGCGTCGGTTCGCACGCGGCGGGCGCCAGCTTCTACGGCTGCATGGACATGGCGGGGAACGTCTACGACCGGGTGATGGTGGAGCGCGGCGGGCGCGGGGCGCCCGCGATGCTGAAGGGCGGATCGTGGGTCTCGACGCACCCGCTCAACTTGCGTGTCCTCGATCTCTGCATGCAATCGACCGAGGTCGCCGACCGCAGCGTCGGCTTCCGCTGTGCGATGGACGACGACGAACCCGAGCGTCCGGCGCGGACGGCCACGGCGCCGCCGGTGCTGAGGCTCGCGACCGACTTCGACGCCGCGGTGGAGGAGGCGAAGCGCCGCCGCGTGCCGGTCTTCCTCTCGCTTCTCTTCGATACGTGCGGCCAGTGCGACCGCACGCGCGCGGAACTCTTCCGCGACCCGCGGTTCATCGCCTACTGCAACGAGAACCTCGTCGCGATCGTGGGCAACGCGCCCGGCGACGCGGGTGACGATCCGCACCCGGCGCGCGCCGACGGCTCGTGCCCGCTCTATCCCGGCCTCTCGTGCGAGCAGCACGTGGAGACCTACTCGCGCGGACTCCAGGTCGTCGGCACGTTCATCGTGTCGCCGGGCAACTTCGTGCTGCACCCGGACCGCATGAAGAAGGGCGCCGCCGTGGACGTGATCCTCGTCCGCGAACTCGATCTCCCGAAGTGGGGCGACGACGTGGACACGTACCTCGCGGCGTTCGAGAAGGCGCGCGCGGCGATGACGGCGCCCGCGGACGGCGCGAAGTCCGACACGCCTCTCGCCGAGCCGAAGCCCGAGTCGCCGAAGTAGCGTGATCGTCCTCGCGCACCGGGGTCTCCACGACGACGCCCGCGAGAACACGCTGGCCGCGTTCGAGGCGGCCGTGGCCGCCGGAGTGGACGGGATCGAGACGGACGTGCGGCTCTCGAAGGACGGCGTCGCGGTCCTCGTCCACGATCCGAAGATCGGCCGCCGCAAGGTCGCGGCGATGACGCACGCGGAGATCTCGCTCGCCCTCGGACACCACGTGCCGTCGCTCGCCGAGGCGCTCCTCCGGTTCGACGTGTTCTGGAACGTGGAGATCAAGTCGAAGGACGCCGTCCCCGCGGCGATCCGAGTGCTGCGCCGGCACGAGGGCGACCGGCGCCTGCTCGTCACGTCGTTCCGCGCGGACATCGTCGCGCGGGTCGCGAAGGCGCTCCACGTGGAGTGCGGACGCATCATCGCGCGCCGCCCGGTCGCGCCGCGCCGCAACGCAGGTCGCGCGGTCGTGTGGCAGTTCCGTCTCGCGAGCGAGAAGCGCGTGCGACGCGAACACGCGGCCGGGCGGCGCGTGTTCGTCTACGGACCGCGGACGCCGGCGGACCACCGGCGTTGCGTGGCGAGCGGCGTGGACGGCGTCATCACCGACCGGCCGGGTCTCCTCTGAGCGCCGCGAGCACGTCGTCGTGCAGGAGTCCGTTCGTGATGAGCACGTTGCCGCCGTGGATCGTGCGCTCGCCGCGCCAGTCGGTGATGCGGCCGCCCGCCTCCTCGACGATCGGCACGAACGCCGCGAGGTCCCACGGCTTCAGCTTCGCGTCGACAGCGATGTCGGCGCGGCCGCTCGCGACGAGTCCGTACGCGTAGCAGTCGCTC
>JANNHP010000285.1:0-13864 GCA_031404455.1 Planctomycetia bacterium | reverse complement strand
GTCCTCTCCGTGATCGTCCCGATCCGCAACGCGCCGGACTGTTCGACCGCGGCGTGCCACGCCCACGGCCCGGCGCAGCAGGTCCTCGGCGTCCTCGACTTCCACATGTCGCTCGCGACCGTGGACGCGCGCCTCGCGGCGTCAGAGCGCCAGCTCGCACTCGGTCTCGGCGCCACGGTGGCCGCGGTGCTGGTGTTCGCCGGCTTCCTCACCTGGCTCCTCGTGCTCAGGCCCGTCCGCCGGTTCGCCGTGGCGACCCGCCGTGTCGCGACGGGCGACCTCGCCGCGCGCGTCGCCGTGACGTCGGACGACGAGCTCGGCGAGCTCGCCGTGTCGTGGAACGCGATGGTCGAGGAACTGTCGCGCGCCCGCTCCGAGCTGGAGCAGTGGAGCCGCACGCTCGAGGTCCGCGTGGACGACGCGACGGCGGAGCTCGAGACGGCGCACCGGCGGATGCTCGTCGTCGAGAAGATGGCGTCGCTCGGCAAGCTCGCCGCCGTCGTCGCCCACGAGATCAACAACCCGCTCGCCGGGATTGCGACGTACGCGAAGCTGCTGCGCCGTCAGCTCGCCGGCCGTGCGGGCACGAGCGGCGCGCCGTCCGCCGACGCGGAGATGGCGAAGGCGCTCGAACTCGTCGAGAGCGAGGCCGTCCGCTGCGGCGGCATCGTCCGCAACCTGCTGCTCTTCAGTCGCACGCCGGGGAGCCGCTTCTCCGAGGAGGACGTCGCCCCGCTCCTCGAACGCTGCGCGGCGCTCATGCGCCACCAGGCCGGCCTCCTGGAGGTGTCGATCCGCGTCGAGTGCGCGGCGGACCTCCCGAAGGTGGTCTGCGATCCGTCGCAGATCCAGCAGATCGTCCTCGCGCTCTCGATGAACGCCCTCGAAGCGATGCCGAAGGGCGGCACGCTGTCGCTCCGCGCCGGACGCCGCGCGGCGGGCGACGGCGTGTTCGTCCAGGTGGCGGACACGGGCGGCGGGATAGCGGCCGCGGACCTGCCGCACGTCTTCGAACCGTTCTTCACGACGAAGTCCGAGGGCAAGGGCGTGGGCCTCGGTCTCGCCGTCGTCTACGGGATCGTCGAGCGGCATCACGGACAGGTGGACGTGGAGACGAGCCCCGTCGAGGGCACCACGTTCACGGTCCGCCTGCCGCTCACCCAACCAGCGGCGCCGGAGCCGGCGCCCGAAGGAGCGCTCGCGTGAGCCCCCCCGAACCGTTCCGCGTGCTGGTGGTGGACGACGAGACGATCGTCCGCGAGTCGCTCGGCGGTTGGTTCCGCGAGGACGGCTGCCGCGTCGACACCGCCTCGTCGGGCAAGGAGGCGCTGCGCCTCGCGGCCGAGGGACGCCACGATCTCGCGCTCCTCGACATCAAGATGCCCGGCATGGACGGCCTCGAGCTGCAGGCGCGGCTCGCCGAGGTCGCGCCGGAGCTCACGATCATCGTGATGACGGCGTACGCGTCGGTCGAGACCGCGGTCCGCGCGCTGAAGCAGGGCGCCTACGACTACATCGTGAAGCCGTTCGACCCCGACGAGCTCTCGATGCTCGTCCGCCGCGCGCAGGAGCACCGCTCGCTCCGCACCGAGAACCGGCGGCTGAAGGAGAACCTCGAAGCGGCCGCGGCACCCCCGCCGATGATCGGCGATTCCCCCGCGATGCGGCACGTGATGGAGCTCGTGAAGTCCGTCGCGCCGACCGAAGCGACCGTGCTCGTCCAGGGCGCTTCCGGGACGGGCAAGGAACTCGTCGCGCGCGCCCTCCACGCCGCGTCGCCGCGCCGGTGGAACCCGCTCGTCACCGTCCACTGCGGCGCCCTCGCCGAGGGCCTCCTCGAGAGCGAGCTCTTCGGCCACGAGAAAGGTGCGTTCACCGGCGCCGCGTACCACCACAAGGGCAAGTTCGAGCAGGCCGACGGCGGCACCATCTTCCTCGACGAGATCGGCGAGGTGAGTCCGAAGGTGCAGGTGGAACTGCTCCGGGTCCTCGAGGAGAAGACGGTCACGCGCGTCGGCGGCAAGGAGCCCGTCCCTGCGGACTTCCGCGTCGTCGCGGCGACGAATCGCGATCTCGCGGCGCTTGCGCGCGAGGGGAAGTTCCGCGAGGACCTCTTCTGGCGGCTGAACGTGGTGCCGATCACGATCCCGTCGCTCGCGGAGCGGCCCGGCGACGTCGTGCAGCTCGCGAACCACTTCCTCGCGCGCTTCGCGCGGCAGATGAACATCCGCGAGCTCTCGTTCACGGAGGAGGCGATCGCCGCGCTCGAGGCCCACTCCTGGCCCGGCAACGTTCGCGAACTGCAGAACGCGATCGAGCGCGCCGTCGTGCTCGGAAAGCCGCCCCTGATCCGCGCGGAGGATCTCCCGCTCGCGGTCTCGTCGTCGCCGCGTCCAGGAGGCCGGACGCTCGCCGACGTCGAGAAGGCGCACATCGCGTCGGTGCTCGCCGAGACCGGCTGGAACATCACGCACGCGGCGACCGTCTGCGCCGTCGATCGCGGGACCCTCTACCACAAGATCGAACGCCACGGACTCGCGAAGCCCGCGCATGCGCGATGAGCGGATCGACGAGCTCCGCTTCGTCGCCATCGGCCCCGTGCCGGACGCGCTGCTGCGCGACGTCGTCGTCCGCGTGAGCCGTGCGCTCGACCTGCCGTGCCGCATCGTTCCGGCGGACGGCGACGTCCGCCCCGCCCCGATGGACGGCCGCGCGCAGGTGGACGCCGACCGCCTGCTCGCAGAGGTCGAGCGGCGCGCGACCACGCCCGGCGCCGTGCTCGTGGCGCTCGCCGCCGCGGACATGGGCAACCCGATCTTCACGCACTTCTTCGGCCGCGCGCGGCTCGGTGGCCGCGCCGCGGTGGTGTCGCTCGCGCGTCTCTCGCCCGCGTTCTACGGCCTCGCCGCCGACGCCGGCGTCAGCGCGCGCCGCGCCGCGCTCGAGGTCCTCCACGAGTTCGGCCACCTCGCCGGTCTCGGTCACTGCGCCGACCCGGCGTGCCTCATGCGCCTCGCGCACAACGTCGAGGCCATCGACGTGCGCGGCACCGGGTTCTGCGACGCCTGCGCGAGCCGCCTCCCGCGGGACCTGCAGACGCGAAGGACCGCGCTCGATCGGGGACGGTCCTGACTTTCGATACTTTCGATACTTTCGGGGACGGTCCTGACGTTTGGATTCTCGGACTTTCGAGCTCGAGGCGGCTGTCCACACGAGGACCTCGGCGACGGAAAAGTCCGAAAGTCAGGACCGTCCCCGCCCCCCTCGCCGGGCGGATAGCATGTCGCCCCAACGTGCGCGAGGGGTGGCTGGCGCTCGCGCGGAAGGGACCCCGCAATGCTCCGATCCTCGCTCCGTGCGATCGTGTCGACGCTGGCGGGGGCGGCGTTCGCCGCGCTCGTCCTCGTCGCGTCCCCGTCCGTCCGCGCGGCGGACGCCGAACCGCAGGACATCCCGTTCACGAGACACGTGCTCGCGAACGGGCTGCGTCTCGTCGTCCACGAGGATCACAAGGCGCCCGTCGTCGCGGTGAACGTCTACTACCACGTCGGGTCGAAGAACGAGCACCCGGGCCGCACCGGGTTCGCGCACCTCTTCGAGCACCTGATGTTCAACGGCAGCGAGCACGCGAACGACGACTGGTTCCGCGCGGTGAACGGGTTCGGCGCGACTTCCGTCAACGGCACGACCGACGAGGACCGCACGAACTACTTCGAGACGGTGCCGACCGGCGCCCTCGACGCCACGCTCTGGCTCGAGTCGGATCGCATGGGACACCTCCTCGGCGCCATCGACCAGGGGAAGCTCGACGAGCAGCGCGGCGTGGTGCAGAACGAGAAGCGCCAGGGCGAGAACGCCCCCTACAGCGGCGCCGACCGGATGCTCCCGGGCCTCCTCTATCCGGCTGGACACCCGTACTCGTGGTCCGTGATCGGATCGATGGAGGACCTGAACGCGGCGTCCCTCGACGACGTGAAGGAGTGGTTCCGCGCGTACTACGGCGCGGCGAACGCCGTCGTCGTCGTCTGCGGCGACGTGGACACGGCGGAGGTCGTGAAGAAGGTCGAGCACTACTTCGGCGACATCCTCGCGGGCCCGACGGTCGCGCGCCCCGAGACGTGGATCGCGAAACGGACGGGCACCGTCCGCGTCTCCGTCGAGGAACGGGTGCCTGCGGCGCGCGTCCTGGAGATCTGGAACACGCCCGAGTGGGGATCGCGCGATTCGCACCTCCTCGAGCTCGCCGCGGCGGTCCTCGGGCGCGGACAGGGCTCGCGTCTGCACATCCGGCTCGTGCGCAGGGACGGGATCGCGACCAGCGTTTCCGCGTCGCAGGACGAGTATGAGATCGCGGGCCAGTTCCAGATCTCCGCCACGGCCGCGCGCGGCGCCGATCTCGCGAAGGTGGAGAAGGCACTCGACGAGGAGCGCGCCCGATTTCTCGCCGACGGTCCCACGGAGGACGAGCTCGCGACCGAGAAGACCCAGATCCGCGCGCAGTTCCTGCGTCGCACCGAGCGCGTCGGCGGCTTCGGCGGGAAGTCCGGAGTCCTCGCGTACGCCGAGCTCTACGGCGGACGGCCCGACGCGTGGAAGGACCGCTTCGCCGTGATCGCCGCCGCGACGCCTGCCGACGTGCGCGACGCCGCGCGGCGCTGGCTCGCGGACGGCGTCCTCGTCGTCGAGACGCGTCCCTTCCCGAAGTACACGGCCGCGAAGCAGGGCGCCGACCGCTCGGCCATGCCCGCGGTGAAAGAGGCGCCCGACGCCAAGTTCCCGGCGCTCGTCCGCTCCGAGCTCCCGAACGGTCTCCGCGTGGTCCTAGCGCGGCGCACGTCGCTTCCGCTCGTCCGGCTGGACCTCGTCGTCGATGCCGGCTTCGCCGCCGACCCGCCCGCCGCGCTGGGGACTTCGCACCTCACCGGACGCGTGATGGGCGAGGGCACGACGAGCCGCTCCGCCGATCAGCTCCGGCGCGACGTCGAGCGCATCGGCGCCGACTACGAGCTCGACA
This sequence comes from Planctomycetia bacterium, assembly GCA_031404455.1. Lineage (GTDB taxonomy): Bacteria > Planctomycetota > JAJSAM01 > JAJSAM01 > JAJVHW01 > JANNHP01. Next base: position 8,850 of record JANNHP010000285.1, on the reverse strand, counting down.
CCCAGACCGACACGACGCGCATCACGCTCTCGGTCCCGAAGGACGGCCTCGCGCCGTGCGCCGCGATCCTCGCCGACGTCGCCCGCAACCCGGCGTTCGACGCCGGAGAGATCGAGGTGCAGCGCCGCGCGCAGCTCGCGGCCATCGAGCAGGAGCGCGTGGACGGCCGCGGCATCTCGCAGCGCGTCCTCCCGCGGCTGCTCTACGGCGCCGAGCATCCGTACGCGGCTCCGAGCTCGGGCACCGGCTCGGCCGCGGTCGTGGCGAAGCTCACGCGCGAGGATCTCCAGAAGTTCCACCGGACGTGGTTCCGGCCGGGGAGCGCGACGCTCGTCGTCACCGGCGACGCGACGATGGAGGAGCTGACGCCGCTCGTCACCGCATGCTTCGGCGGATGGGAAGCCGGGAAGGCGCCGGAGAAGAGGCTGCCGGACGTCGCCGCGGCTTTGAGCTCGCGCGTCTACCTCGTCGACCGTCCGGGCGCGCCGCAGTCCGTCATCGTCGCCGCACAGCTCGTCCCGGCGCGGCGCGCCGAGGACGAGATGCCGCTCGCCGTGATGAACACGATCCTCGGCGGCAGCTTCATCTCGCGGATCAACATGAATCTCCGCGAGGACAAGCACTGGTCCTACGGCGCGCGGTCCGACGTCCGCGGCACGCGCGGCCCGCGCGCGCTGAACCTCTGGGCGTCGGTGCAGACCGACAAGACCGCCGAATCGCTCGCCGAGATGGTGAAGGAGATGCGCGGCATCGCCGGCGGCGTGCCCGCGACGCAGATGGAGATCACCGCGGCGAAGTCGTCGATGACGCTGACCCTCCCCGGCCGCTGGGAGGCGACGCGCGCCGTCGCGGAGTCCGCCGCCGAGATGGTCTCGTTCCGGCTCCCGGACGACTACTTCGACGGCTACGCGTCGCGCATCCGCGCCGTCACGGAGGCCGACCTCGCCGCCGCGGCGAAGCTCGTCCACCCGGACTCGCTCGTCTGGCTCGTCATCGGCGACCGCAAGAAGGTCGAGAAGGCCGTGCGCGACCTCGGCGTCGGCGAGATGACGGTGATCGACGCGGACGGGCGGGCGGCGGAGTAGAGGGCGGGCTGAGGCATCCCTCGTCCGAACCCGCCGTGCGTTCTCACACGTCCGGCGGACAGATCAGTGAGATGGTTTCGCGCTTGTTGCGGCGGTAGACACGGAAGTCGGCGCGATCGACGGTGATGACACTGTGTCGCGGGTGGAGCTCGCTCATCCGGATCAGGCAGAGGTCTGCGAAGTCCGGATGCCGGTCGGCGTAGCGCTTCGCCAGGGCGGCGAGTTGCGTCAAGTGGTCACGGCAGTCGAACGCCGGCAGGATCAATGCTTCCTCCACCATCGTGAGGACCACGGCGGTGCTCCGGAGATGGAACGCCGTCTCCGCCATGACTGCCTCGCACGTGAGCAGCGGTTCCGTCACGCGGCGCGCCACGCCGACCGCCCACTGGTGATGGGCGTCGTCCCGGTTGGCGAACGCCACCAGGAACCCCGTGTCGGCGATCCCCTTCACGCGGGAGAGAAGCCCTTGCGGCTGGACAGGTTCCGCGGGCCGCGCACAGCGCCGGCGAGCCGCATGAAACCCTGCGTGCTCCCGGAGGCCCGGGCCCGCTCGATCTCCTCTCGCACGATCCGGCCCTGGGGAAGGCCGGTTCGCCGGGAGGCTGCTTCGAGCCACTCAGCGAGGTCGGGCGTAAGTCGGATGGTGATCGTGCGACTCATATGGCAGAAGCGTAAGCGTCCCCGGCACGGTGACAGTCGCGAAAACTCTCCATGCCGTCCCTGCGGAGTCAGAGATTGCCGGCCGTCTCTCGCCGCCTGCGTCCGGACGATGCCGCGCCGCGGAACGTCGCGCGCCCGAACCGGGCCGATGGACTCCGACACCGTGGTGTAGTACTTTGTTAGGTGGATGGTTGGACCCGCCCCCCGCCTGCGCGACCTCGTCGCCGCGACGAAGCCCCGCGGCCGCGATTCCGCCGGCCTTGGCGCCCCGCCGTGGACGCGCGCGGCGCTCGCGGGGCGCCTCGTCGAACTCTCGGGCACGGGCGCCGCGGCGTCGCTGACGTTCGCGGTGGCACTCGTCCTCGACGCGCAGCGCCGCGGCGAGACGGCGGCGTGGGTCACGTCGCGCGACTCGAGCTTCTTCCCGCCCGACGTGGCCGCGAACGGTGTCGACCTCGGCGCCCTGCCCGTGGTGCGCGTCCCGCTGCCCGAGCACGTGGCGCGCGCGGGCGAGCGCCTCGTCCGCTGCGGTGCCTTCGACCTCGTGGTCGTCGACCTCGGCGAGCGGGGCGGCGTGCCGCTGCCGCTCCTCACGCGGTTCCTCGGCCTCGTGGAGAAGCACGCGGCGGTCGTCCTTTTCCTCACGGAGAAGCCGGCGTCGATGCCGTCGATCGGCGCACCCGTGTCGCTGCGCGCGGAGACGCGGCGGGAGCGCACGCGGGACGGCGAGTTCGCCTGCGAGCTCGTGGCGCTGCGCGACCGGCGCCGCGCGGCGGGATGGACGCGCAGCGAGGTGCGCCGCGGCCCGGAGGGGTTGCGATGACGGCGAGGACGGTTGCGACGAGCCCCCGCGCCGCCTGCGTGGACGTCCCCGCGCTGCCGCTGCAACTCCTCCTCGCGCGCAACGCCGGCTGGGCGGAGTGCGCGGCGGCGGTCGTCGCGGAGGACCGTCCGCAGGGCGTCATCCTCTGGGTCAACACCGCCGCGCGGAAGCGGCGCGTGCTGCCCGGCATGCGCTACGCCACGGCGCTCTCGCTCGCGCCGGACCTGCGGGCGGGCGTGGTGGCGCCCGAGGAGATCGCGGCGGGCGTCGCGACCGGCGTCGAGCGCCTGCTGCGGTTCACGCCGGGAGTCGAGCCCTCGCGCGACGAGCCGGGCGTCTTCCACCTCGACGCCTCGGGCCTCTCGCGGCTCTTCCCCCGGCTCGCGGACTGGGCGGTGGCGATCCGCACGGACCTCGCGGCCGTCGGTCTCCGGTCGAGGATCTCCGTGGGGTTCACACGGTTCGGCGTCTACGCCACGGCCCGGGTCGCGCGCGGCGTGGTGGTCTTCGACGACCCCGCGGCGGAGGAGCGCACCGCGCGCGACGTGCCGCTCGATCGCCTCGGCGTCGATCCCGCCCTGCGCGACGCTCTCGCGAAGCTCGGCGTCCGCACCGTCGGCGCCTTCCTCGACCTCCCCGAGGGCGGCCTCCTGAAACGCTTCGGGAAGGAGGCCCAGAGCCTGCACCGGTTCGCGTCGGGCGCCGCCGCCCCGCCGCTCACGCCGCAGATCGTCGAGCCGCCGCCCGAGGTCCGCATCGCGTTCGAGTTCCCCGAGACGGACATGGGGCGCCTCCTCTTCCTCGTGAAGGAGCGCCTCCACGAGATCCTCGCCCGCGTCGCCGCGCGCCGCGAGGCGCTCGTCGAGATCGCTATCCGCCTCGTCCTCGACGGAGCGCCGCCCGTCGTGGAGCGCCTGCGCCCCGCCGCCCCCACGCTGGAAGCTTTGCAGATCCTCGATCTCGTGCATCTCCGGCTCTCGTCGCTCCAACTCCGCGCGGGCGTCGAGGAGATGACGCTCACTGCGACCGGCACGCCCGCGACCGAGGAGCAGTTGCGCCTCTTCGTCGAGCGCCCGCGGCGCGACCTCGCCGCCGCCGACCGCGCGCTCGCGCGGCTCACGGCGGAGTTCGGCGAGGGCGCGGTCGTCGTCGCGGCGCTGCGTGACGGCCACCTGCCCGAGGCGTCGTTCGCGTGGGAGCCCTTCGGCCGCACGGTCCTGCCGCGGCCGCGAATCGTGCCCGAGCCGCCGCTCGTGCGGCGCATCTACGAGACGCCGCGGGAACTCGCGCCGCGCACCCGCCGCGAGCCCGACGGCTGGATGCTCGGCGCCTTCGAGGACGGCCGCGTGGTGAGGTCCTCGGGGCCGTACTCCGTCTCGACCGGATGGTGGACGGGCGAGGAGACGCGCCGCGAGTACGTGTTCGCCGAGTCGGCGAAGGGCCGCCTCTTCTGGACCTTCCACGCCCCGCATCGAACGCGGTGGTTCCTGCAGGGACGGGTGGAATGACGACCGTGGCCCCGCCCGCCTTCACCGCAGCCGCGACGGTCACCGTCACCGTGATCGTCCCCGTCCGCGACGAGGCGGCATCGATCGCGCGTTGCCTCGCGTCGCTCCTCGCCCAGGACTTCCCCGCGGAGCGGATGGAGATCCTCGTCGTGGACGGCATGTCGAGCGACGGCACGGTCCGCGTCGTGGGCGACACAGCGCGCGGCGCGGCGGCGACCATCCGCGTGATCCCGAACCCGCGCCGCACGGCCGCCGCCGCGATGAACCTCGGCATCCGCGAGGCGCGCGGAGACGTCATCGTCCGACTCGACGCCCACGCGGAGGCGGCGCCGGACTTCGTGCGGCGCTCCGTGGAGGCGCTCGGACGCACCGGCGCGGACTGCGTCGGCGGGCCGATTGCGACCGTGGGCGAGGGCGCCACGGGCCGCGCGATCGCTCTCTCGATGAGCTCCCGCTTCGGCGTCGGCGGCGCGGCGTTCCGCACGGGGAGCGTTCGCGAGATGGACGTCGACACCGTCGCGTTCGGCGCGTACCGGCGCTCGGCGTTCGAACGCGCGGGAACGTTCGACGAGGCGCTCAACCGGAACCAGGACGACGAGTTCCACCTCCGGTTGACGCGCGCGGGCGGCCGCATCGTGCTCGTCCCCGAGATCCGCTCCACGTACCGCTGCCGCGGATCGCTCGCCGCGCTCGCGCGGCAGTACTTCGGTTACGGGTTCTGGAAGACACGCCTCCTGCGGAAACACGGACGTCTGCCGGCCGCGCGCGCGCTCGTGCCGCCGCTCTTCGTCGCAGCACTCGTCGCAAGCGTCGTCCTCGCCGCCCTGACGCGCGAACCGCGCTGGCTCCTCGCGGTCGCGTGGCCGTACGCCGTCGCGAACCTCGCGGCCTCGTTCGTCGTCGCCGCGCCCGCGTCGTGGGCGGCGCTGTTCGGTCTGCCCGCGGCGTTCGCGACCCTGCACGTCGCCTACGGCCTCGGCTTCTGGGCGGGACTCCTGACGCCGCGCCGCGGCGACGAACTCGACCGGATCCGCCGTTTCTACGCGCACCGCGACGCCGCGCCGCGTCCGCCGGAGTCCGCAGTGCTGCTCGACGCACGACGCCGCGACGTCCGCGCGCTCCTCACCGCCGCTGGCCTGTTGCCGTCGGCGTCCGCGCGCATCCTCGACGTCGGCTGCGGGCGCGGCGACTCGCTCGCGTCCGAGCGGGCGTCCGTGTACGGCGTCGATCTCGTCCCGGCACGGGTCGCCGCCGCGCGCGAGCGGTTGCCGCACGCGCGGTTCGCCGGCGCCGACGCGAGTCTGCTGCCTTTCCGCGGAGGGTCGTTCGATCTCTGTCTCCTCTTCACCGTGATGAGCTCGATCCGCGACGCCGAGATGCGGCGCCGCGTCGCGGGCGAGGCGTTGCGCGTGGTGCGTGCGGGCGGCGCGGTGGTCGTCTACGACTTCGCGTTCCACGCGCCGAGCCGCGACATCCGCGGCGTCTCTCCGCGCGCACTGCGCCGCCTCTTCCCCGGCTGCCGCGTGACCGTCCGCCGCACGCGCGGCCCCGTTCGCTGGCTCCCCACCCACTACGTGGCACTCGTCCGCCGCGCCGAGGAGACCCGCTGATGCGCGATAGGTTCCTGCCGTTCGCACCGCCGTGTCTCGGGGACGAGGAGATCGACGAGGTCGTCGCCACGCTCAGGTCGGGGTGGCTGACGACCGGCCCGCGCGCGCGGCGGTTCGAGGAGGAGTTCGCGGCGTTCGTCGGCGCGCCGGCCGCGCTCGCGCTGAACTCGTGCAGCGCGGGGCTCCACGCGGGGCTCGTCGCCGCGGGCGTGGGCCCGGGCGACGCCGTGGTCACCTCGACGATGACGTTCGTCGCCACCGCGAACGCGATCGAGCACGCGGGCGCTCGGCCGGTCCTCGCGGATGTCGACCCCGTCACGCTGAACCTCGACCCGGCAAGCGCCGCGGACGCGATCGCGCGCGCGCAGGCCAAGGGACTCCGCGTCCGCGCGATCCTGCCGGTCCACTACGCTGGGCATCCGTGCGACATGACGGCGCTCGCCGATCTCGCGGCGGAGCACGGACTCGTCCTCGTCGAGGACGCGGCGCACGCGCTCCCGGCGCGCGTCGGCGGTCGCCTCGTCGGATCGCCGGTGCGCGAAGGCGTCCGCTCGCTCGCGAGCTTCTCGTTCTACGCCAACAAGAACCTCACCACCGGCGAGGGCGGCATGCTGACGGGGCCTCCGGACGCGATCCGCCGCGCGCGGGCGTTCTCGCAGCAGGGCCTCGTCTCGGACGGCACCGCGCCGGTCTGGCACCGCGAAGCGACGTCGCCGGGCTTCAAGTACGGCATGTCGGACGTCGCCGCGGCGCTCGGCATCCGTCAGCTCGCGAAGCTTCCCGCGTTCCACGAACGCCGCCGTGCGCTCGCGGCCCGCTACGCCGCGGGGCTGCGCGACGTCGCCGAGGTCGAGACGCCCGTCGAGCGCGATGGCTTCGGTCCCGCGTGGCACCTCTACGTCGTGAAGCTCGCGATGGATCGTCTCTGCATCGACCGCGACCGCGTCGTCGCCGAGCTCGCCGCGCGGAACATCGGCACGAGCGTCCACTTCCGCCCGGTGCACCTGCACGCGTACTACCGTGACCGGTACGGCCTGCGGCCGGACGACTTCCCCGTCGCGCAGGACGCGTGGCCGCGCGTGCTCTCGCTGCCGATCCACCCGGCGATGACGGACGCCGACGCGGACGACGTCGTCACGGCACTCTCCGGCGTGCTCCGCCGGAACCGGCGATGAAGCGTGCGTTCGACCTCGTCGCGGCGGCGCTCGGACTCGTCGTCCTCTCGCCCGTGCTCGCGGTCGTCGCGCTCTTCGTGAAGCGCGATTCCCGCGGCCCGGCGCTCTTCCACGCGACACGCGCGGGCCGGGGCGGGCGTCCGTTCCGTCTGCACAAGTTCCGCACGATGGAGGACGGCGCGCCCGGCCCGGCGATCACCGCCGCGGGCGATCCGCGCGTCACGCGTCTCGGCCGGGTGCTCCGCCGCACGCACCTCGACGAACTCCCGCAACTCTGGAACGTCGTCAAGGGCGAGATGAGCCTCGTCGGCCCGCGGCCCGAGGACCCGAGGTTCGTCGACCGCGACGATCCCGCGTGGCGGCGCGTGCTCGCCGTCCGGCCCGGAGTCACCGGCCCGGCGCAACTCGAGTTCGCGCGCCGCGAGGAGGCGCGCCTCGGCGACGACCCAGAGCGCGACTACCGCGAGCGCGTGCTGCCGGCGAAGCTCCGGGCCGACCTCGACTACGTGTCGGGAGGAACCCTGGACGGCGACATGGCGATCCTCGTGCGCACAGCGTTCCACGTGCTCGGCGTGCGGCGATGACGGCGGAAGTCCTCGCCGAGGGCGCGCGCTTCGTGTTCGACCGGGCGGGCGCGATCGACGCCGCCGCGCGCATCCCGGCGGAACGTCCGGTGCTGCGCGTGACGTTCCCGGACGCGCCGCGCGCCGCGTGGACGATCGCGACGCGCGGCGTCACCACGACGCTTCGCCGCAATGGACTCGAAGCCGAGTGCCGTCCGGACTCGGTCGTCGTGCTGCGGGCCACGCGTCCGGCGCAGGTCCGCGTCGACGCGCAGTTCCGCCCCGAATACGCCGAGGGCTCGCACGGGCGCCGCCTGCTGCTCGACGAGCAGGGCGGGTTCGGCGTCTATCCGTCGCGGTCCGGCGGTTCCGGCGCGACGTCTCCGTTCGACTACGAGCTCGCTGCGGGCGACGAACTCTGGCTCTCGGTCTGTCCGCCGCGGCGGCCGTCGGCGCTGCGCCTCGCCGAACACGTCGCGCACGAGGGTCGTCCGCGCCCATTCCCGGGCGGCGCGTATCCGTCGACCGCGATCATCGAGGACGCGGCGCGGCACTGCCGCGTCCTCGCGCTGCACGCGTACTTCTGGGAGTCCGGGCCGCGGCGCGTCGACCTCCGCGCGGGCCGCTACGCGCTGCGCCGCCGTCCGTGGACGACGGCCCGCCACGTCCCCGCCGACCCGGAGCGCTATGAGCGCGTGAAGGACGAAGCACGCCGGTGCGGGATGAAGCTCGTCGTCTATCTCAGCCCGCGTCACTCGGCGGCGCCGGATCTCTTCGCGGAGATGGAGCGCGTCCTCGTCGAGCACGGAGTCGATGGCCTCTATCTCGACGGCCTCTCGGACGACTTCCGCCGCAACGACGCCATCGTCCGCCGCACTCGCGAGATCCTCGGCCCGGACCGCATCCTCTACCTCAACGCCACCGACGAGCCCTTCGGCACGCCGCGCGTCCACTGCCCGTTCATCGATTCGCACGCCGACTACGTGCTCCGCGGCGACTCCGGCCGCGGCGGTCTCGCGCTCGACCGCTTCCTGCGCTACGCGGTGAGCGGCCGGAACGTCAGCAACTCGGTCGGCATGTGGTGCCACTACGGTTCGTCCGCGCGGATCGTCCCCGCCGATCGCGCACCGTCGGCGAGTCACGTCGACGCCGCCCTGCGTCACGGCGTCCGCCTCTGGCGCCGCAGCGTGTGGGGCGCGGCAGGGCTCGCGGAGTTCGACGAGCGGTACTACGGGGCGGTCGGGACGGGCGGAACGACATGACGCGCTCGCGGGTCGGTGCCGGTCTCGTAGGGGCGGGTTTCAAACCCGCCCTCGGCGGCGGCATCGCGGTGGCGGCATCTTCATCAACCACCTGCGCACGCGTGAAACGCTGGCCGGCAAGACCGGCCCTGCGTCGCTGCAATCGCTGGGTTTGACCAAGCTGC
>JANNHP010000284.1:0-11386 GCA_031404455.1 Planctomycetia bacterium | reverse complement strand
CGAGGGCCGCACCGACGTCGTTCGCCTCCGTCCCCTTCGCGTCCATCGGCTGCATGAGGAAGCGCAGGAAACGGAAGACGCGACGCAGCGACTCGTCGGAGTCGTAGAAGGCCGACGGCTTCGACGCGACCTCGTCGGCGTCGAACTTCCGGACGAGCGCCGTCTTCGCCTTCTGGTCGCTCGCGTCGCCGCGCTCCCCGGCGAGTTCGAGCGCCGCAGCGAACCGCGGAGCGGCGGCGCCGTTCGCGCCGACCGCGGCGAGCATCCGCCGGACGAGGTCGACGATGCCGGGCACGCGGCCCGCCCGTCCGAGCACGCACGCCTCCTCCACCGCGGCGACGAGTCCGTCGTCGAACTGCTTCGCCTTGCCATCGATCATGTCGATCGACGGGAGCACCGTGCCGTGCGCGGCGCCCGCCCTCGCCGCCTGCGCGTACGAGGCGTGCAGTTCGAGGAGGTGCGCGTCGTCGGCGTCGTTGCCCTCGGCGACGTCGAGGCGCAACGTCGCCGTGCTGAGGTTGACGCGCCACGCGCCGTCGTCGCCGAACGGACGCGGATCGACGAGGCCGGGATCGTACGCGGGTTTCGGCGGCCTCGCGTCGCCGCGGATCTCGTCGAACGTATCCTCCGGCGGCCGGTCGAATCGATCGACCGACTCCGGCACCGAGATCAGCCCGATGGCGCACGCAACGGGGAACCCGCAGAGAAGAGCCGCGACTCCCACGAAGAGGGCGACGACCCGGCGTTTCGTCATCGCCGGATCCTAGCCCGTTCCCGCTTTGATGCGGTCGAGCCCGGAACCCCCGCCCGGCCCGTTTCAGTTCGAGAGAGGTCAAGCCGCGCGCCGAGCCCGTCCGAATCGGACTGGCAGCCTGCGGTACAGTCTCGGCATCGCAGTGCCAAGTCGGGACGGGAGTCTCGCCCGGGAGGAGAGTCGGATGGTCACCTGGGACTACGCCGCAGCCGCGCACCTCTTGCGTCGGGCCGGGTTCGGAGCGCAGAAGAAGGAGATCGAGCGCGCGGTCAGGAAGGGCCAGTCGAAGACCGTCGCGTCGCTGCTGAACTTCAAACCCTCGACCGCGAAGCCGCCGAAGGAGGACGACCTCTACAAGGCGCAGCGCTGGTGGCTGCTCCGCATGCTGAAGGGCGCGCCGCCGCTCCAGGAGAAACTCGTTCTCTTCTGGCACGACCACTTCGCCACGTCGATCTCGAAGGTGGACGACAGCCGCCTGATGATCACGCAGAACCTGCTCTTCCGGCAGATGGCGGCCGGGAAGTTCCGCGACCTGCTCGTCGCCGTGTCGAAGGACCCCGCGATGATCGTGTGGCTCGACAACCTCTACAACACGAAGGACCACCCGAACGAGAACTACGCCCGTGAGGTGATGGAGCTCTTCACGCTCGGACGCGTGAACGAGCAGGGTGCGGAGAACTACACGCAGGACGACGTCGAGGAGGCCGCCCGCGCCTTCACCGGGTTCAGCCTCGGCGACGGCGAGTTCGCCTTCTACCCGGAGGACCACGACGACGGCGTGAAGACGGTGCTCGGCCTCACCGGAAACCTCACAGGCGACGACGTCTCCGTCCACCTCGCCGGCATGACGCAGTGCGCGCGCTACGTCGCGAAGAAGCTCTGGACGTTCTTCGCGTACCCGAACCCCGAGACGGTCGTCATCGACGCCCTCGCCGCGGCGTACGTCGCGAACGACACGGACATCTCCGCGGTCGTGCGCACGATGTTCCTGCGCGACGAGTTCTACTCGGCGCGCGCGCGGACGGAGCACGTCGCGTCGCCGGTCGAACACGTGATCGGAACGCTGCGAGTCCTCGGCGCCAAGACCAACGGAGACCGCCTGCCGTACTGGGTGGCCGCGATGGGCCAGGACCTCTTCAACCCGCCTAACGTCGCAGGCTGGCCGGGCGGACTCGCGTGGATGACGAGCGTGCGTCAGCTCGAGCGCTTCGACTTCGCGTGGCGCGTCGCCGGGTCGCGGGACCGCGACCACGAGCTCTCGACATCGACCAAGCCGCTGACCGACGGACTCGCGAAGAACCCCACGCCCGCGGACGTCGTGGACCACGTGCTCACGACGCTCGGCCCCATCGACGCGCCTGCCGAGACCCGCGCGACCCTCGCCGAGTACCTCGTCAAGGACGACGACGGCAACGCCGGCGCCTTCGACGTGCGCGACAAGGAGACCGTCGACAAGAAGGTCCGCGGTCTCACGGGTCTCGCGCTGATGCTTCCAGAGGCACATCTCGTCTAGTCAGGGGGACGCCATGGGTTTCAGCCGCCGCTCGTTCCTCGGACGCTCGCTCGCAATGGCCGGCGCCTCCGCCATCGCGCCGACGGTGTTCGTGAAGGGCTTCCTCGCCCCGCGGACGGCGTACGCCGCGCCGGGACGTCCGAGGAGCCTCGTGCTCCTGCGCCTCTACGGCGGCGACGACGGACTGAACACGATCGTCCCGTACGGCACCGGCAAGTACTACGACGGCCGCCCGACGCTCGCCATCCAGCCCGCGGACGTGCTCGCGATCGACGGCGCCATCGGCTTCAACCCGCGCATGACGCAGATGAAGACGCACTACGACGCGGGGCGTCTCGCCGTCATCCAGTCGGTCGGTTACCCGGACCCGAGCCTCTCGCACTTCCGCAGCGAGGTCATCTGGCAGAACGCCGATCCCGTGGGCCTTCCGGCGACGGGCTGGATCGGACGCTACCTCGACACGATCTCGCCGCAGGGCGACCCGAAGGTCCGGGGCGTGAACGTTTCCTACGGTCTCGATCCAATCTTCGAGGCCGATCATGCGAACGTGTTCGTGGTGCCGCACCTCGACAACCTCGGCTTCCCGACGGACTGGGCGCACTGGGGCGACGTGCAGAACAAGCGCGACGCCTTCGAGACGATCGCAATGCAGAACCGCAGCGCCGCCCTCGCGCAGACGCTCGGCGCGCGCGGCTTCGTCCTGTCGCGCAACGTCGAGCTCTACGCCAACCTGCCGCGCGACCTCTCGACGACGTTCCCCGACACCGACCTCTCGCGGAGCTTCGCGACCGTCGCGCAGATGATCGCCGCGCAGGACGCGGGGACGATCGCGGCCGGCATCTACCAGGTCGGCATCGGCGGCTTCGACACGCACGCGGAGCAGAACGCCGAGGGCGGCCACCTCGACCTCTGGTCGAACATCTCGACGTCGCTCGACGCACTCCACAAGGAGCTGACCGCGCGCGGGCTCGCCGACGACGTGCTCGTCGTCACCTACACCGAGTTCGGGCGGCGCGTGGAGGAGAACGGCTCGACCGGCACCGACCACGGCACCGCGGCGCCGATGTTTGCGTTCGGAAACCCGGTCACGGGCGGCGTCTACGGACCGAACCCCGACCTCAACGACCTCGACGACAACGACGACCTGAAGTTCGCGGTCGACTTCCGCGAAGTCTACGCCACGCTGATCGAGCGCTGGCTCGGCGGCGACTCGGCTCAGATCCTCGGCGGGACGTTCACCCCCGTGCCGTTCCTGGCGTAGCGATTCACCGCGCCGGAGCGACGACGTCGCCCGCCTCAGGCACGCCCGGCTCGGACGGCGCGTCGGACGCCCGACGCACGACGCGGGAGTCGGCGAAACGCATCGGGACGCTGAGGCAGTCCGACGTCGGACCGACGCGCAGGACGAAGTGCAGGTGCGGCTCGAGCGCGTTGCCCGAAGCGCCGCACCGGCCGACCATCTGCCCGCGCACGACCGCGTCGCCGGCGCGGACCGTCACCGATCCGCGCTCGAGGTGGCAGAGGTGCGTCATCTCCGCCTCGGCGTGGCGGATGACCACGAAGTTGCCCGCTGCGCGGATGTGGTTGCGCGTCCCGTCGTGGTTGTCGGGGACGCCGTCCACGGCCCGCTCGACGACTCCGTCGGCCGGAGCGAGGACCGGCGACCCGAACGCGAAGAACGCCGCGGGAGCGGCGGCGGCGCCGGGGCTTGCCGCGCCGCGCGCGTCGATCCTCTGGAAGTCCCACGCGAACCGGTCCGCGAGCCGGCGGTGCGAGAAGGCACCGCGGTTGCCCTGCGTGACGCGCCACGTCCCCTCGAACGGAAGCGAGAGACGCGTGACGGCGCGGGGCGACGGATCGGGCCAGCGGAGTTGCTCGGCGCGGGCGAACGCGCGCGCGGCGACGTCGTCCTCCACGACGACGGACGTCTGTCCGAGGCGGTTCCAGCGCCACGGGTCCGTCTCGCCGAGCGCCTCGAGCGCCGCCTCCATGCGACGGACGCCGCGCACGGTCTCGCCCGCGTCGATCTCGCGTTCGGCGATCGCGAGCTCCTCGGCGGGCGGCCGGGCGGACCGGCACGAGGCGACGACGAGTAGTGCAGCGACGGTCGCCGTCGCGATTCGCGGGGACATCTCAGAATCCGAGCGCGGACCCGACCTGGAACGTCAGGAAACTCGCGGCGTACGCCGCGACGAGCAGCGCGAAGAAGAGTCCCACGGGCCATCTCCACGACCCGGTCTCGCGCCTGAGCGTGACGAGCGTCGACATGCACTGGAGCGCGAGCACGTAGAAGACCAGCAGCGAGATCCCGGTCAGCGGCGTGAACACCGGGCGCCCGTCGGGCCACTTGTCGTTGCGGATCGAGTCGAGGAGGCCCGCGTCCTCTGCCTCCGCGTCGGACCCGACCGCGTAGATCACGCCGAGCGTCGGCACGAACGTCTCGCGCGCCGCGAACGAGCCGAGGATGCCGACGCCGATCTTCCAGTCGAAGCCGAGCGGCTTCAGCGCGGGCTCGAGGAGCTTCCCGGCGCGGCCCATGTACGAGTTCTCGAGGTGCGCCGCGTGGGTCGTCGCTTCGTCGCCCGCCGTCGCCGCGCCCTCGCGCGGGAACGTCGAGAGCGCCCAGAGGATCATGGTGAACACGAGGATCGTCGGCCCTGCGCCGGAGATGAACGCCCACGTCCGTCGCCCGGTGTTGCGCGCGACCGTCCGCACGCCCGGCACGCGGTACGGCGGGAGTTCGAGGAGGAGCGGCGTGCGGCCGCCCTTCAGCACGGTGCGCCGCAGCACGCTCGAGGCGAGGACCGCCACGAGGATGCCGAGCAGGTACATCGAGATGACGACGACCGTCCCCGTCCACACCGAGTTCGAGAAGACCGCACCGACGACGACCGCGTACACGGGCAGCCGCGCGGAGCACGACATCAGCGGCATCACCGCCATCGTGACGAGGCGGTCGCGCGCGTTCGACATCGTGCGCGTCGCCATCATGCCGGGGATCGCGCACGCGAACCCGGAGAGCAGCGGAAGGAACGCGCGGCCGGGGAGGCCGACCTTGCCCATCAGGCGATCGAGCAGGTAGGCCGCCCGCGCGAGGTAGCCGGAGTCCTCGAGCGCCTCGATGCAGACGAAGAGGAGCGCGATCTGCGGGGCGAACACGAGGAACGCCCCGAACCCGGCGACGAGTCCGTTCTGGACGAATTCGGCGGCGAGACCTTCGCCGAAGAGGCCGCCGGCCCAGGCGCCGAAGTCGCCGACCGCGCCGTCCACGAGATCGATCAGCGGACTGGAGAAGCTGAACACGACGAGGAAGAGGAACGTGAACGTGGCGAGGAGCGCGGCCGATCCCCACACCCGGTGGAGCAGCACGCGGTCGAGCCGCGCGCCCCAGTCGCGGGCGCCCTCCACGCTGGTGACCGCCGCTGCCGCGATCCGGTCGATGGCGGCGTAGCGCGCGTTCGCGGCCGCGGCGGCGACGTCGATGCCCGCTCCGGCGAGGCGGGCGCGCTCGGCGCAGAACCGGGTCCACGCCTCGGCGTTCTCCGCGCCCTTCGACAGTTCCGCCGCGAGTTCCGCGGACGCGGCCTCGGACCCGAGGATGGAGGGGAGCGCAGCGCGCGCGCGGTCCTCGCCGCCGAACCGCGCGGCGAGGTGCGGCGCGAGGGCGGCGGCCGATTCCGTCAGCGGCGCGGGAAGATCGAGCCCGAGCGGAGCCGCCTTCTTCCCCCCCGCGAGGATCTCGGCGGCGAGTGCGTCGCGGCCCTGGCCCGTGCGACCGTTCGTCGGCACCACGGCGACGCCGAGCCGTCGCGACAGTTCCGCAACGTCGATCCTCACGCCCCGGTCGAAAGCGAGGTCGGCCTGGTTCAGCGCGACGACGCACGGCCGCCCGGTGTCGAGGATCTGCGTCGCGAAGAAGAGGTTCCGCTCGAGGTTCGCGGCGTCGAGCACGATCACGATCACGTCGGGCGCGGGCTCACCGTGCATCCGCCCGAGGATCTCGTCGCGCGCGACGGCCTCGTCGGGCGAACGCGCGAGGAGGCTGTACGAGCCCGGCAGGTCCACCACGTCGATGACGCCGCCCGCGGCGCTCATGCGCCCGACGACCTTCTCGACGGTCGTCCCCGGGTAGTTCGTCACCCGCTGGCGAAGCCCCGTGAGCGCGTTGTAGAGCGACGACTTGCCGACGTTCGGGTTCCCCGCGAGCGCCACGCGCCGCGGTCGGCGCGGGATCGTGGTTCCGAGGAGGATCATGGCGGCCATCGTCGCGACCGTCAGGCCGCCGCGGCGGCGACGTCGATCCCGACGCAGACGGCCTCGTCGCGGCGCACGGCGAGGAGCCCGCCGCGGAGTTTCACCTCGATGGGATCGCCGAGGAGTGCGCGTCCGCGCACCTCGACGAGGGCACCCGGCGTGAACCCGAGCTCGACGAGCCGTTCCCTGAGCAGCGGTTCGCCGGACACGGAGGCGACGCGGCCCTTGGCTCCGTTCGGTAGGTCGGTGAGGGGTGGCATGGCGCTAATGAGACTGAGTCTCAGTTCGAGACAAGGTAACCCACGTCACGCGGGCGGTTCCGAATTTCGTCCGCGCGGCGAGCAGGCGCCGCGCGCCGATCGAGGAGGCGCGGCGGGCGCGGGGCTACTTCTTCGACGGCGACGGCGACACCGTCACCCAGAACGTCTCGCGCTCCTCGAGGAGGTGCTGCGGGTCCTTCAGCACCCACTCCGTCGGATCCCACACGCGGCACGTGATCACGTACCGCCCGCGGCCGAGCTTGCCGGTCGGGAAGACGAACTTGTCGCCCTCGTTCTTCCCGCCCTTCTCGATGGAGCCGAGGTCGGAGACGGGCGCGATCGGCGGGTAGTCGTACCCGGCGCCGTCGCGGCCCATGCCGCGCAGGCCGTTCGTGAAGCCGCCCATGCCGGGAGGGCCGGCGCCGCCGTCGCTCGTCGCGCCGTCGGCCGCGCGCACCGGGCCGCCCTCGCTGTCCTGGACGCGCTGCACGTGCCACTCGCACTTGAGTTCGTGCGTCATCGGGCGCATCGGCGTGATCGTGATCTTCGACGCGTCGCCGTCGACGACCTTCATCTCCATCTGGGGGTTCTGGCTCATGGCGTCGATCGGGTTGACGTAGCGGTAGATGTGGAGCACCGCCTGCTCGCGGCACACCGGGCAGTAGCCGCCGGAGTTGCCGGCCGAGTTCATCGAGCACCCGTTCGCCGGGCGCCACACGCCCTTCACGTACGTCGCGCCGCCCTCGTAGACGCCGACGCCCTTCACCTTCTTGTCGAGGAAGTGCTGCCAGGGGACGTCCTTCGGGTCGCTGGTCGCGTTGAACGCTCGGAGCGGAAACCCTGGAGGACCGGGCTGGTTCGCGTACTCGTCGAGGAGTTCCGCGAACGCGTGGCCGAACTCGTGGATGTCCACCGACGCATCCGGCGGGCCGACGTTCGCGATGCCGCCTCCCCCCATGCCGAGCGCGCCGAAGCGCGCGAACGCGAACACGAGTCCGTCGTCGCCACAGCCCGGGACCTCACGGTTCGCGTATTCGAGCCACTGGTAGACGAGGTCGCGGTCGGCGAGCACCTGCTTCTGCGGGCCGGCGGACTTGCAGTCGAGCGCCGTCTTGAAGTCGGTCGGGTTCGCCTTCCTCCGGCTCTGGGCGCTCTTGTTCTTCGCCTTGTCCTGGCGCTTCTTCAGCTCCTCGTCGGACAGCACCTCGTCGACGCCCGTGTCCTTCGAGACGAGGCGCACGTAGTAGTAGTTGAAGTAACGCTTGTATTCCGCGTACGAGGCTTCCTTGCAGAGCATGTCGGCGTACTGCCGCGCCCACTCCTCCTCCATCTTCTGGTCCGCGGGCGCGATGGTGAACCCGTCCCCCATCATCGACACGTCGATCCGCCGCGACGGCGGGCCGCTGTCCCAGTACTTCACGGTGCCGAGGTAGCAGTTCTCGCCGCCGCGGTACTCGATGTCCTGCGCGTGGACGGTGTCCGGGTACTTCTTCAGCACGTCGTTGAAGGCCTTCTGCGCCTCCTTCCACTTGCCCTTGCGCTGCAGTTCGAGCGCCTTCAGGTACGCGGGCGTGGACGCGTCGGTCTCCGGCTTGTCGACACCGCCGCCGCCGCCGTCCGAGAACGGGTCCTGCGCGGAGGCCGCGGGCGACCCGCAGACGAGCCCCGCGAGGAGGAGCAGCACGGCCGGTCGCTTCATGGCCGGAAGGATACCCCCCCTGTCATTTCCGCCAGAGAGCCACGTTGCCGTCCTTCTCGGCGACCACGGAGAAGGCACCGCCGACGGCACCCGCCTCGAAGACGCCTCGCGGGTCCGTGAAGCCCTGCGCCTGGATGGTCGAGCCCGTGCCGATCTTCACGTAGACGTCGCCCATCGGCGCCCCGGTCGCGCGGTTCGTGGCGTAGATGCGCACGTGTCCGCCCGTCTCCTGCACCGAGACGTCGAGGTCGGAGACGAGGACCACGCTCGACGCGTCGAGCCCCCCGCCCTTCGCGACGACGAGGTACACGCCCTTCTCCTTCGCCGGGAGATCGACCGTCTCCTCGTGCCAGCGGAAGTCCTCCGCACCCTGGCGCGGGACGATCCACTCCTTCACGGGCTCGACGCCCGAGAGGTCGATCTTGTTGACGTCGGCGAGGTTGCGCCGCAGTGCGTAGAGGATCATGAAGTCCACCGCGTAGACCTTGAGGCGCACCTCGGGGAGGTTCTTCCTGCGCACGTGGAGTTTCGGCGTCTCGCCGACGCCCGCGCGCTCGACGTCGCGGAGTTCGAGCCCCTCGCGCGTCAGGAACTCGCGGGCGTCCCGCGCGTCGGGGAAGAGGTTCTCGACCTGGCGGTAGAGGTCCACCGCGCGGGCGAGGTCGCCGCGCAGGTGCGCGACCTTCGCGGTGAGGTGGATGGCGTTCGCGCGCAGCGGCGACCAGTCGTCCTTCCTCGGATCGTCGTCGCGCGGGAAGCGGCGTTCGTAGATCGGCTTCGACGCGGAGAGCGCCTTGTCGTAGTCGCCGGCCTGGAAGTGTCCCTCGGCGACGAGGAACGTCACGTCGTCGAGCCAGCGGCTCCTCGGGTGACGCGGCAGGAACTTGGTGCCCTCGGAGATGACCTCGGCCGAGAGCTTCATCTGGAGCAGCGTCTGCACGCACGTGAAGCCCGCTTCGTCGGCGAGCGACGAGTCCGCGTGGTGCGCGCCGAACGCGCGCAGGCGGCGGACCGATTCGTTGAGGAGGAGCGGCATCGCCTCGGACGTCCGCGGCACGCGGACCCTCGCGTCGGCCGACGTCACCGGCGCGCGGAGCTGCGCATAGGCCTTCGCCACGGCGAGCTCCTGCGACTCCACCCAGCCGGTGTCGGGCCGCTGACGCAGCGCCGCGTCCATGAGCGCGTAGGCGCGCCACGGGTTGCCGATCTCCCCGAACGCGCCCGCCGCCTGGTCGTCGGCGACGGACTGCTCGCGGACGATGTCGCGGAAGAGTGCGAGCGCGCGCTCGTGCTCGCCGAGCGACTGGTACGCCGCCGCGAGCTTGCGCCGTTCGCGGAGCCCTGCGGGCGTGCGGCGCGGGTTGCGGTCGACGAGTTGCTCGAACGACTTCACGGTGAGCGCCGCGTCGTCGGTCTCGACGCCGATGGCGAAGAGGCGCGCGAACGCCTCTTCCTGCACCTCGGGACGGAGCTCGAACTTCGCGAGGAGGCCCTCGATGCCTCCGCGCGCGCCCGCCCAGTCGCGCCGCGCGAAGTCGCGGAGCGCCAAGCCCCAGATCTCGTCGGGCGTGATCTCCTCCGCCGACGGCAGACGCCCCGCGATGCCCGGCTCGGGCCGGATCGTCATGCGGTTCTCGCGCGACCACCCGTGGATCTCCGGCTCGTACATCGGACGCGCCGCGGCGGGCAGCGCGCGGTACTCGCCCGGGTGGATCGCCTGGAGCACGTAGCTGACGGACGTCTCGCCGTGGACCGACGAGAAGAAGAACGCCTGGCGGTCGTCGCGCCGCTCCTCGCGGTCGAACGGTCCTTCGGCGCTGCCCTGGATCACCTCGAAGCCGGCGGGGAGCGGGTCCTCGAGGATCACGCGATCGAGACGGACGGGAGTGCGCACGCGCAGCGTCACGCGCACCTTGTCACCGGTTCCGGCGAGGGCGAGCGGCCGTCCGTGCCAGCCGGCGGGCCGCTTCTCGGGCAGGACGACGTCGTAGCCCGGCACGATCCGCGTCTCCGCGGCCTCGCCCGGCAGCGGCGGACGGAAGTACGCCGTGTAGTCACGATCGACCGCGACGAGCGTCCCGCCCGCTTCGATCGACTTCCCCTCGGCCGGACGGACGACCGCCGCGAGGAGAGCCGACCAGCGCACGCGCCCCTGTCCGCGCTTGCGCAGAACGATGCGGTTCTCGCCGGTCTTCAGCGACGCGACCGGGATCTCGAGCGTCGCCGGCGCGTCCACCGGCCGCGTGCCCGGGCCGCCGAACTTCATCGACGCGGCCGGCGTCTCGCCGCCGTTGACGAACACGTCGACGTCGCACGCCGCGCGCTCGACACCGCGGCTCCGCGCGTGCTCCGCGAGCGCCTCGACGGCGACCGCGGTGTCGCGCGTCGAGCGCCATGCCGGTCCGCGGCGCGACGACGTGAGCCAGGCGGCCGCTTCGTCGATCAGAGCGCTCGACGAGTCCGACGCGATGAGCGCGAGGAGCGCGTACGCGGTCGGCTCGGCGTCGCGCACGCGCCAGGCGTAGTACGACGACTTCTCCGCCGAGCCGCCCGAGTCCCAGCTCGCCATGCCGTCCGCGCGCGACGCGCGCTCCGCCAGCATCCGTGCCGCGTCGAGCGCGTTCGACGGACGGCCGGTGCGCTGCATCGACAGCGAGAGGAGTGCCAGTCCGCGCGACGAGAGCGTCGCGCGCTCGCGGAAGAGCGCGTTCAGGCTCTCGAGCTCCGCCTGGCCGGCGAAGGACAGCGCGTAGAGGAGGAACGCGCGGTCGTCGAGTTTCGCCGAGCGCACGAGCGCCACGGCAGCGGCGACGGCGCGGTCGCGGTTCGGACGCGACACGCGGTAGCCGGCCTGCTCCGCGCGGACGAGGCCGAGCACGGCGTACGCCGTCATCTCGGGATCGCCG
>JANNHP010000283.1:0-1504 GCA_031404455.1 Planctomycetia bacterium | reverse complement strand
CAGCGAGAAGGCGCCGGTCGCGTCGGTCAGCACGTCCCATGTCTCGGAGTTCGGCTGTTGCATCCAGCGCTCCGAGGGGATCGCGATCACCTGCCAGCCGTGGTTCCCGGTGGTGCCGCGGGGCACGGTCAGCGGATGTCCGTACTCGTCGACGACGCGACCGCTGATCTTGCCGTGCATCCCGATCGTCGCGTCCCACGAGCGGGACTCGCCCGCCGCGACGCGGAGCATCGTCTGCACGCGGAACCGTCCGGGGCTCTGCGCGGTGACGAGGACGTCGCCGGGCGCGACGCCGGCCACGCTCCACGTGCCGTCGGCGGCCGTCTTCGCCGGAGCGCTGCCCTCGATCGTCACCGTCGCGCCCGCGACCGGCTTGCCCTTCGCGTCGCGGATCGTGCCGCCGACCGACGCGCCGGGACGCGCGGCGTCGTCGGCCGCCGCAGCGACCGCGACGAGCATCGCGATCGCGAGCGCTACGAGCGATCTCTTCGTCGGAGACATGAGCCGCACGACCTCCCGCGGACCCCAGTCTACGTTCGGACGACCGTCACTTCTTCTCGGCGCGAATGAACACGACCGGCCCCTGGACGTCGTACGTCGCGCCGCCGATCTCGCGGCAGAGGGCGCGCAGCGTCTCGTCGAGCGGACGGTCTGTGACGGCGAGGGTCACCTTGATGCCCTCGATCCGCTGCGCCAGCGCCGGGTCCATCACGATCGAGAGTCCCTTCGCGTCGTTCAGGAACTTCACGATCTCGGCGGGCCGCGCATCGCGGAAGTTGAGGGAGACGCGCGTCGCCGCGAGCGTGTCCGTGACGGGCGGCTTCTTCACGAGCTTCAGCTCGACTTCGACGGTCCCGCCCGCGACGACTTCGACCGGCTGAGACGCCCGCTCGTAATCGCCGTGGTGGAGCGAGACGGTCGTCTTCCCCGGAACGATCCCGGCGAACGTGACGTCGCCCTTCCCTGGCCAGTAGCGTTCGCGCGCGCACTGCACTGCCTTGCGGCCGTCGGGAAGCGTCGTCTCCACGTCCTGCATCGAGCCGACGATGACGAGCACGTCGGGTGGCGATCCCGCCTCCGCGGTCAGCCGGACGACGACCATGCCGCCGGCGCCGCGCGTCGCGAGGTCGATCGTCACCTGGGCGCCTGGCTCGCCGTCGACCGAGATCGAGAAGGACGGCACCTGCCCTTCGGCACGCGCTTCCAGCGAGCCGTACGGCTTCCAGAGCTTCAACTCGTAGCGCCCGGCGACGTCGGTCGTCGCCGCCGAGTCCTTGGGTTCCAGAGACCTCCCGCGCTTGCGGCGGACGATCTGCGCGCCCGGGACGACGACGCCGTTCGCGTCCACCACGCGGCCGATCACGGTGAGCGGCAGCGGCTTCGGAGTCCGCTGCGGAACGATGACGTTCTTCGACGGATCGCGCTTCACGTTCAGCGGGACGATCACGACGCGCGGTTCCTCGATCACGTACGCAAGCCCCTTCAGTTGCGTGACGAGGTCGAG
>JANNHP010000282.1:0-11871 GCA_031404455.1 Planctomycetia bacterium | reverse complement strand
CTGAAGGACGTGGACACCACGGTGCTCATCGCGGGCGAGAGCGGCACCGGAAAGGAACTCGTCGCGCGCGCTCTGCACTTCCAGGGACGCCGCGCCGCGGGGCCGTTCGTCGCGGTCAACTGCGGGGCGATCCCGAAGGATCTCGTCGAGTCGCAGCTCTTCGGCCACGAGCGCGGTTCCTTCACCGGCGCCGACCGTCTGCACCGCGGTCACTTCGAGCAGGCGACGGGCGGAACGCTCTTCCTCGACGAAGTGGCGGAGCTCCCGCTCGCGGCGCAGGTGACGCTGCTCCGCGTGCTGACGGACCGGCGCGTCACGCGCGTCGGCGGAGAGAAACCGCTGGACGTGGACGTGCGCGTGATCGCCGCGACCAACCGCGACCTCGAAGCCGCGGTCGCCGAGGGAGAGTTCCGCAAGGACCTCTACTACCGTCTCGCGGTCGTGCCGCTGCGCGCGCCGCCGCTGCGCGAGCGCCGCGAGGACGTGGTGCTGCTGGCGGAGACGTTTGCGCAGCGGATCGCCGGTCACCACGTCGAGTTCTCGCGCGAGGCGCTGGCTGCGTTCCACGCCTACGACTGGCCCGGCAACGTCCGCGAGCTCGAGAACGCGATCGAGCGCGCGGTCATCCTCGGCGGCGACGGCCGCGCCTTCGGTGTCGACGACCTTCCACCCACGATGCGCGACCCGGTCGTCCCCCCGCCGGTAGAGGCCGACTTCCCGGCCGCGGGCGTGAATCTCGAGGCGATCGAGCGCGCGTGGCTGACGAAGGCGCTGCGCCACACCGGCGGCAACCGCACGCACGCGGCGAAGCTCCTCGGCATCACGCGACAGACGCTGCTCTACCGCATCGAGAAGCACGCCATCGAGATTCCTCCGCCGCGAGGCGCGTCGGAGGAATCTCGTTAGTGGGTGAGCCATCGCGCCCGGTGAAGGCGGGGCTCATCGCCGGCACGCTGATCGTCATCGCGGTGCTGCACGTCGCGTCCGACCCGATGCAGCACGACCTGCACAACTTCCTGTTCAAAGTGACGTACGTGCCGCTGGTGCTCGCGGGCTGGTGGTTCCACCTGCGCGGAGGACTCGTCGCGAGCGGAGTGATGAGCGCCTTCTCGCTGACGCACTACTTCGTGCAACTCTCCGGCCACCACACCCTCGGGTCGGTCGCCGCCGACATCGGTCTCTACTTCATCGTCGCCCTGACGACGGGCCTTCTCTCGCAGCGCCGCGACGACGCTCTCGCGCGCGCCGAGGGGCAGGCGCGCGAGCTCGAGGCGAACGCCCGCTCGCTCCTCCAGGCCGAGGAGGCGATGCGGCGGAGCGAACGTCTGCGCGCGCTCGGTGAGCTGGCCGCGGGAATGGCCCACGAGATCCGGAACCCGCTCGGCGGCATCCGCGGCGCGGCCGAGGTGCTCGTCAAGCCCGAGACGAAGCCCGCCGCGCGCGCCGAGTTCGGCAAGCTCCTCGACGACGAGGTGACGCGCCTCGACCGCGTCGTCGGCAACTTTCTCGACTTCGCGCGGCCGCCCGCGGCCGAGGTCGCGCGCGTGCGGCCCGCCGAGGTCGTGGACGCGGTCTTCCTGCTGCTCGCGGGGGAGGCGCGCGGGCGCGGCGTCACGACCGAGAATGCCGTCGCCCGCGACGTGGAGGTGCGCGCGGACGCCGATCTCCTCCGTCAGATCCTGCTGAACCTCTGTCTCAACGCGATGCAGGCGCAGTCGGGCGACGGCCTCGTTTGCGTGGCGGCGTCGCGCGACGGTGACCGCGTCTTCGTCGACGTCCTCGACCGCGGCCCGGGCGTCGCAGCGGATCTCCGCGAGCGTCTCTTCGATCCGTACGTCACCGGCCGCGCCGGCGGCAGCGGCCTCGGCCTGCCGATCGCGTCGCGCCTCGCGGAGACGATGTCGGGGCGCGTGGAACTGCTGCGGACCGGCGAGACGGGGAGCGTGTTCCGGGTGACGTTGCCGGCGGGCGGCGCGCCGTGAGCGGGCGCGTGGTGCGCGGGCGGGTCGTCGATGCAGAGGGCCGTCCGATCGAGGGCGTGGACGTCCGCCTCTACCGGCTCGATCCCGCGAGAGAGGGATCGACGCGCTCCGATCACCCCGTTCGCACCGACGCCGACGGTCGCTTCGAGTTCGGACCGTCGCCCGAGACGGAGGCGGGCGTCGCGCTCGGCGCCTCGCCGCAGGTCGATCAGCCGTTTCGCTCGCGCCAATCGTGCGAGATCGCTGCGCACGGCGACACGACGATCGTCCTCGCGCCGGGCGCGGGCGTTCGCGTCCGCGCCGTGGACTCGATGGGGGCTCCGCTCGACGCGTCCGAGTGGCGCGTCTCGCTCGCGCGCGACAAGATCGCGCGTGCGGACGCCGATCGACTCCGGGCCGTCTACGAACGGCTCGTCGCGGTGGGCGTCCACGCCGAGGACTGGGAGTCGAGACTCGTCGCAGCCGGCATCGACGTGACGGCGCTGCGCCAGCATGCGAGCGCCGGTGGAATCGGCGCATCGAACGCGTCCGTGGACCGGAACGGGTCCGCGGAGTTCCGCGGCCTTGTGACGGGCACGTTTCGAGTGCGGCTCTACCGGCATCTGCCCGGGCAGTCCGCACTGGCGAGCGTCGATCCCGAATGCACCGCGGTCGAATCCGGCGACGCCGAGGTCGTGGACGGCCGCCTCGTCCTCCGCGGACCGGCGACGGTGGTCGTGCGGGTCGCGGTCGATGCCGCCTGACGCGCCCGGCGGCGCGTCGCGTCGCGGCTTCGTCGCGGAGGCGGCGCTCGGATTCGCGGAGGCGGTCCGCGGCGACTCGGTGTTCGCGGCCTTCGTCCTGATCGGATCGACGCTCTTCCTCCGCGACGTCCGATGGGACGTGGGCGCGATGTTCCTCGCGGGCGCGTGCGTGTCCCGGTGCTCGTGGAAGACGCGTTGGATCGTGATCCTCGTGATGGCAGGCGTCGCGCGGGGCATCGACTCGGACTTTCCCGTCCGCGAGTGGTCGGACATCGACCGGATCGCGCCCGTCCACCAAGGGCTGCCGCGATACCTCCGCGTCTCGCTCCTGCTCGTCGCGGGCGGCGCCGGGATGCGCGTGCCCGGATTCGCGCTCGTCGGCGCGGCGCTCGGGATCGCTGCACCTCTCGTCCGGCGCCAGGGCGTCGAGATGTCCTGGCCGCTGACCTGGGGCGGCGTGTCTCTCGCACTCGCCGCGATGGGCGCCTTGCGCCTGCCGCGGGCGGGGGTCTTCGTCGGAGGCCTGGCACTCGTCGTGGCGGGGGTCTGGAACTACGCGACCTCCGGCTGGACACCGACCGTCTGGACGATCGCGTCCAACGGCGCGGGGGTGGCGACGGAGTTCGCGTTCGTGCTCTGGCCGGTGCTCGCGGGCCTCGCTGCTCGGGAGATCTTCGATCCTCGCCTGCGCGCCGACCCCGTCCGCTTGCTGGCGCTCGTCCAACGAAGTCCGTGGCCCGCTCTGAGTCTCGTTGCGGCGTTCGGCGTCCTGTACGGCGGGCCGTCCTTCCCGTTGGGAGGCCCCGCTCTCACGTACTACGGGAGTGTGCTCAACTCCGTCACTCTCTCGATCGGCTCGACGCTCCTCGTCTCCCTGGCGGCCGGTCACCGCGCTGCGCTGGGATCGCTGGCCGCACCGCTCTGGCTCTCGGCGGCGCTCGTCACCGTGTTTAGCCAAGTTCGCCTGGGAATCCCGGACGACATCCAGCCGCCCGTCATCGCACAGGCGGCCTTGGCGACCCTCGGTCCGCTCGTCCTCGTCCGTGCGGTGCGCGATCCGGCGCCGCGGTGGGTGACTTCGCGAGGTCTCCCGATCCTCCTGGCGTTGCTCGTGGTGCAGCCGGCATTCATCCCCCCCGCCTACGACCCGTGGTTCCCCGCCGGCGGGATGACACCGATCTGGTCGTCGTTGTTGCTCACGCCGATCGCGTTCCAAGCCGCGACGTGCCTCACATGGTCGCCGACGCGAATTGCCCTGCTCGCTGCCTTGCTCGGCGCGGCGTCGTGGCTCGCGCTCGTTGCCGGCGGCACTCCCGTGTCGCGCTACGACTGTGCGAGCCTCATCGGCGTCTGGTTCCTCGGCGGCGTCTACGTCGTCATCGCCCGGCGCGCGCGGACGTTCACGGCCGTGCCGCTCGATCACCCGATCGTTGCGGACCATGGCGGGTCGTGACGCTGCTCAAACTCGCGACTACGCGTGCCGCGGATCCACGAGCTGATACCAGTGCCCGTCCGGATCGCGGAACGTGGGGCAGCCCTGCCCGTCGTCGCCGTCGAACACGAGCCCGCGCGAGCGGAGTTCGAGCATCGCCGCGGCGAGGTTGTCGGTGTAGAAGACGAGCGCCTGGCCGCTGTGCTGGTAGTCGGGCGAGGACGCGGGCGGCGCGCCCTTCCGGAGCAGGAACTCGCGGTTGCCGAACGTGAGCCAGACGATGTCGCCGCCGTGCTGCACCGACGTCGCCACGAACCCGAGGACGCGCTCGTAGAAGTCGCGGGCGACGGCCGGGTCCGTGACGAAGAGCTCCGTGTGTCCGACGCGCATGGCGGGGGAGCGTATCACGCCGCGCGGCGCCGGACGGCGCGGCTTTGCCGTCGTCCGGAACGCGCCGCCGGCGCTAGCGTTCCGGCCGGCATGCGATGTCCGATCCTGCTCTCCTCCATCCTCCTCGCCGCGCTCGCCGCCGGATGCGCGAGTGCGGCGAAGCCCGCGCCGTCGCGGGACGTCACCGAGGCCCGCGATGCGCTTCGACTCTCGCGCGTCATCGACGACGTGCTCGACTTCCGGGACGGCCTCCTCTCCGAGGCGCGCGACCGCGGCCGGGTGGACCGCGAGGACCGCGCGGAGGCGGCGAAGCGGCGCATGGCCGAACTGATGCTGATGCTCGACCGGGTGGGGGACCTCGACGTCGACGCGTCAGTGGACCGCGACCTCGCGCGCTCGGTGCTCGCCGGCGCGGTGCTCGATCTCGCGATCGCGCCCGAGCGCGAGCCGACGCTGCGGCGTCTCGCCGGGCCCGCGACGGCGCTCGCGTTCCTCGCCGATCCCGCGCCGCCGACGGGGGCGACGATCGACCTCCTCGCCGCGGGCGCGGACGGCGTCTACCCGGCGCCCGACGCGACGGTCGCCGACGGGGCCGAGGTGCCGGACATCCGCGCGGCCGCGAATCGCAACCGCCAGGTCGCGCGTCTCCTCCGCGCGCGTGGCGCGCAGAGCCAGGTGCTCGACGCGAGCCGCGGAAAGACGGCGCGCGCGGCCGCGGACGAGGCGGCGAAACGCGCCGAGGAGTTCGCGAAGACGCTCGGCGCCCGCGCCGAGGAGATGTCGAAGGAGGCCGACCGCTTCGGCACGCCGTGCGGCCGAGCGACGTTCGTCGCGCGCCTCGCGACGCAGCACGGCGTGGACGAGACGCCCGAGGAGATCGTCGCGTTCGGCGAGAAGATGCTCGCGGACACGACGCGCGAACTCGAGGCGCTCGCCACGGCGGAGTTCCCGGGCCTCACGTGGCGTCAGGCGCTCGACGTCGTCCGCCGCGACCACGCGGACGCCGACGCGACTGCGGTCGAGGCGTTCGCCGCCGCCGAGGCCGCGCGCGACTTCGTCATTCGCGAGGGCTTCGTCTCGATCCCCGAGGCCGCTCGGCTCGCGCACATCGAACTCGTGGACGACGAGATGGCGCGCTCGTACCCGTTCGCCGCGTACGGCTGGCGCCGCGCGACCGTCGACGGCGAATCGGGGCGCTACATGGTCTCGCCCGGCGCGACCTGGATGGACGAGGCGCAGCAGGAGGAACGTCTCCGCGGGAACTGCCGCGCGTGGACGCGCGTCGTCGCACCGCACGAGGCGTGGCCGGGGCACCATCTGCAGTTCTGGGTCGCGGACCACACCGTGCCGCGCGTCCGCCGCGAGGTCTCGACGCCCGTCTTCGTCGAGGGATGGGGCCTCTACTGCGAGGGCCTGCTCCATCGCCACGGCTACTTCACGACGCCCGCCGAGCAACTCGCACGGCTGGTCATGCGCGCCTGGCGCGCGTCACGCGTGATCATCGACGTGAAGCTCCACTGCGGCGGGATGACGCCGAAGGACGCGATCGCCTTCCTGATGGACCACGCGGACATGACGCGCGACGCCGCGACCGCCGAGGTCCGCCGCTACTGCGACGCGCCGACGCAGCCGTTCAGCTACGCGTGGGGGTGCCGCGAGATCGAGAGCCTCTACGCCGACGAGGAACGCCGTCTCGGCGCCGCGTTCGACGAGCGCGCTTTCCACGACAGGCTGCTGCGCTGCGGTGCGATTGCGTTCCCGTTGGTGCGGAGGCTGTTCGGGTACGCGGCGAGGTAGCCGCGGAAGCGGTAAAAACGGGTCGGGTACGTTTTTCCCGCTACTTCGGCTTCGGCGCGACGGTGATCGTCACCTCGGCGTCGCCGGGGACGACGCCCGCGACGACGCCGACGCACTCCGTCTTCTCGACGTAGCCGTCAGCTTCCAACTGCATCGGCAGGTCGGGAAGTCCGCCCGTGACGAAGCGGCCGTCGGCGTCGCAGCGCAGCGAGTAGGAACGTCCCTCCGCACTCACGCGGACGAACCCCAGTCGCAGCGGCCGTCCGGACGAGTCGACGACGCGCCCGCGGATGGCGACGCCCGCACGGTACTTCACGACGATCTCCTGGCCGTCCGGGACCACGTCGAAACCGGGCGGCGGGATGTCGAGCGGACGCGGGCGCTCGAGCGAGATGCCGTCCGAGAGCCACAAGTGGACCCGGTGGTTGGGCAGACCTTCGAGTCGCGCGCGCCCCTGCGCATCCGTTCTGGCGCGCACGCTCTTCGGAGTCACATGCGCGGTGACTTCGAAGCCCGGCACCGGCGCGCCCGCCGAGTCTTGCACGACGACGACGAGCGTCCGGTCGCGGACGATCGCTTCGTGGCTGAGGACGATCTCCACGCCCTCCGCCGGCCCGATCACGCCGCTGACCGACCCGCGGAACCCGGTCTCGCGCGTCCTCGTCCCGGCGGCGGTCTCCTCCGTCTGCGTGCCGTCGACCACGAGGTCGACCGACTGTCCCGCGGGGACTTTGATCGAGAAGACGCCCGCCTTGTCGCCCCAGCCGTATCCCGCGTCCGATCCGTCGCTCGCGAGCCTCGACTTCACGTGCAGGTCGGGAACGGGCGTTCCGTCGCCGGTGCGCAGGAACCCGCGGATCAGGACCGCGCGGCGCAGGACGACGCGGACCTCGTTGTCCTCCGGCACGATGGAGCGGATCGTCGTGTCGAGAACCGGGAGCGCCGGCGCGCTCACGTAGAACGTCGTGCCGGCGACCGGGAGGCCGCGGAGCGTCGCGCGCCCGTCGCCGCCGGTGCGGCCCATCATGCTGACGCTGCCGGCCGAGCCGGACGACGCGTTGACCTGCACGCCGGCGCCGGCGATCGGCGCGCCGTCGTCGTCCACCACGAGCAACGTGATCGACCGCGAGCCCATCAGCCGCACGCGCGCGTCCAGCACGTCGCTGTCCGCCGGGAGGACGACGCGCGTCGGGGTGCTTCGCGGCGCGTCGGGCACGGAGAGCGTCAACTCGTACGTTCCCGGTCCGAGGTCCGGGAAGCGGAAGCGCCCGAGGTCGTCCGTCCGCCGGAACTCGTACGTCGAGACGGTCGTCGGCTGCGGATACTGCGAGCCGCCGGCGCGCTCGACGGTCGGACCGCTCAGGGAGATGCTCGCGTTCACGACGGGCCTGCCCTCGCCGTCCTCCGCGATTCCCTCGATGCGGCGCGCGGTCGCGAGGACCACGTCTCCGAGGTCGATCCTCCCGCGCGGTTCCGAAGCCGGGCCGAA
Source organism: Planctomycetia bacterium (assembly GCA_031404455.1). Lineage (GTDB taxonomy): Bacteria > Planctomycetota > JAJSAM01 > JAJSAM01 > JAJVHW01 > JANNHP01. The sequence goes on along the minus strand of JANNHP010000282.1, from coordinate 4,038 downwards.
CGCGAGGAGCGTTTTTCCCGAGCCGGGTGCGCACACGGTGAGCGTGTGCCCGAACTCGTGACGCAGTCCCGCGACCTCGAACCGGCCGTCGGCACCCGCCTGCCCGGAGAGGTCGTCGCGTTCGCGGGACGACGACCCGCGCCCGTTCACGGATACGAATGCGCCGGCGACCGCAGTGCCCTCGGCCCGGACGATGCGCCCGACGACCGTGTCTCCGGCGACGAGCGCGAAGTCGAGGTCGCCTGCGTCCGGGACCGGACGGATCGAAGCGACGTAGCCGGGCGCGGACGCGACGAGTTCGCGCTCGCTCTTCCCCGTCCATCCGCGGAACTCGAACCGGCCTTCGTCGTCCGTTGCGACGGAGCGGGCATTCAGCCGCGAACCGACGCGCGCGCCGGCGATCGGTCCGCCACGGGTCGTGTCGGACACGCGTCCGCGCACGGCGCGGCCCGGCGTGAGCACCAGGCGGACGGCTGTCGTCCCCCGGTCGGGGACGCTGAGGCTCTGCCACTCGGCGCCGACGTCCGGCGGATCGGCGAGGACGAAGAGGGTCCCTGCGGCCACCCCGGTCACCGACGCGCGACCCGACGCGTCCGTCACGCACTCGAAGTGCTGGGAGAACGAGCGGTCGGGGCCGATGGAGTCGATCCTCACCGGAACGCCGCCGACCGGGCCGTCCGCACCGTCCACGGTCGTGAGGTCGAGCGTAGATCCGCGCCTCAGCGTGATCGCTACGCGCTCTCCCGCCTGGCATTCCGGGCGCACCACCGCGCCGAAGCCGTCGGCAGCGACCCTCAGATCGACGAGGGCTCCTCGCGGTAGCCGCAGAGCGAACGTCCCGTCGCGTGCGGTCCGTGTCTTCGGTCCGGTCTCGACGACGGCGGCCGTGTCGCGAGACGGCGCCGGGAATCGCCGCCACGGATACGCGATGGTCGCGACCTTCGCTCCCGCGACGTCCTTCCCGTCCTCGTCGATCACTCTGCCGAACAGGTCGAGGTCGCGGTCGCACTTGTCGAGATCGACCGGCGGCGGGAGTTCGTCCGCGGGCGGAGTCATCTCGGGCGACGGCGCGTGCGTCCGTCTCTTCTCCGGCGGCGCTGCGACGGGCGGCGGCGCGCCGACCTCCGCGACGGCCTTCGGCTCGTACGGCGATTCCGCGAGACGCGCGACCGTCCACCACGTCCCGCCGGCGACGATCAGGACGGCCACGACGGCGGCGACGACCTTCTTCATCACGATCGCTCCCGCGACGGCCGCGGCCGTCGTCCCCGAGGCGGCCGTCGCCGCCGCTTTCGACATCAGCACGCGGCGGACTCCCCCGATCCCCTTCGTCCCCGGCACGCCGAAGAGCGCGAACGCGCCGCCGCCGAGGCGTTCGCGGAGTTTCTCCAGCGCGCGCGACAAAAGCGACCGCGTCGTTCCGGGCGGCTCGCGGCGCAGGTTCGCGATGTCGGCCGGGTCGAGCCCGTGCTGCCAGCGCATCAGCGCGACGGCGCGGTACGGCTCGGGCAAGTCGTCGATCGCGGCGCGGACGCGCGTCTGTTCGTCGCGCGAGGCGGCCGTCGCCGCGGGATCGTCGATGGCGAGCGTCGGCGCGACGCGCAGCGGATCGGGAACGCGCGCGGCATTGCGACGGACTTTGCCGACCTGACGGTGGAGGATGCCGAGGAGCCACGGCATCACGGGGCGGGCGCCGTCCCAGCGGTCGGGCGCCTCCAGCAGGGCGAGGAACGTCTCCTGGAGCGCGTTCTCGGCCGATGGCGCGTCCGGCGCGATCGCGAGCGCGACGCGGAGCAGATCGGGCGCCGTCGCGTCGTAGAGCGCGCCGAGCGCCGCCGGGTCGCGCGTCTCCCGGAACCGCCGGAGCAGTTGCTCGGGCGTCGCCGCACCGGGAGTGGAAGCGATCCTCACGCCTGAGAATTACCGCCGCGCGAGCGCCGCGTTGCAACGACGACGTCGAAAGCGGTAACAACGGGTCGGGTACGTTTTTCCCGCTACTTCGCCGGCGGCGCGATCGCGATCGTCACCTCGGCGTCGCCGGGGACGACCTTCTCGACCGTGCCGATCGACGGCTTCCCGTCGGCGTATCCCTGCGCCATCACCTGATGGGGGAGGCCCGCGAGACCGTACGTCGTGAACCGTCCGTCGGCGTCGCCGCGAGCGTTGATGTACGTGGCGTCGCGCGTCGTCACCTGGATGTACGCCTCCGGAATGCCGCGTCCCTGCGAGTCCACCACGCGCCCGCGGATCGCAGCGCCCGCGCGCCACTTCACGACGACCTCCTGGCCGTCGGGCGTCACGCTCATGCGCAGCGGCGCGATGTCGAGCGCGTGCTGAGGTGCGAGATCCTGCATCTCGGCGAAGTTGAGGACGATGAGGTGGTTCGCGAGTCCGTCGAACCGCGCGCGCCCGTCGGCGTCGGTCTTCACCCTCCAGCTCTTGTCCGGGTTGCGTTCGTACACGCCGATCTCGACGCCGGGGAAGGGGACACCGGTCGAGTCCTGCACGACGACCGTCAGTTCGCGGTCGTACGTGACTTTCACGGGACGGAGCACGATCTCGACGCCGTCCTTCGAACCGATCACGCCGGTCGCGCGGCCCTCGAACCCGGTGAACGTCGAGCCGTGTGCGTCCGGGATCGTCCCGCGCGCCCAGAGGTCGACGGTCTGACCCAGCGGGACTTTGAGTTCGAAGGCGCCCGTCTCGTCGCTCGATCCGGTGCCGGCGTCCTTCGCCTCGCCGCGGACCCTCGCTGTCACGTAGCTCGCGCGCGGCTTGCCGTCCTCGCCGCGCACGACGCCGCGGATCTCGACCGTCCGATGGACGACGACGCGGACCTCTTGGCCGGCGGGCACCACGGACTCCATGCGCGCGATGAAGCGCCCGTCGCCGTGAGCGACGTAGAGCGTCACAGGCGAAGCGGTCAGTCCGCAGATCCGCGCGCGGCCGTCGGCGCCGGTCGTTACGGTGACCTGCTCGTCGCTCCCCCGCGCTTCGGTGACGAAGGCAGTCACCGAAACGTCGCGAACGGGCGCATCGATGTCGTCCACCGCCAGTACGGCGACCGTTGTCGAACCGGCCAATGCGACACGCGCGTCGAGGACGTCGCGGTCCGCGCGAAGCTCGACCCGCGCGAGCGGACCTCGCGGCGCGTTCGATGTGCCGACGTTGAGCGAGTAGGTGCCGGGAGCGAGTTCCGGGAATCGGAAACGGCCGAGATCGTCGGTCCGGCGCTGCTGTCGGCGCAGGTACCCGCCCGGCTGGTTGGTGTCTCCATCGCCCGCGATGAGCGAGACCGCCGCGTCCGGCAGCGGGGTACCGTCGAAGTCGGTCGCGATGCCTTCGATACTGTGCGGAGTCGGCATGACCACGTCGCCCAAGTCGATCGTGCTCCCGGTCCAGACGTGCCGCTCGAACTCGAGCATCGTCCTCGCGAGTCCCGGGGCGTAGGCGAACAGCGTGTGGGGGATGTCGCGGGAGAGGCCGCCGAGTCCGAAGCGTCCGTCGGCCCCGGTTCGCGCGGTCGATGAGTCGGACGGCTCCTGTCGGCCGCCGGGGCGCCGATCGACCCGCTCGCGTACTCCGTAGGCCCCGACGTACGCTCCCTCCACGGGCGTCCCATCCTCGCGGACGAGTCGGCCCGCGACGCGGTCGCCGACGTGCAGCGCGACGTTCAACTCTCCGTCGTCGGGGAGATCGTATTGATACGAGTCCCCATATCCCGCGGCCTCGAACACGACGGGCATGGACGAGCTGTAGGTCCACCCGGGGTACGTGTAGCGTCCGTCGGCGCCCGTCGTCACGGGCCGCAGGCGGTTCCACGTGTCGATGCTGGCTCCGGCGATCGGCTTCCCCGAGTCGGCGTCGGTGACGCGTCCCTTCAGCACGCGTCCGGCGGGCATCGTCACGTGGAGCGAGAGGGTGCCCGTCGCCGGGATGGTCGTGCGCTGCCATTGCGGCTCGCCCAGCGTGGCGTGCAGGAAGAAGAGCGTCAGCGGACCGGGGAGGAGTCCCGGGATCTCGGCGTGGCCGGTCGCG
>JANNHP010000281.1:0-1910 GCA_031404455.1 Planctomycetia bacterium | reverse complement strand
TCCGCCGTCCTGCTCGCCACCTACCACGGAAGGCACGACATCGCGACGCTGCTCGCCGGGCGGAAAGGCGGCCTCACCATCTTCGAGGCCGCGGCCGTCGGCGACATCGCCCAGGTCCGCGCGCACGTCGAGCGCGACCCGTCGCTCGCGAACGCGTGCGCGGCGGACGGCTTCTTCCCCCTTGGGCTCGCGGCGTTCTTCGGACGCGCCGACGTGGTCGATTACCTCCTCGGGAGCGGCGCCGATGTGAAGGCGGTCGCGAAGAATCCGATGCAGGTGACGGCGCTCCACTCCGCCGTGGCCGACGGCGGCCACCGCGGGATCGCGAAGGCGCTCATCGCGGCCGGCGCCGACGTGAACGCGAAGCAGCGCCATGGCTGGACGCCGCTCCACGGCGCGGCGGACAGCGGCGATCGCGAGCTGGTCGAGCTCCTCCTCGCGGGCGGTGCCGACGCGGATGCGAAGCACCATGAGGGCAAGACCGCTCTTGACTTCGCGCGCGCGAAGGGTCATGCCGACGTCGTAATGCTCCTCGAGTCTCGCTAGGTCAGCGCAGGACCACCGCGAAGAGCACCCGCTCCTGCTGGCCCAGCGAGGGAATGGGAGTCGCGCGGCCGGTCGCGAGGTCGACGATGTGGCTGTCCGAGGTGACCGCGGCGCTGCCGTCGACGCGGAAGGACCGGAGTCCGCCCGAGTCGCGGACCACGCGTCGCTGACCGGCCGGCGTCCAGATCTCGAAACGCATCACGCCGGGTGCTCCGAGGGTCAGCGGTCCCGATGACACGCCGAGCTCGTCGCTGCCGGGACGGAACGCGACCGCGCCGAGGGTGTCGCCTTCCTTTGGCCTGAGTGCGACGGCCCGCTCCGGCGCCTCCGCCGGCCAGACGAACACGGTGTGCTCGTTCACGGCCTGCGACCCGCGCGCGGCACCCAGGACGCGGCGGCCGTCGGCCGAGGCCTGCACGCTCCCGGCGCTCATGAGGTGCTGCGGCGCGCCGGGCATATCGGACCGCTGGGCCTGCGCACCCGGTCGCCACACGTAGTACGCGGTCGCGAACCCGCCCTCGCCGGTCTCGATGGCGGTCGCGAGCTCTCCGGCACCCCTGACCCAGGCGATCGGCAGGAACAGCCTGGCATCTGACCGGCGAGCAAGCTCGACGACCGCGCGCGTGCCGAGATCGACGCTCCGCCAGAACGCGGCGGTCGGACCTCCGCCGGGGCCAGGAAGGCTGGTTGCGCTTTGCACGCCGATGTGGAGGCCGCGTCCGTCGGCGGACCAGGCGACGTTCCCACCCCGCTCGGTGGCGGGCAGCTCGAGGACGGTCGTCGGCGCCGCGCCGCTCCCGACCGTCAGCGTGACGAGGCGCCACGGCACGTCCTGGGCATCGACGATCCAGGCAGCGATCTGCCTGCCATCGGGCGAGGCCGCGGACGACACGACCCGCTCCAGGCGATCGACCGGCTGCGGCGAGGTCTCGGAGCGCACGACAAGCGCCGGTAGGGCTCCCTCGGCTCTGATCACGAGCCCGAGACGATCGGGACCCGCGCCCGGCGAGGACGCGGCGGACGTTGGCGATGCGGCGGCCGACGGCGACGCCGCCGCTGACGCGGTCGCGGTAGCCGAGGCCGACGGCGTCGCGCTCGCGGTGGGCGACGCTTGCGGCGTCGCCGCCGAGCGGTCACCACGGGGCGCAAGGAGCGCGAGCACGAGCGCGGCGGTCGCGATGAGCGCGATCGCGGCGGCCGGGAGCAGCCACGCGGGCCGCCGTTGTGTGTTCACGTTCACCTGTCGGGTCGGTGGCTCGTTCATCGTTCCTCCCCTACTTGCAAAGCGTCGCCTGCGGCCGTGCCGGACCCAGATCGAACTCGCAGGTCAGCGTGACGGTCCACGTTTCGGCGGGGACGCCTTG
>JANNHP010000280.1:0-12375 GCA_031404455.1 Planctomycetia bacterium | reverse complement strand
GTGGCGCGCGGCCGACGACGACGCGGGCGACCCGTTCCTGCGCTCTCACGCCGTGCTCTCGCTCGGACGACTGCGCGATCGCGATTCGCTCGAACGGTTCGTGAAGCTCTGCGGTCCCTCGACGGACCCCACGCTGCGCCGCTGCGCGGTCGCGGCGCTCGGCCGGATCGCGCGCGCCGACGACGCCGCGGCCGTCCGCGGGCTCTCCACCATCCTCCTCACCGACCGCGACCCCACGATGCGCCGGTTCGCGGTGATGGCGCTCGGGGGACTGCGCACGCCGACCGTGCGGACGCTGCTGCGCGGACAGCTCGACGCCTGCGCCGACGCCGAGAGGCCGTTCGTGGCGCTCGCGCTCTCTATGCAAGGCGACGCGACATCCGGTCCGGCGATCCGCGAGGCGCTGAAGTCGGCGAACGACGAGAGCGCCCGCGCCGCGTACTGCACCGCGCTCGGTCTCCTTGCCGACGCCGACTCGGCCGCGGCGCTCGTCGCAGAAATCGGTCCGGGTCCCTCGCCGGGGACGTATCGCGGCTTCGCGGCGCTGGCGCTCGCGGTGATCCCCGTGCCGTCGTCGCGCGACGCGATCTGGAAGCGTCTGCCCGAGGAACGCGACGCGCGAGTGTGGGGCGACTACGCGGTCGCGCTGGCCCTGCTCGGCGAGACGCGGGTGCGCGGCTACCTCCTGAACGCGCTGAAGAACGGCGACGGGAACTTCGACAAGTGCCGTGCGGCCTCGTGCCTCGGCGTGCTGCGCCGCGCCGACGCGGTCCCGGAACTCGTGGACGTGCTGAAGAACCGTCGCGTGGACGGCGTCGTCCGCTCGCTCTGCGTCGTGGCGCTCGGCCAGATCGGCGACCCGTCGCCGGTGCCGAAACTCGCGCGTCTCTCCGCGGGCGGTTGCGCGTCGCTCGCGACGAAGACGCTCGCCGAGGCGCTGACGATCCTGTGAGCGGTCCGCGCGCGCTGTTCCTCGCCGGCGCGATCGCTGCGCTCGTCGCCGCTGCGCCGACGACTTCGTCCGGCGAGGGCGAGGATCTCGGCAAGGTCCTGGCTGCGGTCGTCGATCTCCCGACGCCCGAGACGCGCCTCGCCGCGGCCGTCCGCCTCGCGGGGCGCGCCGACGTCACCCTCGACGCGTGGCTTTCCGCGATGCGGACGTTCGGCGACTTCGAGCGCACGCCGCCCGGGCCCGTCTCGGAGAAGGCGACGCTCCAGGTCGGCGACGCGAAGGAGGAGACGTCGATCGCGGTCTTCGTGCCGAAGGACTACGTGCCCGGCAAGCCGTCGCCACTGCTCCTCGCACTCCACGGCGCGGGCGGCGAGGGCCACGACGAGAACGACCTCTGGCAGGCCGCGGCGGACCGGATCGGGATGCTCGTCGTCTCGCCGACCGACGCGAAGGCCGACGTCGGATACGGCTACACGGAGCCGGAGCGGCAGCGCGTGCTCGCGGCCTTGCGATGGGCGCGCCGCCGCTTCGACGTGGACGAGAACCGCGTGTTCCTCACCGGCGTGAGCCGCGGCGGCCACCTCGCTTGGGACGTGGCACTGCGCCATCCGGACCGGTTCGCGGCGCTCGTGCCCATGATCGGCGCCCCGCGCCTGCAGATCGCCGGGGGCACGAACAACATCCGCTACGCCGAAAACCTCGCCCACCTGCCGATCCGCGACCTGCAGGGCGTGCGCGACGACGCGCGGATGATCGAGAACCTGAAGCTCGCGTTCGAACGGCTGAAGAGCTTCGGCGCGAAGGACGCGCAACTCCTCCTCCAGCCCGACCTCGCGCACGACTTCGACCCGCACGGCGTGGACTGGGAGAAGTTCCTCGGCGGCGCCGCGCGCGCGAGCCCGCCGCTCCGCGTCGTCCGCGCATGCACGCGTCCCGACGAGGCGCGTTCCTTCTGGGCCGAGGCGACCCGCTTCGCGCCGAGCGTGGACGAGAAGTTCCGTCCCGACGTGGAGGAGCGCAAGTGGAAGGCGATGGACGACGACGCGCGCCGCAAGTGGGCCCAGGAGGAGGCCGACAAGCGCACGGCTCGACTCGAGGTGAAGCTCGACGGGCCGGGGAAGTTCACGGCGACGACGAGTCTCGTCATGCGGTTCCGACTGCTCCTCTCGTCCGACATGTTCGACCCCGCGGCCCCCGTCGAGGTGACGACCAATGGCAAGCCCGCGCGCTACGACGTGAAGCCGTCGAAGCTCGTGCTGCTGAAGGACTTCGTCGAGCGCTTCGACCGGACGTTCCTCCCGGTCGCGGAGGTCTCGTGCCCTTGACGGCCTGCGGCTCGTCGGCAAACTGACGGCTCGTCTCGCCAGCGTCGGAAGCGCCACGCGTTGGGAAGGTCCTCAGCGCGTATCCTCCCTGGGCGTACGGAGTCAGACTCCGTCACCCCACCGAGCGGAGGACACGGGCGATGAACCACGGCTTCGACCCAGGCGCGGCCGCCGGCTACGACGGCATCTTCGGCCTGCCGAACACCGTGAACGACGCGCGCGTCGTGGTCGTTCCCGTGCCGTGGGACGCGACGACTTCGTACCGTCCGGGCGCGTCGGCGGCGCCGGACGCGGTCCTTCACGCGAGCCGTCAGGTCGATCTCTTCGACACCGAGACCGGACGCCCGTACGAGGCGGGCATCGCGATGCTCCCCGTGCCGGCGGAGGTCGCCGCGTGGAACGACGAGGCGCGGCGTCTCGCCGAGCCGATCATCGCGAAGGGCGGCGCCGGCACCGACCCCGCGCTGCAGCGGGCTCTCGACCGTGTGAACGTCCTCGGCGGCATGCTGAACGAGTGGGTCCGCGCGCGGACGAGCGAACTCCTCGCGAAGGGGAAGATGCCCGTCGTCCTCGGCGGCGACCACTCGACACCGTTCGGCGCCTTCCAGAGCTACGCCGACCGCTACCCCGGTCTCGGCATCCTCCACGTCGACGCGCACTTCGACCTGCGCGACGCCTACGAAGGATTCCGCTGGTCGCACGCGTCGATCATGTTCAACGCGCTCGAGCAGATCCCCGGCATCGCGCGGATCGTCCACGTCGGCGTCCGCGACTTCAGCGAGGCGGAGCACGACCTCTCGAAGGCGAGCGGCGCTCGGTCGGTGGCGTTCACCGACGCCGCGCTGAAGAACCGGCTCGACGCGGGGGAGACGTGGAACGCACTCGCCGACGAGATCGCCGGGCGCCTTCCGCCCAAGGTGTTCGTCAGCTTCGACATCGACGGCCTCGACCCAGCACTCTGCCCCGGCACCGGCACGCCCGTGCCCGGCGGCCTCTCGTTCCACCAGGCGACCGCGATCCTCGCTGCGTGCGTCCGCCGCGGACGGACGATCGTCGGCTGCGATCTCAACGAAGTCGCGCCGCGCGACGGCGACGGCGAGTGGAACGCGAACGTCGGCGCGCGCATGCTCTACAAGCTGATCGGCTTCGCGCTCGTGTCGCAGCGCGCGGTGTGACTGCGGCGGCGCGCCGCGCTCGCCGGCCTACCGCAGGAGACCCGCCGCGTCCCACGCGACGAGCGCGCGGCTGACGGCCTCGCCGACCGCGGCGCCCATCGCGATGCCGAGGCCCGCGGGCGAGGCGCCGGGAAGGTCGCGGGAGGTCTCGTACACGGCCGAGTGGAGCAGACGGCCGTTCAGGTCGGAGAGCGAGAGCCGCGCCTCGAAGCGCGCCTTCCACGGCCCGGACTTCGTGGGGACGAGGTCGAACCCGAGAAGGTAGCCGTCGAGGTGGCGCTCGACCGCGAGGGCGTCGCCTGCCGCGCAGACGAACGTGAACGCGCCGCTCGACGCGAGCGCCTCGCGGACCGCGTCGGTCACGGCGTCCGCGGGCGGATCGCCCCAGCGCTCGAAGTCGAGGTAGGCGAAATCGTCGGCGTCGTCGCGGCGCACGACGTGGATGTCGTAGCGCGCGCGCGCGCCGAACGCGCGCACGGAAGTCGCCGGGGCCTTGCCCGCGCGCGCCGTCACGCCCGTCGCCTCGTCGAGCGTGTGACGGTGCATCTCGGGGAGATCGGCGGGATCGCCGCCGAGCCCCAGGTTGATGCAGCCTCCGGCGAGGATCGCCGCGAACGCCGCCGCGAGGCAACGGGAGATCGTGGTCATCGCACCGCCTCCGTCCGGCCCTTCAGGAGGGCACTTGGGTTCTCCTCGAGGTACTTCACGAGTTCGCCGAGGCCCCGCGCCGCGACGCCGAGCTCGGTGAGCGTCTTCCTCGCCGATTCGCGGAGCGCACCGATCTGGCGCGCGGCTCCGGAGACGTCGGTCATCGCGGCGCGCGCCTCCGCGGTCGTCTGCGAGAGGCGGCTCTCGTCGAGGACTCTCCGGGCCACGGCCAGCGTCTCGTCCACCGACGAGACCACCCTCGGCAGCGACTCCTCGACCTCGGCGGTGATCCTCTTCATCGACGCCGCGGACGCCGCGAGGTCGTCGAGCGCCGCAGGGAGCGACGGCCGCGCGAGGACCGCGTCGAGCCGCGCCGCCGCGGAGTCGATGCGCGCGTGCGTCGCTTCGAGACTGGTCAGCGAGCTCTCGATGCGGGGACTCGTCGCGAGGTCGCGAACGGCGTCGGCCGCGTCGCCGACGCGCGGCCCGAGTCCGGCGGTCGTCAGCTCGTCGACGGTCTTCCTCAGCGTGCCCATGAGCGCGCGGGCGTCGGCGAGGAGGGCCTCGAAGTCGAGGCGCGCGAGCTTCGAGGCGACCTCGCCCACGTCCCGCTGGATGTCGCTGAACGTCCTCTCCATCGCCGTCGGGATGTAGCTGCCGGGTGGAGTGAACCCGAGCGGCTTCGAGGGCGATTCCTTCGGATCCACGTAGTCGAGGTCGAGGTACTTCTGCCCCGTGATGTCCTTCCACGCGAGGCGGACGCGCAGTCCGTTCTTCACCTTCTGCTCGATGGCCGCGTCGATCGCCTCGCGGTCGACGATGCTCGTGAGCTGATCGGCGATCTTGTCCACGAGGAGATTCGAACGCACCTCGATGAGCGACCCCGCGGCGCGCGAGTCCACCGCGGACGCGATGCGCGCCCCCGGCATCACGTTGACCGAGTCCACGCGGCCGATCTCGACGCCGCGGAACTTCACGGGGCTGCCCGGCTCGAGGCCCTGCACGTTCTCCTGGAAGTAGCAGTAGAGCGCGTGCTTCTTCTCGAAGAGGCGCCCCGCGGAGAGCGTGAGCACGCCCGCCGCGAGCAGCACGATCCCCGCGAGCATGAAGAGCCCGAGCCGGAAACGGCGTTTCTCGTCGGTCATCCGTCAGGCCTCCGTCAAGGTGGTGCGCCGGAAGAAGGCGCGCACGTACGGGTCGTCGCTCGTGTCGCGCAGATCGGCCGGCCGTCCGCGCGCCACGATCGTGTGCCGCGCCTTCTCGAGCACGATGCAGCGGTCGGCGACCGCGTAGATGCTCGGGAGCTCGTGCGTCACGAGCACCATCGTGGTGCCCAAGGCGTCGCGGATGTCGAGGATCAGCCGGTCGAGCTCCGCCGACGTGATGGGATCGAGTCCCGCGGAGGGCTCGTCGAGGAAGAGGATGCGCGGGTCGAGCGAGAGGGCTCGCGCGACGCCGGCGCGCTTCTTCATGCCGCCGGAGATCTCCGACGGGAGGTGGCCCTCGAAGCCCTCGAGGCCGACGAGACGGAGCTTCGTCTTCGCGATGATCTCGATCGCGTCCTTCGGGAGCTCCGTGAACTCCTCGAGCGGGAGCGACACGTTTTCGACGAGCGTCATCGAGCTGAAGAGGGCGCTGCTCTGGTAGAGCACGCCGAACTTGCGCAGCATCGCGACGCGCGCGGCTCCCCCGACTCCGAGGAACTCCTCGCCGTCCACCTTCACCGAACCCGCGAGCGGCTTGATGAGACCGATCATCGTGCGGAGCAGCGTCGACTTCCCGCAGCCGCTCCCGCCGAGGATCACGAACACCTCGCCGCGCGCAACGTCGAAGTCGATTTTCTCGAGCACGGTCTTGCCGTCGTAGCCGATGCGCAGGTCGCGGACCGAGAGCACCGGCGTGTCAGACATAGTGGAAGAGCACCGTCAGGACCGCGTCGACCACGATGATGAGGAAGATGCCGGATACGACTGCGGACGTTGCGGAGAGGCCCACGCCCTGGGCGCCCGTCTTCGTCTGGAGGCCTCGGCGGCAGCCGACGGCCGCGATGACGACGGCGTAGCACTCGCCCTTGATGTAGCCCTGCGCCGCGTGCCACATCGTGAGCCGCTGCACGGTCTCGTTCAGGTAGACGTTCACCGGGAGGTCGAGCGAGGTGACGCCGATGAGGAGCCCGCCGCCGATCCCGCAGAAGCTCGCGAACGTGACGAGCAGCGGCATCGTGAGGAGGAGCGCGATGAACTTCGGCATCACGAGGAACCGCGTGCTGTCGAGGCCCATCGTGTCGAGGGCGTCGACCTCCTCGTTGACCTTCATCGTGCCGATCTCGGCGGCGAACGCGGAGCCCGAGCGCCCCGCCATGATGATGGCCGTCATCAGCGGGCCGAGTTCCATCACCATGGAGAGCGCGACCGCGTCGGCCACGTAGAGATCCGCGCCGAACTGGCGCAGTTGCACCGACGCCTGGAACGCGATGATCACGCCGACGAGGAACGTGATGAGCGCCACGATCGGGAGCGCCTCGCTCCCGGTGCGGGCCATGTAGAGAAGGAGGTCCTTCCCGCGCAGCGAGCCCGGGTGGCGGATCGCGGCGACGAGGCCCTCGACCAGCGTCCCGGCGTAGACGATCGTCGAGCGCACGGCCGACACCCACTCGTGCGCCACGTGGCCGAGACCGAGCACGAGACCGCGGTTGACGTCGGGCGCGTCGTCGACGCTCCGCCTCGTCAGCTTGCGTTCCGGGCGCACGAGGTCGAGCAGCGCAGCGACCTGCGGGTTCGCGCCCGAGACCGGCGCGCCGAGCCAGACGAGCCACGAAGCGCCCGCCGAGTCGCAGCTCTCGACCGCCGAGGCGTCGATCTCCTCGGGGCGCGTGCCCGACTTCGCGAGCCGCCGCGCCTGCTCCCAGAGCGCGGGCGTGCTCTCCACGTCGAGACGTCCGCTCACGCGGAACACGGTCCGGCCGCCCTGGCTCTCGATGTCGATCCGGGCGGGGGCGGTGCGCGTCGCTTCCATCGGCGACGAGGCTACCGAAGCGGCCGCCCCGCCGGGCGGGGCTATTCGGATCCGATGGGCGGTGCGGTCCGCGGCGCCGCCGGAGCGGGCGCGGCGTGGGACGCTGGTGCCACGAGCGGAGCGGCCGTCTCGTCCTCGAACTGCGCGAGGAGTTCGTTCGCCTCGGCAGCGTCCACGCGGCCGTCGGCGACGAGGGGTTGCACCGAGCGGCGGAACGTGCACATCCCGACCGAGAGGCCCGTCTGGATGGCGCTCGGGATCTGGTGCACCTTCCCCTGTCGGATCATGCTGCGGACCGCGGAGGTCGCGACGAGCATCTCGAACGCGGCGAGGCGCCCGGGCTGGTCCTTGCGCTTCAGGAGCGCCTGCGACGCGACGCCGAGGAGGCACCCGGCGAGGAGCGTGCGGACGAACTGCTGCTCGCCCGCGGGGAACACGTTCACGATCCGGTCCACCGACTTCGCGGCGCCCGCGGTGTGGAGCGTGCCGATGACGAGGTGGCCCGTCTCGGCCGCCGTCACCGCGAGCGAGATCGTCTCGAGGTCGCGCATCTCGCCGACGAAGAGCACGTCGGGGTCCTCGCGGAGCGCCGACCGCAGCGCAGCCGGAAAGCTGCCCGTGTCGGTGCCGACCTCGCGCTGCGAGACGATCCCCATCTGCGGCACGTGGATGAACTCGACGGGGTCCTCGATCGTGATGATGTGGCCCGCGCGCGTGCGGTTGATGAGGTCGATCATCGCCGCGGCGGTGGTGGACTTCCCGCTGCCGGTCGGTCCCGTGACGAGGATCAGGCCATGGTGGCGGAGCAGGTTCTCTGCGAGGGCCGTCGGGGCACCGAGGTCCTCGAGCGTCCGCACCAGGGTGGGGATGATGCGGAACGCCGCGGCGGGCCCGCGCTGCTGGCGGTACGCGTTGCCGCGGAACCGGCAGAGTCCGGGGACGCCGAGGGCGAAGTCGTACTCCGTGCGCTGCCCGAGGTCGGTGCGCTGGCGGTCGTCGAGGACGGAGCGGATCAGCGCGGTCGTCGTTTCGGCGGCGAGCGGGCCGTCCGTCCAGCCCTCGAGCGCGGCGATCTCGCCGTTCACGCGCAGCATCGGCGGCAGGCCCGTCGAAAGGTGGAGGTCGCTCGCGCCCGCGCTCACGGCGGCCGCGAGGAGGTCGTTCATGTCCATGGGCGGGATGCTCTCGCCGGGCCCCCGGGCCCGCCCCGAATCCCTGCGGGAGGACGCGGGTCCAGGAGCCTGATCCGCGCCGGTCCGAGGCGGCTGCGGGGGGACCCGAGTCACATAACGCTGGCGGGATGCAACCTGGCCCGGCGATCCTTCGTCTACCTGTCGGATGAGCCGCATTGGAACGCCCGGACGATTCTGCACAACCTGAGGTCGATCTCGTGGCCGCGTGGCGGTCGGGAGACGCATCCGCGTTCTCCGAGATCGTCCGGCTGCACCACCGGCGCCTCTTCGCCGTCGCCTACCACAAGACCGGCAACGCCGAGAGCGCGGCTGACGCGGTGCAGGTGGCGCTCCACAACGCGTACCGCGCCGTCGGACGGTTCAACGGCACCGACGACGTCGGCAACTGGCTGACCTCGATCGTGGTCAACGCCGCGCGCGACGAGAGCCGCCGCAACGTCCGTCACCGGCGCATCGCGCACCGCGCCACCGAATCGGCCGAGTACCGGCTGCGCGTGCGCGATGCCGAGCGCTCGCGCGGCGACCGCGCGCACCGTCTCGAGCTCCTCGATCTCGGCCGCATCCTCTCCGAAGGGATCGGCGCACTGCCCGACCCGTACCGGCGGGCGGTCGAGCTCTTCCACGTGCACGGCATGTCCATCGAGCAAGTCTCCGACGAACTCGCGACCAACCCGAACACGGTCAAGACGCGCCTCGCGCGCGGCCGCGGGCTGCTCCAGCGATCTCTCGAGAAGCGTCTCCGCGAAGGGGGATACCTGTGAACTGCACCACGTTCCGCGACCGCGTCCACGAGCTGATCTACTGGCAGCTCCCGCCGGCGGACGCCGAGGACGCTCAGTCGCACGTCGCGGACTGCCCCGCGTGCGCCGAGCACCTCGAGGCGGCGCGCAACTTCGACCGTCTGCTCTCGGGCAAGGGCGACGCCGCGCTCGAGGCGTGGAGCGCGCACGCGGCGTCGGTGCGCGCGATGTCGGCCGCCGCCTCGGCACCCGTGCACGTCCCGATGTCGGCGCCCGCGGCTCCGGCGCGCAGGTTGAAACTGCGCCGGGTCTTCCCGTACGCCGCCGTTGCCGCCGCGGCGGCGTTCATCGCGCTGTTCGTCTTCCCGATCTCCCGCGGACCCCTCACGCTGAAGGAAGGTGAGCCGACGGAGCTCGCCCGCGGCGCGCGCGTCTTCGCGGGGGAGGGCCGCGAGATGCAGGCCGAGGATGCCTCGGCGGTCCTCGTGCGCCCGGGCACGGGCGGCTCCGTCGTCCGGCTCGACACGGGGACCGTGCTCTTCCGCGTCATCCCGGGCCACGCGTTCTCGGTCGACACGCCCCAGGGCACGGTGAGCGTCGCGGGCACGAGCTTCCACGTGTCCGTGGCACGCGACCGCCAGGTGTCCGTCACCGTGCACAGCGGCCGGGTGAAGTTCGCGGCCGGCTCCGACACGATCAGCCTGCTCCCCGGCGACCGGCTGGAGGTCGACGCGCGCGGCGCGCGCCGCCTCGTGAACGGCCGCCGGATCGACGAGCTCGAGTCCGATCTCGGCAGCGCACTGCGCACTCCCGCAGATGGCGACTTCGGGCCCGCCGGGGCCGCGATGACGGCGCCGGTCCTCCCGCCGGTCACCACCGAGGCGGTGAGGGAGTTCCTCGTCTCGGAGGAGGGCCGAACGCTCCTCGCCGCCGCGATCAAGGCGTCGAACGTAGAGGCCGAGTCGCAGCGGTGGTCGCGGTTCTGGGACCGCTCCGTCGCCGGCTTCGCGAAGGAATTCGAGCTGACCGAGGACCAGGGCAGTCGCCTGCGCGACATCTTCAAGCGCTACGGCGCCGAGTCGAAGGAGGCGGGTGCCGCGATGGGCGAGATGCCGTTCGGCGCGTCCGACGAGGAACGCGAGAGGTACCGCCACGAGTTCCTCGCCAAGAGCGCCGACATCGAGCGTCGCAAGGACGACGAGGTGAAGGTCCTGCTCTCGCAGACCCAGTACGAGAGCTACAAGAAGGCGTTCGCCCCGCCCGGTTTCGGCGCGCCCGGATTCGGCCCGAACCGCAACAAGGGCAAGGCAACGGACAACAAGGCGAAGAGCGACTCGAACTGATCCGCGAACGATTGAGACGTCGCGACGAGCCGCGACCTCTCAGCGCCGCCCGGCGGAGACGTCCTCGGTCGCGCGGCCCGAGCGGGGCGCCGGCGCGATGGTCAGTGAGTACGAGATCGAGCCGTACGTCGCGCAGGTCAGCCGGTAGCGGCCCGTGCCTCCGGCGAGCGCGTGCCGCAAGAGCTTGGTCGCGCCGCGTCCCGGTCGCAGGACGAACGCCTCGACGCTGCCGTCGGGCGCGATGAGCTGGAACGACGTGGGGACGACGAGTTTCAGCCAGCCCTCCACGTACGCGCCGTCCGGTCCGTCGAACTCGATCGTTGCGGTGGAGGAACCGCCGGACGGGACGAGCTCCGCGGTGCCGGCGAGGCGCGAGAGAGCGCGCGGGCGGGTCACGCGCGTCGCGAGACGATAGGTCCCGCCGAGGTCCGCGTCGTCGCCGCTCGCGCGGACGAGCACCGTGAACGATCCCGTCTCCGCGGCGACGTACTTCGCCACGCCCGGCTTCCTCGCTCCCGCGGGCCAGCGGCCGTCCACGACTCTGGCGCCCGACGGGTCGTACAGGTCGATCTCGATCGCGAATCGTCCGCCTCGCTTCGCCGCGCGCGCTGTCGTGCGGATGCCGAGCACGTCGCCCGCGAGCAGTTGCACGGTGTAGGCGTCCACGTCCGCGCCCTGCGCGACCCTGCCGTCGAGAGTCTTCGAGAAGTCGAGGCCCTGCATCGGTTCGGCGACGAGGTACGCCGTGGCGGTCGCTGCCTCCGACAGGTTGCCCGCGGCGTCGCGCCAGCGCGCGACGAACGAGACGGGCGCGTCGACGACGCCCGTCGGCCGGTCGACGACGAACGAAGCCGCGTCGGCGAGGGGGCCGCCCCACGTGGCGCCGCCGTCCTCGCTGAATTCCACGGTGGCGACGCCCGAGCCGGCGGGACCGTCGGAGGACACGGGCTCGGCGACGAGGTCCTCCCAGGGCAGGACGAGCGGCCGCCCGCCGGAGAGCGCCAGCGATCCGTGCGGCGCAGTGACGTCGACCAGGATGTCGTCGAACGTCTCCGCGGAGACGTTGCCGACTGCGTCCCGGAACTGCGCGCCCACGCGGCGTACTCCCTCGCCGGGCGCGAGATCGAAGGGCAGCGAGGCCGCCGCCGGGAGCCACGCGCTCCACGCCGAGCCCTCGTTGCGGAGCCGCAGGTCCGACCATCCGGATGCCGCGTCGGTCGCGTCGAGGTCGAGGGTCACGTCGGCGTGGTTGACCGCCGCCGCGCCCGCGAGGACGCTCAGGCTTCCGGACGGCGGCGTGACGTCGACCGTGATCGCAGCTTCGGCGTCGGCGGAGACGTTCCCGCTGCCGTCGCGGAACTGCGCGTGCACGGTCCGCGCGCCCTCGCCGGCGGCGAGCGTCCACGCGGCGGACGTCGCGTAGACCTGCCACGCGCCCCACGCGTCGTCGTCGTTGCGCAGGCGCATCGAGGCGACGCCCGAGGTCGCGTCCGTCGCGGAGAAGGCGAGCGTCACGGCGCCCGACGCCGTGAACGAAGCGCCGCCGTCGATCGCGAGCGTTCCCGCGGGACCGGTGGCGTCCACGACGATCGAGTCGGAGTAGGCGGACGACGCATTGCCGGCGCGGTCGCGGTAGCGCACGTAGAGCGTGTTCACGGAGTCGGGGAATCTCAGGTTGACGTCGATCTGCGCGACGAACGGTGTCCACGGGAACCACGAGACGCCGTCGAACGACAACTGCATGTCGCCGACGCCCGAGAGCGCGTCCGTCGCCGAGAGGTCCACCGTCGCGATCGGCTGGTTCGTGACCGCGGCGCCGCCCGCGATGACGACCGAGCCCGTCGGCGCGGTGAGGTCGCGCGTCACGGAGCCCGCGATCGGCGCCGACGTGTTTCCCGCGGTGTCGCGGAACTGCGCCCAGCGGGTCGTGACTCCCTCCGTGCTGCCGAGCGAGACGTCCGGCTGCGCCGTGCCGTAGCTCTGC
>JANNHP010000279.1:0-2977 GCA_031404455.1 Planctomycetia bacterium | reverse complement strand
ACGACGAACTACACGCTCCAGCTCGAAGACGGCCCCGCCGCCGGCACGTACACGCGGCTCGCGAACGTGCAGGTCGTCAACGGCAAGGCGACCGTGGTGCTCGCGTCGCAGTACCTGCCGCCGGGTCCGCTC
The DNA here is from genome assembly GCA_031404455.1 of Planctomycetia bacterium. Taxonomy (GTDB): domain Bacteria; phylum Planctomycetota; class JAJSAM01; order JAJSAM01; family JAJVHW01; genus JANNHP01. The sequence goes on along the minus strand of JANNHP010000279.1, from coordinate 2,845 downwards.
GGCGTGACGACGCTCGCGCAACTCACGGGACGACGGATCGAACTGCGCGACGGGACGAACGTGGTACTCGAGCTGACGGTGAACTGACGCGGCGTCGCGACGGGCGTCACCGCGCCGGGACGATCTCGATCTCGTCGAACCAGACACCCTCGTAGTGCCACCGCTCGCAACCGCCGGCCGCGGCTTCGAGCACGACGAGCACGTCGCGTCCCTGCGACGACGCGGGGATCGCCTCCGAGATCGTGATCCACGCGGACTCGCTCGGCTTCCGGTCAGGCCCGAGTGGGACCTCCTTCAGCCAGCGCAGTTCGCCGTCGAAGACGCCGACGCGCAGGATCGCGTCGGCGACGCCCGGAGCCGCGTGCGCCTCGGGCGACGCAACGACGCGCAGGATCGACATCTCGTTCGGGACGCGGACCTTCCAGTACGCGCGCTCCGGGATGTCGGGCGCGGCGGCGTGCAGGCCGACGACGCCGCGGCGTCCCGGGTGCGGGCCGTAGCCGGGACCGCCCTCTCCGAGCCACATCGGACAGTCGTCGCCCCAGCCCTTCGTGACCGCGAGACGCGCCACGTCCGCCTGCGTGTCGAATCCGACGCGTCGCGCGGCGTCCACCGGCAGCAGGAGGAGCAATTCGGCGGGCGGGAAGCTCGCGGGATCCGTCAGCGCGTTCGCCGTGAGCTCCGGATCGGCGGGATCGAGGGAGCACCTGAGATCGGTCGACGGGAGGCCCTGGGGGTCGGTGACGCGCAGCCAGAAGCGGTGCGGTCCGCCGCAGTTCTCGACGCGGACGAGGAGACGGTGGAACCCAGGCGCCAGATGGACCGCGAGCCCGAACGTGTCGGGTCCCTGCCACGTGCGCGCCCGGCTCTCGTGGATGACGCGGCCGTCGAGCAGCACGCGCGACTGGTTGTCGGCGCCGAGCCACACGACCGCGTCGGTCTCGGCGCGCGCGACGAGGTAGGTGAACGCGTACGCCGCCGAGTCCTCGCCGCCGCGGAGCGCCGATCGGAGATCCACACCCCGGCCGCCGGGGCGGTGTTCCGTCCAGAAGAGTCCCGCTGCGGTCTCGCCGGCGCGCGGTGCCGCTCGCTCCTCGTCGATGAACTGCGGCGTCGCGGGCGCGTCCTTCGCCGCTTCGAACGGCCCGAGGAGCAGCCACCGTCCGACGAGCGGCGACGGGGCGCGCGGCGTGTCGAACGAGAACGGCGCGGGCGCGGCCATCGTCGGGAGCGGCGCGGAAGCGGGAACGGCAGGCGGCGAAGCCGACGCGCATCCGGCGAGGAGCGCGATCGCGACCAGTCGGAACGCGTAGACGAGTTCGTGTCTCATGGCGACAGCTTAGATGCGGACGGCGCGCACCGGTTCACGCCTGCCCGACGATTGCCGCGGACCGAGCCGCGTAGACTCGGCCGCCGAGAGGACACGAGATGGCGACGACGCGCTCCCGCTGGTTGCTCCCCGCCGCCGCAGCGGTCGTGATCGCCGTCGTCGCGTTCGCGACGTGCCGCAGCGACGAGACGCCGCCCGAGCCGAGCGTCGCGCCGCCGCCCGTTGCGGAGAAGACGCCCGCTCCGCGCAAGTCGCGGCGCGGCGCGGAGACGTCCACGCCGCCGAAGACCGCGCGCGGCGGCGCCGACTCCGCGGCGTCCGCGAACGGCAGCGTCCCCGAGGACGACGGCTTCCCGTTCGTGGACGTCGAGGTCGTGAAGCACGACGGCTCGTGGGCGTCGAACGCCGCGATCGTCTACGCGCTCCCGGCGGGCACGACGACCAAGGTCGAACCGCCGAACGAGAACCTGGAAGACGGCCGCTGCCGCCTGCACGTGATGCGCGCCGGCAAGTACGACATCGGCGCCGTGGACGACGCGTTCGCGGCGCTCGCGGAGGACGTGGAAGTGCCGCGCGAGGGGCCGCTCCGGATCACGCTGCCCGAACCGGCTGCGCTCCTGCTCGTCGGCGAACCGCCGCTCGTTCCGGACGACCCGGGATGGCTCGGTGTGGAGTTTCGGGCGAGGGCGGACGGCGAGCGCCTTGCCTCGTGGCCGGGTCGCGGGCAGGAGATCGACTGGTCCGTCGAGGGCCGAGTCGAACAGGGCACGAAGCGGATCGACGTCGTCGTCCCCAAAGGAGCAGCCGGCCGCGTGCTGTTCGGGTCCGTCGACGTCGACGTGATGCCCGGGAGGTTCACCGCGCCCGCGACGCTGCATCTCGTGCGCGCGGGCCGATACCCGCTGACGTTGCGCCTCGCGTTCGAATCGCCCGGCGCGTCGTTTCCGCGGCTGGCCGAACTGCGCGCGACGTTCTTCGTCGGCGAAGTCGGCTCTAACACCGCCGAGTGGAGCGCGTCGCTCGCCGCGAACCAGCAGGTCAGCACGCTCCCTACGTGGCTGATGAAGATCTACGCAGCCGCGAACGAGCCGGACGGAACCATCACCTGGAAGGGCAATGGCATCGCGCCCGGGTCGCAGCCGTTCAGCGGTCTCGCGCGCGACACCGAGAACGTCGTCGACCTCACGCTGCGACTCGCGTCCGACGCGCCGGCGCCGGACGCCGACGCGCCGCCAGAGCGCGGACTGTTCGACACGATGATCCACCTGCGCGCGGCCGCGGGCGACGACGCGGACCTGCCGTCGATCGTCCGGCTCTTCTTCACCGACACGACCGGCTACCGCATCTCCACCGAGCAGAAGCCCGGCGAGGACATCCCGATGACCGGACCCGGCGACAGTTGGCTCGTCGCGACGCGCGGGGGCTGGACGACCGAACCGGTTCGCGTCGCCGCCGGACCGCACGCCGACGGGTCGACGCTGACGCTCCGGCCCGGCGGTTGGCTCGTCGTCGCGC
>JANNHP010000278.1:0-3681 GCA_031404455.1 Planctomycetia bacterium | reverse complement strand
TGTGGGGCGCCGCCGGGGGGCCCCCCCCACCCTCGGCCCGCCCCCCCGGCCGCCCCCCCGGCGGGCGGGCGCCGCCCACCCCCGTTTCGCCGCCCCCCCGGGGCCGGCCCCCCGGCCGCCCGCCCCCCCCGCTACTCCTGGACGGCGATCAGCGTGCCCGCTGCGGTGACGACGTAGATCGTCCCGTTGTCGATCACCGGCGCGGCGGTCACCCGCGCCTTGGCGTCGAAGCGCCAGAGGATCTCGCCGGTCGCGGCGTCGAGCACGTGGACGTGCCCCTTCTGGCCGGGGACGTAGAGCCGTCCCTTCGAGTAGGTGGGCGGCGCCGACGGCGGCTCGTCGAGCTTCACGTGGAAGAGCGGATCGCCGCTCGAGCGGTACGCGTAGACGCCTCCGTCGACCGAGAGCGCGAAGACAGCTTCGCTCGAGACCGCGGGAGGGAACTCCGACCCAGCCGGGACGGGGCAGCTCTTGACCGCGCGCCGGGACTCCAGCGAGATGATCCAGAGCGAACCGCCCTCGCCGCGCACCCAGAGCCGCTTGTCGTCGTTGACCGGAGCGCCGCGGAGCACCGCCGCCTGCACGTGCCCCGGGACGACCGCGCCCGTCGCGAGCGAGGCGAACACGAGCACGCCCTTCGGGTCCACGAACGCGATCTGCCCGTCGTCGACCGCCGCCGGGACCGCGAGCGCCGAGTTAGGCGGCAGCGCCCAGCGGACCTCGCCGCTCGTCGCGTCGAGCGCGCGGAGCGAGCCGTCGTTCGCGCAGACGAGCAGGACGTCCGCCTTCGCGGCGAGCGGCTGGAGGTCCACGGGCGCCCCGAGCTCCTTGCGCCAGCGCACCTCTCCGGTCGTCGGGTTCAGGCAGACGGCGTCGCCGGTCGCGGTCGCGACGAACACGCCGTCGGCCGTCATCACGGGTCGCACCGACACGTCGGAGTAGAACCCGAGCGGCGTCCGCCACTGCACGGCGCCGTCCTGGGCCGACATCGCGGTCAGGCAGCGGTCGCGGCCCGCCACGTAGAGCATGCGTCCGACGACGAGGGGCTGCGCGTCGAGCGCGGCGTCGGCCGTGAACGTCCACTTCGTGGGCTTCTCGAGCGCCGCGTCGAGCGACGCCTCCTGCGGGCCGTCGAGCACCATCTTGAACGACACGTAGCCTTCGCGCTCCACGAGCAGCGTGCGCTTCGCGTGGGGCGAGTACTTGAGCACCATCGAGCCCTGCCCGATCTCCTGGCCCGCGAGACGGACGTGGGCGTCGGCCGGGAGCACCGTGAGCTGGAGCGGCAGCGAGACCGACTCGACGAGCGGGACGTCGCCGAAGACCTCGAAGAGCTCGCGGTACGTGCGGTAGGCGTCGTCGTTCTTGCCGTCGGCCGCGAGCTCGCGCGCGCGGTCGACGAGCGACTGCGCCGCCTCCTCGTCGCGCTCTGCCGACGTCTTCGTGAGCTCGGCGCCGGAGCTCATGCGCTCGCGCTCGCGGAGCTCGAAGCGCTCGATCTGCTCGATCAGGTTCCAGGCGGCGCCGCCCGAGCGCGCGTACGTGTAGCCGTCCATCGCCTTCTTCAGCTTCTCCTTCGCCGAGGCGAAGTCGGCGCGCGTGATGTCCTGGCGCGCGCTCTCGATGGCCGAGTTCAGTTCGCGCCGCGCGGCCGTCTCGTACGTGAACCACACGCCGATGACGACCATCGCCGCGGCGGTCGCGACGACCGTGATCCGCAGCATGCGCCGCTGGAACTTCGTCCCCGTGATGGTGTCGAGCCGGTCCTGCGCGTGCTTGTCCTTCGGGTCGAGCGCCAGGATCCGCACGTACACGTCGCGGAGCTCGGAGACGGAGGCCTTGCGCTGCTCGAGCAGGCGCGCGAGGTCCCGGAGCTGCTTCAGAGCGGCTTCGCGCTCGCCGAGGCCGATCAGCACCATGATGAGCTGGCGGCGCAGGGCGCTGTCCTGCGCCTCCATCCCGACGAGCTGGATGAGCAGGTTCTTCGCGCGGTTGAGCAGGTTGTGCTTGAAGAAGAGGTCCGCTAGCGGGCGGCCGTCGGCGACGAGCTGCCCGTAGTCGCGCTTGTGGCGGTGGATCTCGAGGATCAGCTCGCGCGTGGCGAAGTCCGTCGGCACGACGCGCACGGCGCAGCGGTACTGCTCGAGCGCGCGGTCGAGCTCGTTCTCGCGGCGCGACCCGTCACCGAGCGCGCGCCACTCGGCCGCGGCCCTCGAGTTCTCCCCGATGGCCTCGTACGCTCGCGCGAGCCGCGCCCGCACGATCGTCGCGTCCACGGCGATGTGGAGCGCGTCCTGGAGTGCCTCGATCTCCTTGACCAGCTCGTCGCGCGTGACCTTCTGCGCGGAGCTCCCCGCCACGCGGCGGACTCGCGAGTCGCGCAGGAGCTCGAGCAGGAACTCGTAGGCGGGCACGCGGCGCATGCCCGACTGCGTGATGGCGTCGCCCGCGGTGCGGGTCCCGTCGATCTGCGCGAGCAGGCGCGCCTGCCCCTCGTCGGTGAACTGCACGCGCGCCGATTCGGAGGCCTCGTAGACCTCGCGGCTCGTCGGGAGCCGCCCGAGGATCGCGCGCCACTCCTCGACGCGGGCAAGCACGGTCCTCAGGAAGTCCGAGACGTCGCACGTGATGCGCGCGGCTTCGAAACGGCCCTCGTAGAAGGACTTCGGCGGCTGGCCGTCCTGGAGCCGGATCTCGGCGCCCTCCCAGAGGAAGAGGTCGAGGAGCTCGTCCTTCACCTTGGCGCGCAGCGCCTCGTCGAGGTCGGCCGGCTGGAGCAGTCCGAGCGCGCAGACCGAGTCGCCGAAGAGCTGGCCGTCCTGCTTCGACGCGGCGATCACGCGGCCGAGGTCCTCGGCCGTGAGCTTGCCGCTGTCCACGAGGATGTCGGCCACCGAGGACGTCTTGCGCGGACCGGAGCGGATGACGCGGATGCCGCCGATCGCGAAGTAGAAGATGCGCTCGGAGATGCCGTCGCTCACGATCAGCGAGTGCGCGAGGCGGCGCTCGATGACGCGGGTCAACGCGGTGACGAGGAGGGACTCGTCGGCCGGGCCGGAGATGTCGGGAGGCATCGCGCTGGTTATCGGAACGAGAGGCTCGGCTCCTTGAGGGCCGGAGCCTCGGCGGCTCGCGCGCCTCTCAAGACGCGACGATCGGTTTCTCGATGAGAACGCGATGCGACGTCCCTCGATCACCGAACCGGACCTGCGCGCCGCGTGCATCGCGGGCGGATTCTGCACCCCCTTGCAGATCGAGCAGGCCACGCGTCTCGGCCGCGAGCTGGCGCAGCGCGGGCAGCCGATGGATCTCGTGGAAGTGCTCGTGCGGCAGGGTTTCCTCACGGTCGAAGCGGGACGGAGCGTGCGCGTGAAGGCCGGGGCGTTCGCCGGCACCGCGGCCGTCGCGACCGCAGGGGTGCCTGCGATGCCGACGGTGTCCGCCGTCGCGCCCGTGGCTGCCGTCGACGGCGGCGCGACGCAGAAGTTCTCTTCCGAGGAACAGCCGGGCGGCGCGCCCAACGCGACCATGGACTTCTCGCCCGACGACCTCCAGGCCGCGCTCGTGCGGAGCGAGGGCGGGGGGAATTGGGCTGCGGAACCTTCGGATCCGTCGCTCTCCCACTCGGCTCCCTCCGTCCGGGCGGCGCCCGAGCGCGAGGAGAAGCCCTTCGGCCACGAT
>JANNHP010000277.1:0-7777 GCA_031404455.1 Planctomycetia bacterium | reverse complement strand
GCGCGCGACCTCGCCGCGGTCGAGTCCTGCGGCGTCGTGGAGGAGGGCGAGCCGCAGGTCGCGCGCCGGATCGGAGCGAGCGGCGTGCAACGTCGGCATCACGCGGGCCGCGGCGCTCGCCGCGAGTTCGGCGGCGTCGGGTGAAAGGAATGCCGTGCCCGGGTCCACAAGGCCGAGCCGTACTCGATCAAGTCCTTGGCGAGCGCACGCGCCTCGCGGAGCCGAAGGAGTTCACTCCGTCGGCAGCGGCGGAGAGCGTCTTGAGACGGCGGCCGGGATGCGCGCGCTCCGGACCTGACGTCGAGCCCGTCCACGCAGAAGGCCGGAGTCCTTGCGGACCCCGGCCCCTGAGTCGTCCCTGGGCGGGGACGAACTGTTCGGCGTACCCATCCCCTCCAACTTCACATCCGCTGTGCGGACGCAGAGGTTCGCGCGCACGGGTCAACGAGCGGCGAGCGCCACCCGAAGATCGCGACGAGTTGGTGTCAGCGCCGCGCGTGCTTCTCGCGAGGCGGCCGTGCAGGCTTCGACGGCGCCGCGGGCGACGCCAGACGTTCGAGAAGTTCCGACTGCGCGTGGCGCGGACGGTGCGTGCCCGGCTTCAGGCGGCGCCACGATCCGTCGGGCTTCAGGTGCCATGCGTGCGTGTTGTCGGCGAGGTAGGCGTCGAGCGCCTCCTCCGCGATGCGCTTCTTGAGGCGCGGGTCGTCCACGGGAAAGCACGTCTCGACGCGGTGATGGAGGTTGCGAGTCATCCAGTCGAGGCTCGCGAGGTAGATGAGGTCGTCGCCGCCCGCGTGGAAGCGGAACACGCGGCTGTGCTCGAGGAACCGTCCGACGATCGAGCGCACGCGGATGTTCTCGGACACGCCGGGCACGCCGGGACGCAGGCAGCAGACGCCGCGGACGATGAGGTCGATCCTCACTCCGGCCTGCGAGGCCTCGTAGAGCGCGCGGATCACCGTCGGCTCCTCGAGCGAGTTCATCCGCGCCACGATGCGGGACTTCCTCCCCGCGCGCGCCGCGTCGCGCTCGCGCGCGATCATCGCGAGGAGAGTCGGGTACATCGTGAAGGGCGACTGCAGGAGACGGCGCATGCGCGTCGGACCGCCGAGCCCCGTGAGCTGAGCGAAGAGGCGGTGGACGTCCTCGCCGATCTGCGGGTCGCAGGTCATCAGTCCGAGGTCGGTGTAGGCGCGCGTCGTGCCGGTGTGGTAGTTGCCGGTGCCGAGGTGGACGTAGCGCCGGAGCTTGCGTCCCTCGCGGCGGACGATGAGCATCGCCTTCGCGTGGGCCTTGAACCGGACGATCCCGTACACGACGTTCGCCCCCGCCTCCTGGAGCCGCGTCGCGAGGTCGATGTTGGCCGCCTCGTCGAAGCGCGCGCGCAGTTCCACGAGCACCGTCACTTCCTTGCCGGCGCGCGCCGCGTCGAGGAGGGCGTCGACGAGAGGCGACTTCGCGCCGACGCGGTAGAGCGTCTGCTTGATCGCGAGCACGTCGGGATCGGTCGCCGCCTCGCGCACGAGTTCCATCACCGGCGCGAAGGACTCGTACGGGTGGTGCAGGAGCACGTCGCCGCGGCGGATCGCGTCGAAGATCCCGTCGGCCTTCGCGACGCGGCGGGGAACGCCGGGCGAGAACGGCTGGTACTTCAGGTCCGGACGGTCGGTCAGCTCGTGGATCGCGGCGAGACGGTGCAGGTTGACGGGTCCCTTCACCTCGTAGAGGTCGTCGGGACCGAGCTCGATCATGTCGAGGAGGAAGCCCTGCACGGACTGTGGGCAGTCGTCCGCGACCTCGAGCCGCACGGCCGCGCCGAAGCGCCGCGCGGGGAGCTCGCCCTTCACGGCCTGGAGGAGGTCGTCGGCGTCGTCCTCGTCCACCCAGAGGTCGCTGTTCCGCGTGACGCGGAACTGGTAGCAGCCCTTCACCTCCATCGCGGGGAAGAGCTCCTCGACGTGAGCGCGGATGATCGACGTGATCATCACGAAGTCGTACGGGCCGTCCGCGACCTTGCGCGGCAGCACGAGGAGCCGCGGCAGCGCGCGGGGAACCTGCAGCACCGCGATGCCGCTGCGGCGGCCGAACGCGTCGTCGCCCTCCACCGAGACGATGAAGTTCAGCCCCTTGTTCAGCACGCGCGGGAACGGGTGTCCCGGGTCGAGTCCCATCGGCGAGAGAACGGGCAGCACCTGCGATCGGAAGTAGTGCTTCACCCACCTCGCCTGCCGCGCGTTCCACTTCGCCCGCCGCACGAGGCGCACGCCTTGCTTCTCGAGCGCCGGGAGGAGCTCCTCGTTCAGCACGCGGTACTGCTCTTCCACGAGCCGGTGCGCCTCCACGCGAATGCGGGCGAGTGCGTCGGGCGGACCGAAGCCGTCGGGGCCGGGACGCGAGAGCCCCGCGTCGGCCTGCTGCTTCAAGCCCGCGACGCGGATCTCGAAGAACTCGTCGAGGTTCGTGCTGCAGATGGAGAGGAAGCGCAGGCGCTCGAGCACCGGCGTCGCGGGATCCCGCGCCTGGGCGAGCACCCGCTTCTCGAACACGAGGATGGAGAGCTCGCGGTTGAGATAGAGGCGCGGATCGGAGAGGTCCGCGGGCGCGGGCGGTGCGGGCGGCTTCGCGGTCACGGTCGCTGAAGGCTGCATCACCTCGTGAATCCTTCGTGCAACGAGTGTGAATGGCCGGGCGCCCGAAGGAGTCGCGATCCTCGGAGCCGATTCACCTCCGCCTCACGACGAGCGGCGACAAGTCCTCCGGGGGCCGCGCGGCTGACCCCTCCCGTCAGCACGGAACCGCCCAGATTGCTCGAAGATTGCGCGGTCCCCTTCCTCATCCGCCGAGCGCCTCGAGGAGCCTCGAGAGCCGCACGGCCTGCTCCTCCGACTCCGCGAGCCGTGCCCGTTCCTGGGCCACGACTTCGGGCTTCGCGCGAGAGGTGAAGCTCTCGTTCGCGAGCTTCGCGCGCGCCGCCGCGATCGCCTGACCGGTCTTCTCCGTTTCCTTCACGAGGCGCGCGCGTTCCGCCACGAGGTCGATCTTGCCCGCGAGGTCGATGAAAACGTCGCCGAGCGAGATCAGCCCCGAAGCGTTCTCCTTCGGCGGAGCCGAGCGCTCCACGCGGAGCGACGAGGCCTGGCAGAGGCGCAGGATCTGCGGCGCCTGCGACCGGACGGCGTCGGCGAGTCGCGCCCAGGCCGACTCCGTCTTGGGCACTACGAGGACGTCGACTTTCTCCTTTTCCGGCACGCGGCTCTCCGCACGCAGCTTCCTGACCGCTTCAACCGTTTCCCGCACCGCCGCAATGGCGGTGCAGGCGTCGTCGTCATCGAACGTCTCCTCGCCCCAGTCGGACTTCGCAAGCAGCGTCGCCACGCCGTGCCAAGGACGCAACTGCTCCCAGAGCTCCTCGGTGATGTGCGGCGCGATCGGGTGGAGCATGCGGCAGATACCGACCAGCACATCGACAAGCGTCTTCTTCGCACCGTCCGCCGCGGCGCCGCCGACTTGCAGTCGCGGCTTGACGAGTTCGAGATACCAGTCGCAGAAGTTGTCCCAGACGAAGGCGTAGATCACCTGGGCCGCCGCCGAGAACTTGTAGTCCGTGAGCGCTGCCGTCACGACGCGCTGCGTCCGCGTCAGCTCCGTCCTGATCCATCGGTCCTCGACGGCAAGCACCGCGTCCGGATCCAGCCGTTTGCCAAGATCCACGACGCCGAGCGCGAAGCGCGTGGCGTTGTGGATCTTGTTCATGAAGTTCCGGCCCATCTCGAAGCGCGTCTCGTCGAGCTTGAGATCCTGGCCCTCGGTCGTCATCCACACGAGCGTGAAGCGCACGGCGTCGGCGCCGTACCGGTCGATCATCTCGAGCGGGTCGATGCCGTTGCCGAGCGACTTCGACATCTTGCGGCCGGTCTTGTCGAGGATCGTCCCGTGGATGTAGACGTCGCGGAAGGGCTCCGTCCTCGCGCCGCGCGTCTCCACGGTCGGCGCGTAGAGCTCGCCCATGATCACCATCCGCACCACCCACAGGGAGATGATGCCCCGGTCGGTCATCAGCACGCTGCTCGGGTAGAAGACGCGAAGCTCGTCGGTCTGCTCGGGCCAGCCGAGCGTCGAGAGCGGCCAGAGGTCCGAGCTGAACCATGTGTCGAGGACGTCGGTGTCCTGCTCCATCGGCGACGAACACTCCGGGCACGCGGCCGGGTCCTTCTCGTAGGCGTCGGCGTGCCCGCACTTCGTGCAGGTGAAGACCGGGATGCGGTGTCCCCACCAGAGCTGGCGCGAGATGCACCAGTCGCGCACGTTCTCGAGCCAGTGCATGTAGAAGCTCGTCCACCGCTCGGGGACGAGCCGTACGCGGCCCTCGCGCGTGGCGGCGATCGCGAGGTCCGCGAGCGACGGGCGGTCCGGCTCCTTCGGCGACCGCTCGCGCATCCGTACGAACCACTGCTCGGAGGGCAGCGGCTCGATGATCGTGTGGCAGCGGTCGCACGTGCCGACCGAATGCGGGTTCGGGTCGATCTTCACCAGATGTCCCGCCGCCTCGAGGTCGGCGACCACGCGCTTGCGCGCCTCGAACCGGTCGAGTCCGCGGTAGGCCGCGGGCGCCTCGTCGCTCATCGTGCCGTCCTTCGCGATCACGCACGGAGCCGCGAGCTTGTGCCGCACCCCGATCTCCCAGTCGTTCTGGTCGTGCGCCGGCGTCACCTTCAGGGCACCCGCACCGAACGACTTGTCCACGTAGGCGTCGGCCACGACGGGGATCTCGCGTCCCACGAGCGGAAGCAGGAGCTTGCGTCCGACGAATGCCGTGTAGCGCTCGTCGTCGGGGTTCACGGCGACGCCGGTGTCGCCGAGCATCGTCTCGGGGCGCGTCGTCGCGACGGTCATGCCCCCTTCGCTGCCGTCGGCCCACGGATAGGTGATCCAGTAGAGGCGGCCCTCCACGTCCTCGTGCGTCACCTCGTCGTCGGAGATGGCGGTGCCGCAGCGCGTGCACCAGTTGACGAGGCGCAGGCCGCGGTAGATGTATCCCCTGTGGAAGAGGTCGACGAACACGTGCCGCACGGCGGCCGTGAGGCCCGCGTCCATCGTGAATCGCAGGCGGTCCCAGTCGGGCGACGTGCCGAGCCGCCGCATCTGTCCGAGGATCCGAGCCTCGTACTCGTCCTTCCACTTCCAGACCTCGGCGACGAACGCCTCGCGTCCGAGGTCGTGACGCGACTTGCGCTCCTTGGCGAGGAGGCGCTCCACCACGTTCTGCGTCGCGATCCCGGCGTGGTCGGTGCCCGGGAGCCAGAGCGTCTCGAAGCCGCGCATGCGGTGGAGTCGCGTGAGCACGTCCTGCAACGTGCCGTTCAGCGCGTGCCCCATGTGGAGCACGCCGGTCACGTTCGGGGGGGGGATGAAGATCGTGAAGACGCGGCCCGCGCGGGCGGCCTCCGACCCCGGATCGGCGTGTCCGACTTTCTCGCGGACCCAGGCGTCGATCCACTTCGGCTCGGTCGCCTTCGGGTCGTAGCGGGTTGAAGGTTCGGCACTCATGGGTAACCTCGACGTAACTCGGGCTGCGTTCTAACGGAGGAACGGTTAGGATGACCCCGATTGACGCCCGGCCGGGGTGCGGCCCGCCGAGCTTCGCGTCGTCGCTTCGCGTCGTCGTGCCCATCGCGTCGTCGTGCCCGTCGCGTCGCCGTGCCCGTCACGGCTGGCGAGAGCGGGCGCGCAGTGGCAAGGCCTTTCGTCCACATCGTGAGGAATCGCCCATGAGAGACCGACTGCTCGCGCTGACCCTCTCCGCCGCACTCCCCGCGCTCGTTGCGTCCGCGTGGGCTCAGGACCTGCCGCCCGGCTACGGCGTGCTCACGCCGAGCGGATCGACTCTCACGACCGAGGTCTCCGCGGGCGGCGACTCAGACGACTACGTGTTCCAAGGCTACCCAGGGATGGCCCTTTCCTTCACGGTGAAGCCGTCGAAGGGCAGTGCCTTCCTCCCCGAGCTCGTCCTCGTGCGTCCGGGCGGCTCCGTCGCGACCGAAGAGGACGGTCTCCGCGTCTCGGCGAAGGGCGCCGCCCGCACCGGGACGATGACGCTCGACGCCGCCGGCTGGTGGCAGATCCGCGTCCGCGGCGTCGACCTCGATCCGACGTACCTCGGCGTCAACCGCTCGGCCGGGGCGTACAGCGTGTCCGTGAAGTACGGCGGGCCCGCCCTCGCGGCGCTCCCCGTCATCTCGAAGACGCTGAAGGTCAACGGCGCGATCGACACGAAGGGCGACGTCGACGAGTACCGCTTCCAGGGCTACCCGGGCCAGACGGTCGCGGGCACGCTGAAGGCGGCGAGCACGCTGATCCCCGCGTTCGAACTCCTCCGGCCCGACGGCACCGTCGCGGTCGGGCCCTCCGGCGTGACGCAGAAGAAGACGACCTTCTCCTTCCCCAGCTTCACGATGGACCAGCAGGGCACGTGGAGCGTGCGCATCGTCGGACTCGAACCCACGCCCGATCCCGATCCGAACACGAGCGACGCGACGACCGGCACGTACTCGCTGCAGGTGAAGCTCGGCAAGGTCTCGACGCCTCCTTCGCTCCAGCCCGACGACAATGGCCAGTACCGCTTCACGATCCCGGCCGGCGCGGGCACGACGATCGGCTTCACCCTCAACTTCACCGGCTCGGCCCCCACGCTGAACGGCCTCGTCGATCCCTCGGGAGCCGTGGTCTCGGGCTTCAACGGGCAGTTGAGCGTCACGACGAAGTCGCTGGCCGTCTCGTCCTACGTCATCCCCGCGGGACGTCCGACGGGGAACTACACGCTCACGTTCGACGCCCCCGCCGCACCGCCGACCGGCGTGACCTTCGCGCCGCGCCTCGCGCTCCCGAAGGGCGCGAAGGGCCGCAAGGCGACGATGTCGAAGGACGAGCCCGTCATCCTGAACAACAGCACCAACCCGACCGCCGGCGGAGCGGGCACGCTCGTCGTCGTCGGCACGAACGGGAAGCTCGTGGACTCCAACGACGACGACGTGACGAAGCTGAGGATGTACCTCAACCACGTGCCGCTCACCGGAGTGACGCTGACCAACACGCAACTGCGCGGAACCGTCCCGGCGGGCCTCTCCCTCGGCTCGTACGACGTCGTCGTCGAGAGCTCGACCGGTCAGGTCGGCGTGAAGGCCGGCGCATTCCAGGTCGTGTCGTCGCCGAAGGCGACCACCATCGATCCCAACGTCGGGACGGACGCCGGCGGGTTCCAGGTCGTGATCACGGGCGAGGGCTTCCGTCCCGGTCGCGTGGGCATCCACATCGACGGCGCGCTCGTGCCGGTGAACATCACCGCGTCGACGGAGACGACGGTCACCTTCGTGGCGCCGCCCAGGAGCCCCACCGTCGTCACGTTCGGCGTCGTCGACACCGAGACCCAGCTCTCGGGGAACCTCGCCATCAACAGTTTCGAGTACGTGGCGACCGCGGCGATCAGCCGCATCGTGCCGAGCCTCACGACGATCCTCGGCGGCGACCAGATCTTCGTCAAGGGCTCGCGCTTCGACCCGACGGACCACGTGTACCTCGAGACGAGCACGCCCGGCGTCTACCAGGAGATGACGCCCGGGACGTTCCTCGACTCCACGAGCCACCAGTTCATCGCGCCGCCGCGACCGAAGGGCGTCTACCGCGTGTACGTGACGAACCAGTTCGGGCAGCCGAACCCGCCGCGCACCCGCAACCTGACGTACTTCCAGTTCTCCAACCTGATGAACGACCCGACGAC
>JANNHP010000276.1:0-9621 GCA_031404455.1 Planctomycetia bacterium | reverse complement strand
CGCTCCCTCGCAGACTCCGCCGAGCCGAACTTCCGGAGATAGAGCGGGATCACCTTCGTGAGGTCCGGACCGAGCGGCCCGCCGCGCGCCTCGCCGCCGTGGCAGGTGACGCAACCGCGCGCGTTCCAGAGCTTGAGCTCGTCCGGCGTGGCGAGCCCGGACAGCGACGTCACCGCGGGCCGCGGCTCAGACGGCGTCGCGCGCACAGGCGGATCGGTCCCGACGCCGAATGCGACGAGCGCCGAAGCGCCGACGCCCACGACGATCAGCGCGATCGAGAGCGCGGCGCGCTTCTCCAACTCAGTTCCGGGACGGGCAGCCGCGGAGGGCTAACCGCAGCCGCAACCGCCGCCGCCCCCGCCGCCGTGCGAATGGCCCTTCGCCGCCTCGTGCGAGTGACCCTCGGCGCCGTGCGAGTGACCGCCGCCGGAGCCGCAGCCCCCGCCGCCACCCGAACCGCAGCCGCCTCCACCGCCTCCGCCTCCACCGCTGCCGCATCCGCCCGAGCTGCATCCGCCGCCCGTCTGCTGCTGCATCGCCGGAGCGTTCACCTTGAAGCCCTGGACCTCGGGACCGTCGAGGTAGTCGATCGTGGCGCCCGCGCAGTAGGGCAGGCTCATCGGGTCGACGATCACGTTCATCCCCCCGAGCGTGAACTTGGTGTCCTCGTCGGTCGCCTTGTCGAACGCGAGCCCGAACGACGGCCCGCCGCCGCAGCAGCCGCCGCCCTCGACGAACACGCGCAGGTTCCTCTCGTCCGCCTCGAGCTGCTGCTGCGCCATCACGTCGCGGATCTTCGCGAGCGCCGAGTCGGAGATGGTCATTGCGGGGGCGGTGGTGGACGTCGGGGTCGTCGTGGACATGTTGGGCTTCCTCTGGTGAAGGGGTCGGGGAGGTCGCGGGAAAGAGTACGGGTGCCCCTCGGCCCGGGTGCCCGGAATCTCGTCGGCGCGGCTTCGCGCCGAGCCTGGCCGTCCCTCTCGCGCTCGGAAGAAGGCTACTGCAGCGACTTCAGGGCGAACTTCGCGTTCTTCAGCGCCACGACTTCGCCGTCGCGAGCGTCGTCGTTCGGATCCTGAGCATTCTCGTGGAAGACCATGTTGCCGCTCAGGGTGCCCGTGATCTCGCCGGTCGCGGGATCGTAGGAATTGACCGTAAGCGTCACGCCGGTCGCGGAGTCGGCGGAGTACGTGTAGGCGGTGATCTTCGGGTTGGTCGGGTCGGAGA
The DNA here is from genome assembly GCA_031404455.1 of Planctomycetia bacterium. Taxonomy (GTDB): domain Bacteria; phylum Planctomycetota; class JAJSAM01; order JAJSAM01; family JAJVHW01; genus JANNHP01. The sequence continues at coordinate 8,394 of JANNHP010000276.1, read as the reverse complement.
GCTTGATCTTGGTCTTGGAGTAGCTGAGCGCGACGGCCGCCGGCCGTGACACGGGGAACGTCACCCCGGTGAGGTCCATCCCGGCGAACACGTTCACGGTCATCAACACGTTGGTCGTCGTGAGGCCGGGCTTGATCGTGACCCCGGTCAGCGCGATCGATCCGTTGGCGTCGTTGTAGATGAAGCCGGTCCCGTTCCCGATCGGCGCCTTGGTGGTCGCCTTCCAGGACGAGGCACCCTTCGGCTCGCCCGGGAGCTTCGCGACGAAGAACGGCTTGAACCCGCCCTTCGCCTCGGCCGGAAGCGAAGCGGCTGCCGCGATTGCGGCCACTGCGGACAAGAGGGCGAGGGCGATGCGCCGAACGAGGATCGACATGGAACCTCCAGGTGCCGTCGCTCTCCGGGCTGCGAACCCGGACGATCCGGCGGGATGAGTGGCCGAAAGATGCCCGCTGCCGCGCGCCCCGTCAATCCTCGGCCGACCGCGACGCAGGCGACGACGCGACGCCGCTCAACAGATGTCGAAACGGGGTCAGCGCTTGTACGGCTTGGGCGGCGTGGGCTTGTAGTTCGGACCCGGAGGCCCGGTGAGCTTCGGTCCGTCGGCAGGGGGGACGATCGCCTCCGCGGTGGGCGCCTCGGGTGCCGGTATCCGCGGCGCGGCCGGCTGCGGCGGACTCGGCGCACCGGGAGGCTTCGGCGCGCTCGGAGCTCCCGGCGGCCTCGGCGCACTCGGCGCACCGGGGGGCTTCGGAGCACTCGGCGCACCGGGCGGACGCGGAGCGCTCGGAGCTCCCGGCGGCTTCGGAGCGCCGGGCAGCGACGGAGCTTTCGGGGCGCCCGGAAGCGACGGGGCCTTCGGCGCGCCGCCCGCGGCCGGTGCCGCGGCCGACGTCGCCCCGGCCGGTTTCGCGGCCGCGGGCTTCTTCAGCGGGATGCCGGTCGCCTTGAACGCCGTCGCACGCCGGGCGTCGCGCTCTTTCTGGCGCTTCAAGGCGAGCGTTCCGAGCTCCGCCGCGTGACGGCGCCGCGTCTCGAGGATCGACACGAACGTCGCCGCGAGCTCCGCGTCGCTCGAGGGGACGCGCTTCGCGAGCGCCTCGACGCGCGCGACGTCCTGCCTCGCGATCTCCGCCGCGCGGACGACGAGCCAGTCGATGCCGAGGAAGTTGAGGTCTTCCTTCCAGAAGCGGAACGCCTTGAGAGTCGGGCCCGCGCGGTAGCGGCCGAGCTGGACGAGGAGCGCCTTCGCGTTCAGGTTCTCGTCGTCGCGCAGCGTCTCGAGGAACTCCACGTCCTTCTCGCAGCCGGGCGGGACGAACGGGTTCGAGTTGAGCGCGTGGCCGATGAACGAGTGGTACTCGGCCGAGAGCGCCTCGTTCAGGAGGTCGATGACTGCGTGACGTTCCTTCGCGACCGTCATGTCAGCGCACTCCAAGGGCGACGGGGCCGACCGACCGCGCGAACTCGGTCAGGTGGTCCCAGCCGAAGAGACCGAAGAAGAGGAGCGGTGCCGCGAGCAGCACCACGAGCGCGAGATCGGCCGACGTGGGCGCGAGCTTCGTCGCGTCCGCGTCGCCGGGCTCGGTGAGGAACATCTCGCGGAGCGGCTTCGCGTAGTAATAGAGCGAGATGGCGCCGTTGATGAGGCCGATCGCCGCGAGCACGTACCAGCCCTGCTCGATGACCGGGGCGAAGAGCTGGAACTTGCCGACGAACCCGGCCGTCGGCGGCAGTCCCGTGAGCGAGAAGAGCATGACCGCGAGAGAGACGGCGAGGACGGGGTGCCGGAAGCCGAGTCCGCGCAGATCCGAGATCTCGGCGCTGCCCGCGTCGCGGCGCAGCAGCGTCACCACGAAGAAGGCGCCGAGGTTCATGCAGAGGTAGATGAGGAAGTAGAAGACGATCGCGCCCATCGCGGCGGCGTTGCCGGGCGCGATCACGGCCGCGGTCATCAACAGGTAGCCCGCGTGCGCGATCGACGAGTACGCCAGCATGCGCTGGAGGTTCGTCTGCCTGAGAGCCGCGAGGTTGCCCCACGTCATCGTGGCGACTGCCGAACAGATCAGGATCTGCTGGATGAACGTCCCGTTCGTCGCGAGGAGGTCGGCGACGTGCGGCTCGGCGTGCCCCACCGCGGGGTACGTGACGAGCACGCGCAGGATCACCGAGAAGACCGCCGCCTTCGACGCGACGGCGAGGAAGCCGGCGATCGGTGCGGGCGCGCCCTCGTAGACGTCGGGGCACCAGAACTGGAACGGGAACGCGGCCGCCTTGAACGCGAAGCCGCCGAACACGAACACCGCGGCGACCAGCAGGACCGGTTCGCGCGGCGCCGCGGAGAGCGCCTCGGCGATCGCGCCGAACTGCGTCGAGCCCGTGTAGCCGTAGATCAGTGACAGGCCGAAGAGCATCACCGCCGACGAGACCGATCCGAAGATGACGTACTTTCCGCCCGCCTCCGCGCTGCGCACGCTGTCGGTGCGATAGCCGGCCATCAGGTAGCCCGTGTACGACACGGTCTCGAATGCGAGGTAGAAGCCGAGGAGTTCGGTCGCGGAGGCGAGGTAGCACATGCCCGCGAGGGCGCCGAACATCAGGATCGAGAGCTCGGCCTCGTTGCCGTACGCCTCGCGCGAGCGGCCGATGAAGAGGACCGTCAGCGCGCCCGTCGCGAGGAAGATCAGCTTGAAGACAGCACCCAGGTGGTCGACCTGCAGCGCGTGGAACCCGGCGTAGCCGACGTTCACCGGGGCCCCGTCCTGCATCACCTGCCAGACGACGAGTCCCGCCGCGCCGAAGATGCCGAGCAGCGTGAGCCGCGGGTGGAACTCGCTCGGCCCGCGTCCGCGGATCACGTCGAGCAACAGCACGACGAGCACCATCGCGCAGAGGAAGAGCTCGGGCGCCAGACGCCCGAGATCGGGCATCAGCGCGGCGGAGAGTTCTCCGGCTCTTTCCTGGGCGAGGAGGAAGGGAGTCACCGGCTACTTCCCCTTCTCCACGGACCCGGTCTCGCGAGGCAGGTACTTCGCAAACCCGTCGCACCACTGCGCGATCGGCTTGTCCACGACGTCGATCGCGGTGCGCGGCCAGATGCCGAACCAGAGTGCCAGAACGGCGAGCGGCGCGAGCATCGCCCACTCGCGGCCGTTCGGCTCGTGGAGCGGGTGCTCGTGCTTCTCGCGGGGCTTGCCGAGGAAGATCTTCTGGATCATCACGAGGATGTACGCCGCGCCGAGCACGACGCCGATCGTCGCGACGACCGTGTACGTCTGCGCGTGCGGGAGCTTCCCGGCGAAGGACCCGAAGAAGACCATCATCTCGGCGATGAAGCCCGAGAGGCCGGGCAGGCCGAGCGATCCGAAGAAGCCGATCATGGCCACGAACGTGTACTTCGGGAGCGTCGTCGCGAGGCCGCCGAAGCGGTCCATGTCGCGGTGATGGACCTGGTCGTACATCACGCCGACGAGGAGGAACATCATCCCGGCGAGGATTCCGTGGCTGAACATCTGGAGCACTGCGCCGTTGACGCCTTCCGGCGTGAGCGTCGCGAGTCCGAGCAGCACGTAGCCCATGTGGCTGACGGACGAGTACGCGACGAGCTTCTTCCAGTCGGTCTGCGCGAGCGCCACGAGGGCGCCGTAGATGATCGACACGACCGCGAGCGTCGCGAGCCAGGGCCACGCCTTCACCACGACGTCGGGGAACCACGGGAACGCCATGCGCATCAGGCCGTACCCGCCCATCTTCAGCAGCACTCCGGCCAGGATGACGGAGATCGGCGTCGGCGCTTCGACGTGCGCCAGCGGCAGCCACGTGTGGAACGGGAACACCGGCACCTTGATCGCGAAGCCGATGAAGAGGCCGACGAAGAGGATCGCGCGGATGGTGTCGTTGCCCTCGAAGATCAACTCGTGCTTCGCGAGGATCTCGGGGATCGAGAACGACTTCGTCTGGAAGTAGATGGCGATGAAGGCGCCGAGCATCAGCACGGAGCCGACCAGCGTGTAGATGAAGAACTTGATGGCCGCGAACTCCCGCTTCGGCCCGCCCCAGAGGCCGATGAGGAAGTACATCGGGAGGAGCATCAGTTCCCAGAAGACGTAGAAGAGGAAGAGGTCCATCGCGACGAACGTGCCCACCATGCCCGTCAAGAGCAGGAGGTACATGGCGAAGAAGCCCTTCACGTTCTTCTGGACGCCGAAGCCCGAGAGGCAGGCGATGAAGCCGAGGATGCCGGTGAGGAGCACGAGCAGGACCGAGATGCCGTCCACGTCCATGGCGTAGCGGATGTCGAAGGCGCCGACCTTGATCCACGACGCGTTCACCGCGAACGCCGACGTGCCGAGCGGCGCATTCGCCGCCGAGTCGAAGCGGTGGAAGAGCCACATCGAGAGCAGCATCTCGACGAAGCACACCGCCGCCGCCGTCCACCGGATCGTCTTCGCGTCCTTCATGAAGAGGATCGGCAGGATGCCCGCGAGCGGGACGAAGGTGAGGAGTGTCAGTAGGAGATTCATCGTCTAGCTCCGGCTCATGTAGAGGACGACCACGGCGAAGAGTGCGGTCACGGCCACCGCGCCGAAGAGGTAGTGGCGGATCTTGCCCGACTGGATGCGCGAGAGGATGCCGCCGCCTCCCCACGCGAGACTGCCCGTGCCGTCCACGGCGCCGTCCACGATCTGGATGTCGGCGACGCCGGACGCGGCGGAGGTCTTCATTCCGACCGACCCGGTCGCGTCGACGAAGCCGTCGATGGCGTCGCGGTCGATCCACGCGGAGAGCAGAGCGACGATCCCGGTCGTGCGGATGATCACGACCTCGATGAACTCGTCGATCCAGTACTTGGCCGAGGCGGCCAAGTACAAGGGAGCGATCAACTCGCGTGCGCGTTTCCGAGCCGTCGCGCCGGTCGCGGTCATGTAGCAGAACCACGACAGGCCGACTCCGAGCGTCCAGATCACGGCCGAGACGGCCAGCGCGAAGCCGTGCGCGTGGTGCCAGACGGGATCCTCGTGAGTGAACGAGTTCGCGAACTTGACGTACGTCTCAGCGCCTTCCGCGGGGAGGAACGCATCCTTCCAGCCGAAGCCGGCCACGATCGCGAGCGCGGCGAGGACGATGAGCGGGATCGTGATCGTGGCCGGCGATTCGTGCGCGTGCTCGTAGACGTGCGCGTCGCGCGGCTTGCCGAAGAACGTCAGCCAGAAACTGCGGAACATGTAGAAGGCCGTCATCGCGGCCGTCAGCGCGAGCACCCAGAAGATGCCGTAGTAGACGGAGCTCGTGTGCCCTCCGGCCCAGAGCGACGCGAGGATCTGGTCCTTCGAATAGAAGCCCGCGGTGACGAACGGTGTGCCCGCGATCGAGAGGCACGCGACGAGGTACGTGGCGCCGGTGATCGGCAGCTTCTTCCAGAGCCCGCCCATCCGCGTCATGTCCTGCTCGTGGTGGCACGCGTGGATCACCGAGCCCGACCCGAGGAAGAGGCACGCCTTGAAGAAGGCATGCGTGACGAGGTGGAAGAGACCGGCCTGCCACGCGAAGTTCGAGCCGACACCGAGTGCGGTGAACATGAAACCGAGTTGCGAGATGGTCGAGTAGGCGAGGACCTTCTTGATGTCCGTCGCCGTGAACGCGATCGACGCGGCGAAGATCGCGGTGAAGGCACCGACCACCGCGATGACGAGGAGCGCCATCGGCGACAGCACGATCAGCGTGTACATCCGGCCGATCAGGTAGACGCCGGCGGCGACCATCGTGGCCGCGTGGATGAGCGCGCTGACGGGCGTGGGGCCTTCCATCGCGTCGGGCAGCCACACGTGCAGCGGGAACTGCGCCGACTTGCCGGCGGCGCCCATGAAAAGGCCGAGCGCGATCCACGTGATGGTGGACGACGGGACGTCGCCGAGCTTCGCGAAGATCTCCTCGAAGCGCAGCGAGCCGGTCGAGGTGTAGAGCGCGAGCATGGCGAGGAACATGCCGACGTCGCCGACGCGCGTCGTCATGAACGCCTTCTTGCACGCGAGGTACGCGGACTGCTTCTGGAAGTAGTGCCCGATCAGCTTGTAGGACGCGAGGCCCATGATCTCCCACATGACGAACAGCGTGATCAGGTTGTCGCTGATGACGAGTCCGATCATGGAGAACGTGAAGAGTCCGAGCCAGCGGTAGAAGTCCTCGTAGCGGCTGTCGCCGTGCATGTACCCCTTGCTGAAGAGGTGCACGAGGAAGCTGACGAGCGTGACGACCACGAGCATCGCGAGCGTCAGGCCGTCGAGGCCGATGCCGATCTTCCAGCTCGTCCCGGCAACGGAGAACCACTCGAAGACGTAGCCCGTGCCCGCGATCGTCGCGTGGTTCAGCGCCATGTAGACGGCGCACGCGAGCGCCACGCCCATCGTGCCGATGCCGACTGCGTCGGCCTTGGTTCCGAGCTGCTTCTTGAACGCCGCGATGACGAGCGCCGAGAGCATCGGCATCGCCAGGATCACGAGGGAGAGGAGAACGCCGGTGGGCATCAGTTCTTCATCTCGGTGTAGTCGTCCACGCTGATCGACGCCGCGTGGTGGAAGACGTTCAGCACGATGGCGATCGCGACCGCGGCCTCGGCGGCGGCGAGCATCACGACGAAGATCGCGTACACCGCCCCATCAACGTGGTTGCCGAGGTGGCGGCTGAACGCGACGAGGTTGATGTTCGCGGCGTTGAGCATCAGCTCGATGCCGATGAGCACGCCGATCGCGTTGCGGCGCAGCGTCACGGCGAGGACACCCGTCGCGAAGAGCATCGCCGAGAGCATGAGGTAGTGGTTGATCGTGAGGCCCGTCACTTGCGCGCTCCTCCGCGGGCGAGCCGCGCGGCACCGACCAGGACGACGAGCAGCAGGATCGAGGCGAACTCGAACGGGATGAGGTAATCGGTGAGCAGCGAGCGGCCGATCGCCTCGACGGTCGTCGTCGCCGCGGGGAGCTCTCCCTTGACGAGCTTCGGCCACTTCGCCGACATCACCGCTCCGGCGAGCGCCACGAAGACGAGCCCCGCCGCGATCATCGCCGGCAGGTAGTTGCGCGGCTTCGCGACCTTGTACTCGTGGGGCACGCGGTCGGTGAGCAGCACGCCGAACACGATGAGGATCAGGATGCCGCCGACGTAGACGAGCACCTGCGTCACGGCGAGGAAGTCGCTGCCGAGGATGGCGTAGATGCCGGCGACGCCGAAGAACGTGGCCATGAGCGAGAACGCCGCGTGGACGATGCTCTTCGCCGTCGCCGCGAAGAGCGCCGACCCCACGGTCAGCGCCGCGAAGGCGAAGAAGGCGAGCTGGATGCCGATGCCGGTCTCCATGTCAGACCTGCGGGCGCAGCGTGGGGATGCCCACCGCTTCCCGCTCCTTCTTCTTCTTGTCGTAGAGACCGCGCGTCTTGAAGTCCTCGATCTGCTTCACGGACTCGGGCGTTTTCATCTGGATCGGGTAGGCGCCCTGGTGGAAGTGCACGACCATCTCGTCGCGCGTGTGGCCGGGGAGGCTGAACTTCTCGCCGAGCTGGATGCACTCGGTCGGGCACGGCGGCACGCAGAGCGCACAGAAGAGGCACTTCGAATAGTCGATGTCGTAGCGCGTCATGATCGCCGCTTCGCCCTTGGTGGGCTTGCCTGCGTCGTCGGGCGCGCTCTCGATGTAGATGCAGTCCACGGGACATGCCTTCGCGCACAGGAGGCACGAGATGCAGCGGTCCACGTCGTACTCGTGGATGCCTCGGTGGCGCGTCTTGTCGATCGCGAGCACCTCGTCCGGGTACTCGACCGTGTACGGCCGGACCTTCAGGTACGAGAGCGTGATCTTGAAGCCCTGCGCCGTGGTGCGGATGCCGTCCCAGACGTTGCCGAAGTAGCTCATCTACTTGGCCCCCATGAGTCCGGCCAGCGCGCAGAACATCATGCAGGCCATCGCGAACGGAACGAGGTACTTGTAGCAGAGGCTCATGACCTGATCGAGGCGCAGGCGCGGCAGCGTCCAGCGCACCTGGATCTGGAGGAGGAAGAGGAGCGCCGTCTTCCAGGTGAACTCGGCGGCGCCGCCCAGGATCTCGATGAGCGCGCTCCACTGGAACGTCGAGACGCCGTCGATCGTGGCGAAGAGCGGTCCCGGCGCTCCGCCGCACCAGTTCACCGCGATCCAGTGGACGGGCCCCGTCCATCCGCCGAGGAAGAGCGTCGCCGTGATCCCCGAGAGCACGAACATCGCCGCGTACTCGCCGAGGAAGAAGAGGCCCCACCGCATTCCCGAGTACTCAGTCACCGTCTTCTTGAATCGCCGCCGCGAAGCCATCACGCGCTTTGGAATCTACGACCTGGTGAAACGGCACGCGGCGCGAGCGGCGCAGCGCG
>JANNHP010000275.1:0-1937 GCA_031404455.1 Planctomycetia bacterium | reverse complement strand
TCCACGCTCGAGATCGTCGCCTCCGTCCGCGCCATCGAGGCCGCCGCGGCGGGCGCCCAGGAGTCCGAGTTCCTGTCGCGCGTGCTGCGCGAGACGCAGCGCTCGCTCCCGGCGATGGGCGAGGGCAAGGCGATCACGCGCATCTTCCTCACCGGCGTCGGCGCCACGCGGCCCCACGCGCGCGAGCGCATCGCCGAGCACTACAACGTCGAGGTCGCGGACCTGCCGACGCTCGCGGCGGTCACGCACTCCCTCCCTCCGTCGGAGGCCGACAAGGTCGCGCGATCGGGCGCCGTCGCCATCGGTGCCGCGCTCAAGGTGCTCGGCATCGACGCGGGCGAGATCGATCTGCGCCGCGACGAGTTCCGCTTCTCGCGCACGTTCGACGCCGTGAAGGTGGCGCTCGCCACCGGCGTCACGCTGATCTTCTTCGGCTTCTTCCTCTTCGCCTTCACCGCCGTGCTCGAGCGCGAGCGCGTCGACAACCAGCGCAAGCAGCTCAAGGCGCTCATGGAGAAGCAGCTCCGCGTGGACGTGATCGAGGAGTACGAGAAGACGGTGAAGGACGCGCGCAAGGAGACCGAGAGCGAGCGTGCGCGGGGCAAGGACCTCGATCAGTACTTCCAGCGCACGAAGACGCGGCTCAACGACATCCGCAACCACCTGAAGAACGAGCTCGGCCTCGCGACCGAGGTCCCGCCGATCCGCTCGTGCCTCGAGGCGTGGTCCACCGTGCTCGCCTGCGTGAAGGAAGTGCGCGGCAAGATCACCTACATGGCGATCACCGAGGAGAAGTACACGCAGGAGAAGGCCGACCTGAAGGTCGTCTTCGGCGACATCCCCGACGTGGACGTGCTGGTCCGCGAACTTCGCAAGCACGACGACATCTTCGAGAGCGTCGAGAACGGCCAGATGCGTCCGATCAAGGACAGGGGCGTCGAGTTCCCGATCAAGATCGTGATCAAGCAGAAGGTGACGGTCGAGCCGCCGAAGGACGACGCCGCCGCGGCCGACGCCCCCGCCGCGCCGACCGCGGACAGTCCCGCGGCCACGACGGATGCGCCTGCGGCGACGCCCGCAGCGCCGCCCGCCGTCCCGCCAACGCCTCCCGCCGGCGCCGCCGCCCCGACACCGCCACCCGCCGTGCCGGCGACGGGGAAGGGAGAGGTCAAGTGAAGGACGAAGCCGCCCGCCCGCAGTCCGAGATGGACGTGCTGAAGTTCTACATCTGGCTCATGGTCGTGATGACGGTCGCGATCGCCGGTTTCTCCTGGTACGTCTGGAGCGACGTCGAGGCGAAGCGGAAGAACCTCCAGCAGGGCACGGCGTGGATGAAGGACCTGTCGCAGCAGGGCTCGGAGATCCAGGCGATGCTCGCCGTCCACAAGAACAACAAGGAAGACATCGCCCGCGACTCGCCCCAGACGTGGTTCTCGAACATCTGGCGCCGCCGCGGCATCAACGACGCGTCCGTGACCATCAGCCCGTGGAAGATCCCCCCCACGTTCCACGCTCGGGGCAAGTACTACGAGGAGCAGATCGAGCTGAAGTTCAACCCGAAGGCGCCGCTCCCGCGCCTCTCGATCCTCGAGTTCTGCTACTGGGTCGAGAAGTCGAGCACGCGCCAGCGCGTCATCGAGCTCGACGTCCGCCGCGCCGACAAGGAGAACTACGACCTCGACGGCTGGGCGGGCGGCGTGACGATCGGCTACCGGCACGCGCGCAACGACTGAACGACCGTGAAGAGACCGCGACGCGCGGCTTCTTCACGGTCGTTCAATGGCCCTCGGTGCGTCGTCGTGCGCGCGGAGCCTTCGTGCGCACAACAGGCTCTGCGACCAGTCGTCTTGCTGCTGACCCTCTTCGCGGCCGCCTGTGATGCCACGCCGGTCCCGCCCGCAGCGCCTCCAGCGGCCGCCACGTCCGCGGCTCGCACC
>JANNHP010000274.1:0-9191 GCA_031404455.1 Planctomycetia bacterium | reverse complement strand
GTGTTCTCCACGCCGCCCGGAGCGTTCGCGGGTCCGGCAGCGTTCTCGCCCGACGGCGCCTTCCTCGTCCACCCGCAGGACGGGACCGCTCTCCTCGTCCGCGAGACGAAGACCTGGTCCGTCGTCCGCGAACTCCCGTTCGACGCGCAGGCGCTCGCGTTCTCGCCGGACGGCCGGCGCCTCGCCGTCGGCGGGAAGTCGCTGCGGATCATCGACTTCGCGACCGGCGAGACGCTGCGCGAGGCGTCGGGCGGCGAGGTCGCGTTCTCCCGGGTCGCGTTCTCGGCGGACGGAACCGTCGTCGCAGCGCTCCACGGCGGGACGATCCGCGTGATCGATGCGAGCGAAGGAGCCGAGGTCGCCGAGCCCGTCGCCTTCCCCGGCGCCTGGGGCGGGCTCGCGTGGTCGCCGGACGCCGGGCGCCTCGCCGTCTCGGTCCCGGACGCGATCGGCGTCTTCGACGCGCGAACGGGCGCGCCGCTCGCCATGTGCGGCCCGGGGCTGGCGTATCCGTGGAACGCGGGATTCTCGCCCGACGGACGCTTCGTGGAGGCCGTCCTGCGCCGCCCGGAGCCGTGCACCGTCCGGTTCGACGCGGCGACCGGCGCCGAGGAGGGGCGCAGCCGCTCGTTCCCGCACGAGATGGGCCGCCTCGGACGGTTCACCGCGCGCCCGCTGGCGCTCGTCCACGCAGAGACGACGCGGCTCGTGGACGCCGTCGATGGGCGGACACTGCGCGATTTCCCCGCGCCGGACGGCGACTCCGACTACGCGCAGTTGGACGAGAAGGCCGCTCTCGTCGTCTGGGCGGGCTGGTCCACGCGCGAATTCGTCGTCCGCGATGCGTGCGACGGCCGGGTCGTCGCCCGGTTCGAGGCGCCGCCCGAGATCGACTCCGTCTCGGGATGGCGGGCCGCGGACGGACGGATCACGATCTCGGACCAGGGCGGACGGATCGCCGTCGTAGACGCCCGCACGGGACGCCGTCGCGTCCTCGTGGACTGCCCGCACTCGTTGAACGGGTGGAGCGTCTCGGAACCGGAAGCGGAGCTGATCGCGGCCGTCGACGACGAGTTCAGCGTCCGCATCTTCGACGGTGTCAGCGGCGCCGAGCTCGCCGTGCTCCCCGGCCACCGCGGCCCGGTCAACGCGATCGCGTTCGCGCCGGGCGGCCGCCTGCTCGCGACGTCGTCCGAGGACGGAACGGTGCTCGTCTGGGACGTCGCCGCAGCGAATGGACGATGAAGCGGCAAAGAGGGGTCGGGTGACTTCGTAACGCCTCGCGAGCTCCGCTCGCGCGGCGTGCGTTTTTCCCGCTACGTCTCGAGGACGAGGATGCGCTGGCAGGTCCGGCACATCATGAGCTTGTCGCCCTTGATGAGCTGCGTCAGCTCGTGTGCGGTGATCGCCATCTGGCAGCCCTGGCAGTACTCGCCGTGCACGACCGCGACCGCGGTGCCGCTGCGCTTGTTGCCGGCGCGGATGCGCTCATAGGCGCGCAGCGCCTCGGCGGGGATCTGGACGGCGAGCGAGTCGCGCAGCGCCGACGCAAGGGAGGCGTCCGCCTCCATCGCGGCCTTCTGTCCTGCGACCTTGTCCTCGGCGTCCTTCAAGACGACTTCGGCCTCGCGCATCTTCGCCTTGGCCGCGTCGTGGAGCTTCTCCTTCGCCTCGACCTCGTCCATCGCGACGAGGATGTCCGTCTCCGTCTTGCCGTTCTCCGCCGTCTGCTCGGCGATGGCGAGGAGGATGCCCGCGTACTCCTTGTTGCTCGTCGCGCCGCCGAGCTTCCCGTTCAGGTCGCGGATCTTGGTCTCGCGCTCCTGGACGTCCATCTCCTTCCTGTGGACGAGCGACTTCGCCTCGAGAAGGGCCTTGTGCGCGAGGTCGAGCGCCGCCTGCGCCGCCTCGATGCCTTTCCTCGCGCCGACGAGTCCGAGGTCGAGGTCGTCCTTCTTCTTCTTCAGTTCGACGACGCGATGGTCGGCCTTCTGCAGATCGGCGAGCTTCGCGATGGTTTCCTTCACTGACTCCGCTTCCTTCCTCTGGGCCCAAGTCCGAAACGAAAAAGGGCCCCGGCGTGTGCCGGGGCCCTTCGCTCTACTCGTTCCCGAAGGAGTCGAGGAAGCCTTCGAGCTTCCTCGCCCGCACGGGGTGTTGCAGCTTGCGAACCGCCTTCGCCTCGATCTGGCGGACGCGCTCGCGCGTCACCTTGAAGATGCGGCCCACCTCTTCCAGCGTGTACGTGTAGCCGTCGCCGATGCCGTAGCGCAGCTTGATGATCTCGCGCTCGCGGAAGGTGAGCGACTGGAGCACCTTCTCGATCTTGTCCTTCAGCATCTCGTGCGTCGCCGCGTTGACGGGCGACTCCGCACTCTGGTCCTCGATGAAGTCGCCGAAGTAGCTGTCGTCGCTGTCGCCGATCGGGCAGTCGAGCGAGATCGGGTGCTTCGCGATCTTGAAGACGCGCTTGGTCTCGTCGACCGAGATCTCGGACGCGGCGGCGATCTCCTCGATCGTCGGCTCGCGGCCCTTCTTCTGGACGAGGTCCTTCGTCACGTTGCGCAGCTTCGACATCGTCTCGATCATGTGGACCGGGATGCGGATCGTGCGCGCCTGGTCGGCGATCGAGCGCGTGATCGCCTGGCGGATCCACCACGTGGCGTAGGTCGAGAACTTGTAGCCGCGGCGGAACTCGTACTTCTCGACGGCCTTCATCAGGCCGGTGTTGCCCTCCTGGATGAGATCGAGGAAGGAGAGGCCGCGGTTCCTGTACTTCTTCGCGATCGACACGACGAGCCGGAGGTTGCCGGACGACAGGTTCTGCTTCGCGAGCTCGTAACCGTTGAACTCGTGGCGGACCTGCGCGATGCGGCGGCGCAGGCGGTCGGGCGGCTCGGCGCAGCGCACGGTGATCTGCGCGACGCGGTCCTTCGCCTCCTCCTGCTCCTGCGGGTTCGGACTCTTCGCGCGGTCCATCTCGACGATGCGTTTCTCCACGCGGTCGAGCTCGCGGCAGGTGTCCGCGATGTCCTCCATGACCGGCTTCAGCCGCTTGATCTGGATGTTCAGTTCCTCGAGCAGGCGGCGGCCGCGGCGTCGGCGCTCGGCGAGGCGGCGCTGGAGCTGGATGCGGCGCTTCTTCGTGCGCGCGGTCGTCAGCTCGATGAGATCCTTGCGCTCGGCCTCGAGCATCCTCTTCAGCGAGATGATGTGGTCGGGGAGCTGGGTGGCGGTCTCCTGCTTGCCCGTCTCGCTCGCCTGGTTGACCTTCAGCGTGCGGTCGAACGCGAGCTCGCCGCGCTGCACGTCTTCCAGGAGCTGGATGCAGAGCTCGAGCGAAAGGCCCGACGCGAGCAGTTTCTCGCGGTAGCGCTTGCGCGTCCGCTCGATCGTCTTCGCGAGCCAGATCTCCTGTTCGCGCGTGAGCAGCGGGATCTCGCCCATCTGCGTGAGGTACATGCGGACCGGGTCGTCGATGCGCTCGGCCGACGTCGGCATCGTGAGCGGGTCGACGTCCTTCGGCGGCTCGAAGTCGGCGGTGCGCAGCTTGCGGGCGCTCTGCTCGTCCTCTTCGTCCTCGGGGTCCTCGCCCGCGTCGAAGCTCCTGGCCTCCTCGACCATCTCGATGCCCATCTCGTCGAGTTGCTGGGCGATCCGGTCGAGCGCCTTCTCGGAGGCAGTGACCTCGTCGGGGAGCATGCGCTGGACTTCGTCGACGGTGACGTAGCCCTTGCGGCGGCCCTCCTCGATGAGGGCCTTCAGCTCGGGCTCGATGCGCTCGATCGTCCGATCGATGCGATCGGGACGCTCCTTGCGCTCGGGGACCTTGGGACGGGCGGGACGTTCAGGCATGGGACATCCTGTGCCAGGGAGACGGCGAAACTTCCGAGCTTACCGGCCGGCACCCTCCGGGGAAAGCCCCGGTTGGGCGGAGACGGAAAATAGTCCGGCAGGCCGACCCCGGACGCTCGGCGCTGCGGGGAGTTCCGTCACGACCGCTCGCTCAGGGTTTGACGGCGCGCCTGCGATGAAACTCCACCGTGCGCCTCAGGATTTCACCCTCTTCGGGAAGCAGGCTGCGGCGGGACTCGGCAGGATCGGCCATCCAGAGCTGTTCGTCCCGCAGCCGGCGCGCCTCGAACTGACCGGCGAGCAGGGTCATGCAGTCGCGTCCCTGCCGCTCGAGGTCCATCCCCGGCGCCTGGACGACCAGTCCGGCCGCGAACGATGCGAGTTCAGGTTCCTCGATCGCGTCGAGGATCGACGCCGCCGTCGGGCTCCGGCCCGTCTCCTCCCAGTACCCGACGATCCGCTCGTAGAGCGCGCGGCAGAGCGGGTGGGTCAGGGCCTCGGCGGGAAGTCGCTCCGCGGCCTCGCCGGCGAGCTCGGGCCGGCCGAGTAGCGCCGCCACGAGGTGCTCCTCGGTCGCGGGGGGAGTACCCGCGGGCGTCGGCGCGGGTGGGACGCGAACCGTGCCGACGGTCGCCGGCGGAGCCTCCGACACCCCGAGCGCCTCGGCCGGGATGGACTCCGGACGGGGCGGCGGCGCCGGGGACGAGAAGGTCCGCCGCTCCCCCCGCGCGGCCGCCGAGGCCCGCATCTCGCGCAGTCGCGCGGTGACGACGTCCTCCTGGATCCGGTACTGGTCGGACACGCGCTTCACGTAGAGCGACCGGCGCACGTCGTTCGTCACGGGCACGAGCACTTCGAGCGCGGCGTCGAGCGCCTGCGCCTGCCCGGGCACGCTCTTCATGTCGTGCGGCGCCGCTTTCGCGACGAGGAGGTGGTCGAACGCCTCGCGTCCCGCGTCGATGCACGCGCGCAGCGCCGGGAGCCCGCTGCGGAGCAGCGTGTCGCACGGGTCCTCGCCCTGCGGCAGCACGGCGACGCGCGTCTCGATCTCCTCGGGCAGGAAGGCGGGCGCGTTGCGCTCCGCCGCGCGCTGGCCCGCGGGGTCGCCGTCATAGACGAGGTGGAGGCGCTTGACGTAGCGCGCGATCGTCGCCGCCTGCTCGCGGGTCAGCGCCGTGCCGAGCCCGGCGACCGCCACCGGCCAGCCGCACTGGTGCGCCATGATGACGTCGGTGTAGCCCTCCATCACGGCGCCCTCGCCGGAGCGCAGCATCTCCTGCTTCGCGAGGTGCAGCGCGTAGACGGTGCGGCCCTTCGAGAAGAGCGGGTTCTCGGGCGAGTTCAGGTACTTCGGCTCGTCGTCGCCGAGCGTCCGCGCGCCGAACGCCACGACGTGGCCCTGCGTGTCGCAGATGGGGAAGGTGACCCGGTCCCGGAACATGTCGAAGAGCCGGACGGGGCGGCCCTCCTCGGCGTCCTTCCTGCGCACGAGTCCGAGATCGACGAGATCGGCCTCGGGCACCCCCGCGCGCGTGGCGGCGCCGAGGAGGTTCTGCCAGCCGGGCGGGGCGAAGCCGAGTCGGAAGCGAAGTGCGGTCTCGCCCTTGATCCCGCGCCGCTTGAAGTACTCGCGCGCGACCTCGCCTTCGGGCGTCCGCAGCGACTTCTCGAAGAAGCGGCAGGCCCACTCGGAGACGTCGCGCAGGCGCGCGATCCTCGACGCCTGCTCGCTCGCCGCCGGGTCGTCGTCCTCGGCGAGCGCGATCCCGGCTTCGCCGGCGAGCTGTCGCACGGCCTCCGGGAAGGTGATCCCCTCGCGCTCGGTGAGGAAGGTGAACGCGTTGCCGCCCTTCTGACAGCCGAAGCACTTCCAGGTTCCCTCCTCCGGCCAGACGTGGAAGGAGGGCGTCTTCTCCTGGTGGAAGGGGCAGCAGCCCTTGAACGACTTGCCCGAGCGCTTGAGCGGCACGAAGCGGCCGACGAGCTCCGACAGGTCGATCGCCTGTCGGATCGAGGAGAGGACGTCTTCGGAGAAACGCGCCATGGGCTCCCGGGCCGGGGGTGAGAGGCAGTTCGAGGTCCCTTCGGAGCGCCGGGTGCGCCCTCGCGAGCCTGGAGCGAGGCTCCCGCGCCCCGGCGACTCCGATGAGTTCCCGAGCGCGAGAGACCGGGCAGCAGGCTGCGAGGTCACGGTCCTCCCGGGGCGCCACGGCGACCCTAGCGTCGCACGGCCGGCGCCGAAGGGGGTTCCCCGACAGCCTCCAAGGGGAGGGCCCGATGCTAGCGCCGAGGTCGGACGCGGCGCTCCTCCTCAATCCGAGAGGTCCATCAGTCCGATAGGGAGCCGAGAGCAGAGAGCAGTCCCGAGGCCCCCGAGGGCCGGGAGAGAGCACATGTTCCGTGTGACGATGACGTTCGGCGGTAAGCCGGTGAAGAAGTTCACGTTCGACAAGCCCCTGATCGACATCGGGCGCGACGCCACGTGCGACATCGTCGTCGAGAACATCGGCGCTTCGCGGCGCCACGCCACGATCGAGAAGACGCCCGAGGGCTACATCCTCGCGGACCTGAAGAGCCACAACGGCACGTTCGTCGGCGGCGACAAGGTCTTCCACCACCAGCTCCGCGAGACGGACGAGTTCTTCATCGGGAAGTACGCCTTCCAGTTCGAGGCGCTCGAGCCGGTGAGCGTCGCGGCGAAGCCGGAGGCGGCGCCCTCGCTGCCGATCCAGGCCGACATGACGTTCCGCCTCGACAAGCGGGACATCGAACGGATCATCGGGTCCTCCCAGCGCGGCGCCGCCCCCCAGCTCGTCCAGCTCGCGCCCGAGACCGAGAAGAAGAACGTCATCCTCGACAAGGTCTACTACGTGATCGGCAAGGACGCCTCCGCCGAGATCCGCATCGCCGGGCTCTTCGCCCCCGCGAAGGCCGGCGTGGTGATCAAGGGCGAACACGGCTTCCGCGTGCTGGCCCTCTCGACCCGCCTGAAGGTGAACGGGCACCACGTCGAGGACGGCCCTCTCGCCGACGGCGACCTGATCCAGATCGGCTCGCGCCGATGGCGCTTCTGCCAGGCCTGAAGCGCTGCGGACCTCGCTCGCGCACCGCTACTTCTTCGGCCGCGCCTCGATGAACTTCGCCCACCGCGGGTCCTTGCGGCAGTTGTCGAGGTCGGTGTCCTTGGCGAGATGATCGTCGGGCACCGGCGGGAACCGTTCGAACGCCTTCGCAAGCGCCGCGAACGCTTCGTCGAGCTTGCCGGCGACCGAGTACGCGCAGGCGAGGTTGTAGTTCGCGTTCGCCGTGTCCGGGCCCGGCGAGTCGGTCTTCCCGGCCTTCTCGACGCAGAGGATCCCGGCGGCGATCGCCTCGTCGTACTTCTTCAGCCTGACCTCGGCGACGACGAGGTTCTCGTAGATCTTCATCACGCCGAGGGCGTTGCGCTCGATCGGCGAGCCGGGGAGGTTTGCGATCGCGCGCTTCAGCAGGTCCTCGGCGATCGCGGGCCGCGTCACCGATTCGAAGTCCGGCCGCAGGTAGTGCTCCGCCGCCGCCGCGAGGACGCCCGCGTCGTCGTACGGCATCTCGCGTTCCCTGCTGACGGTCTCGACCGCGATCGCGGCGCCCGTCTCGGGCCCGACCGTGAGTCCTGCGAGCGCCGACCTGATCAGGCTGGAGGCGCCCTCCACGTCCGCGACCGCGTGGGCGTGGACGACGAACGCGCGGCAGCCGCGCGCGAACCAGGCGTATCCGTGCTTGCGCATGCCGCCGGAGGGCGACTGCTCCTCGAACGTCACCCACGGCGCTGGGTCGTCTCCCGCTTCGACGTCCTTCATCGCGCGGGGCTTCGCGTCCCACTTCCTCTTCTCCGCGTCGCGGCGCGCTTTCGCGCCGAGCTCGTCCGGGTGCTCGAAGATCGCGATCTCGATCTGCACGCGGCCCGACTTCCCGTCGAAGAGCTTGCCGAGCGGGGGCTTGCCCGGCTTCTCCTCGAGCCCCGCGACCTCGTACGTGGCGCCCCAGTAGGGATCGACGAGCTTCCCGCCCGCGAACTTCCGCGGCTCGATCGGCTTCTTCGGCCGCGGCACCGTGGGCGGCGCGGGGGGCGGCGCGGGCGGAGCCGAGTCGTCGGCCGGCGCCGGCGCGGCGAAGAGGGCGGCGAGAGCGATCAGCGCGGCTTCGAGCCTCATGGACTTCCTCCGTCTGGTCACGGCCGACAGCATGCCGCGCGCGGCGCGCGGCGCCACGCTACATTGCGGCGGTGAGGCGGCCCGTCGTCGCGATCCACCAGCCGAACTTCCTCCCGTGGCTCGGGTGGTTCGCGAAGTCGGCGCAGGCGGACGTGCTCGTCCTCCTCGACGACGTCCAGCTCGAACGCGCCGGACCGACGCAGCGGGTGAAGATCAAGGGGCGCGAGGGTCCGCGCGATCTCACGGTTCCGGTGCGCCGCGGCGACACGGTGCGCATCGACGCCGCCGAGATCTCGCACGACGGGAAGTGGGACGTCCACGCGGCGCGCGTGATCGAGAACGCGTACGGCGCGACGCCGGGCTGGGCGCGTCACGCTCCCGCGATCGTGGAGGCACTCCGGTCGCGCGAGCCGCGCCTCGCCGCGATGAACGAACGGCTGATCGCGTACCTCCTCGGCGCGTTCTCGATCGGCACTCGCGTCGTCCGCGCTTCGGACCTCGGCCCCCGCGAAGCGCACGGCAGCGACGGCAACCTCGAGATCTGCCGGCGACTCGGCGCCTGCACGTACCTCTCGGGCCAGGGAGCGAGGAAGTACAACGAACCCGCGCCCTTCGCCGCCGCCGGGATCGACCTCGTGTACAGCGTGTTCGAACATCCCGCGTATGCCCAGCCGCACGGCGACTTCGTGCCGGGGCTCTCGGCGGTGGACCTGCTCTTCAGCGCCCCCGGCGACGCGGCGTCGCTGCTGCGCGCAGGCATCCGGCCGCCGTCGCGGGGGTGATCGCTACTTCCAGGCGATGAGCTGGAAGTAGTAGCGCAGGTCGGTCGAAGGCTCGAGCGCTTCGAGCTGCATCAGCAGCTTCGTGAACTCGTCCGGCCTCGGCGGGTGCTGGTAGACGACGAGAGCGCGCGAGAACCCCGCGGCGGCGAGATCGGCGCGCAGGGACTCCGCGTCGAGACCCGTGCCATGATGGTACTCGGCGAGGCGTTCCAGTTCGGCGTCCTCGGGAGTGCGCGCGCGCTTCACCTTCGCCGCGCGGCGCACGTCGAGCCACCAGCCGAAGCGGCGGTGGAACGCCGCGTTCGAATCGTTGTCGGTGTAGAGGAACCCGCCCGGTCGCAGCACGCGGTGGAACTCGCGC
>JANNHP010000273.1:0-2396 GCA_031404455.1 Planctomycetia bacterium | reverse complement strand
GATGCGGCGCCGGGGCGCGGAGCGCGGTTCCGCGCGCGCGGTGGGCGGCGGCGGCAACGGGGCCGGCGGCGCCTCGGGCGTGCGCCCCTCGCCCCACCAGCAGCCGGCAACGAACGCGACCGCGACGAGCAGCGCGACGGCGACGACACGAACGATGCGCATGGTGCTCCTCCTCACAACGCCGCCGAGTCACAACGACAACAAGACGGATTTCACCGCAGAGACGCAGAGACGCAGAGAAGGCAAAGCAGGATGGACGCAAAGGCGTCGGGCGAGGCCGACCACCAGCCGTCGTTGGGAAAGGCGACGGAGTTCGGTTATTCGGTTTTCGAACCGAACTCCGTTCCCGGGGCTCAGCAGTGCAGCCGCGGCACCGTCCGTGTCGAAAAGCCGCGTCAGCGCTTCTCCGCCTTCGGCTTCAGCACGAACTTCACCTCGAGCGTCCCCGTCGCCTTCACCACCAGCTCCTTGGTCGCGGACTCGTATCCCGCCTTCATGACGTCGATGGTCCGCGCGCCGGTCTCGAGCTCCGCCAGGTAGACGCCCGGCTCGGGGCTCTCGGGGCTGAAGGTCGTGGAGCGACCGCCGCCGTGGTCCGTCGAGAAGAGCACGTCGATGACGGGCTTGCCGGCGGTATCGCGGACGATGAACTTCACCTTGCCCGAGGTGCACGCGTCGAACGCGAGTTCGAGCCCGTCCTTGTTGACGCCCTCCGTCAGCGTGACGTCAGCCTGCGCCGGACGCCAGACCGGCTTCACGGGGTTCGCCATGATCCGATAGCTCCCCGGCGGCAGGCTCTTGAAGCGGAACCGGCCGTCCTTGTCGGCGGATGCGACGGCGATGAACTTCCACGGGCTGACGGCGTAGAGAGCGAGCGAGATCTCGGCGGAGGTGAGCGGCTTCTTCGTCCCGCGGACGAGCAACCGGCCGCTGATCTGGCCCGTGCCCTTCACGTCGCCGCTGAGCCACGGCAGGACGATATCGACCTTCGTCTCCTTGCCCTCCTCGACGGTCACGGTCGCGTCCTTGGCGCGGAGATCCTCGCGCCAGGCGCTGATCGTCCTCGTCCCGACTTCGATCTGCGCGATGTAGACGCCGGGCTCGGCCGAGGTGGCGTGGAGGCTCGACGCGGAGGAGGCGCCGCCGGCTTCCGCTGTCACGATGGTGAGACTCGCGCCCTCGACAGGCTTGCCGTCCAGGTCCTTCACGGTGATGCGGAGCGTGCCGATGAGACTTCCTTCGAGCGCGACCTCGACTCCCTCGACCGGCGTCGTGCCGACGTCGATGTCCTTCTCGAACGCGTGCAGCGACTTGTCCTGCGGGAACGCCATGAGCCGGTAGCGGCCGGGCACGACGCCGCGGAACCGGAACGTGCCGTCGCCTGATTTCCGGACGAACGCCATCCCGGACGACGCCCCATCGACCTTCCACTGACCGTCGGGCTGAGACACGAGCGGGTGCAGCGAGAGTTGCACGCCACGATCGGCGATGGCGACGCCCGTGGCCTTGACGAACACGCGACCGGCGATCGCGCCGGACGGGAGACGCAGCGTCACCTCGCGCTCGCCGAGGGTCAGCGTCACCTTCATCACGTTTGCCACCGACCCCTGCTCGCCGAACGTCATCACGGCCACGTCCCAGTCGCCGGGCTCCAGTCCTTCGATGCGGAACCGTCCGGTCTCGTCGGACTTCGACTTCCGGCTCGTGAACCTGCCGGGAGGCGGCGTGTTGGCAGTGACGAGCGCCCCCGCGATCGGGACGCCGGACTCGTCGAGCACGACTCCCGTCAGCGTGGCGTTGGCGCGGAAGTCCACGCGCGTCATCTCCCCGTCGGCGACGGACGCAGCGGCGACCTGCGTCTGCTCGGCCCCGCGCACGGCTTCGACGACGTGGTGGCCCGGCGGGACATTCGCGAACCGATAGGTGCCGTCCTCGCCTGTCCTGGTCTCCGCGGAACCTGCCGGCGGACCGGCCCAGCGCGTTCGCACGGTGATCCCGGCGACGGGCGCGTCCTGCGCGTCGTAGACCACGCCCTCGATCCCTCCGCCCGCGGCGAGGAGCGCCTCGAGACCCTCCACACCGCCGGCGTCCGTCAGCGTGACGCCGGCGATCGTGCGGTCCGCGAAGCCCGACTTCGACGCACGCAGCACGTACGTTCCCACCGGCACGCCGCGGAAGCGGAACTCGCCGGTGGCTCCCGTCGTCTGCGGGGCGATCTCCGCGGGCTTGACACCCTCCTTCGGCGGGGACGCGTCGCTGAGCGAGACCGTCGCGCCCTCCACCGGCTTGCGATCTCGGAGGACGAGCACGCGGCCGGCCACTTCGCCGACCGGCGCGGGCGGCGGCGGCGGTGCCGCGGCGGGCGGCGCAGGCGGCGCCGCGGGAGCGGCTTGCGC
>JANNHP010000272.1:0-3576 GCA_031404455.1 Planctomycetia bacterium | reverse complement strand
CCCGTGTCCGCCCAACGTGAAACCGGCGACGGCACGGTTCCCTACTGACCTGGGCGGACACGGGGGTCCGCCCCTACCGAGATTCCGCAAACGTGGTGCGCAGGTTCAGCGCACACTCCCGTCGCCGTAGCGCAGCATGCGAAGGACCGGCGACTTCGCTTCGGGACCGACGATCTTTTCGTCGTCGGACGCGAGGCCGAGTTCGTCGAGGGTCACCAACTGCGCGTCGCCCTCGGCGAACGCCAGGATCACGACGCCTTTGTGATGGAGACAACCAGCGATCGGATCGGACCTGACGCTGCCTCCGTCGGGGAGCGGGAACGCGTCGAAGTCGCGCACCGCGTACGAACAGAGCGACCGCGGCGGATTCGCGAGATCCACGTCGTCCCACGCGCGCCTCTCTTCGTCGGTTTCAGGGACGTGCGCGAGATCGTCGAGCGGACAGATGAAGAGCTTCTCCTCGCCGCGACGGATCGACGAGCCGTCCCTGCGCCACGAGAGGAAGAGCGCCGGGCCGCTGTGCTTCGGCGCCTCGCCGGGGTGCTCCTGCGCTTCCATCAGCGCGATCTGCCCGAGTTGCGAGAGGTTGTTCAGGCAGATGAGCCGGGGCTGCGAATCCCCCCGCGGGCAGCGCAGCGACATCGCCGTGACGACGAGGACGAACCCGACGGCGACGAACACGACGCCGGACCACGCGATCACCTGCCGCCGCCGAGGCGTCACCGGCGGCGACGCATCGCCCTCTCCCGTGACAGACTCAGTCGCCGGGTCGATCGCGCACCTCGGACACGTTGCGGCTCAGCGGACGCTTCCGTCGGCGTAGCGGAGCACGCGCAGGAGCGGCGACACCGCCTCCGGACCGACGATCTTCTCGCTCTCGGACGCGATGCCCATCTCGTCGAGACTCATGTACTGGGCGTCGCCGGCCTCGAACACGAACACCACGATGCCCTCGTGATGGAGGCACGCCGCGATCGGCTGCGACGTCTCGCTCTGAGGATCGAGCGGGAACGCGTCGAAGTCGCGCGCGGCGTACGAACAGAGAGAGCGCGGAGCGTGCGCGAGGTCCACGTCGTCCCACGCCTGGCGATCCGATTCCGTCTCGGGGTGTCGCGCCTTCTCGTCGGCCGGGCAGAGCAGCACCTTCTCGTCGCCGCGAAAGATCTCGGACCCGTCCTTGCGGTAGGAAAGCAGGAGGGCCGGCCCGCTGTGCTTGCGCGAACCCCGGGGAGCGAACTGCGACTGCATCAGGTAGATCTGCCCGAGTTGGGACAGGTTGTTCAGGCAGACGGTGCGCTGCTGCTGCACCTTCATCTTCGGGACGACGATCGCGACCGTCGCCACCAAGCCCACGAGGAGCAGGAACCCGACGGCTCCCAGCACGATGAGCACGATTGCCGTCGTCGAGAGACCCTTCTTCTTCTCCGGCGGGACCGGCGGAGGAAGGTCGTCGATCGCGTCCGGTTCGGCGGTGCTCATCGATACGCACTCCGGATGTCGTCGAGCGCCGCGGCGGCCGCGGCCTTCAGCGCGTCGTCGCCCGACTCCGCGGCCTTCGTGAGAGCGGCGATCGCCGCGCGGACCTCGGCCGTCGTCCCGGACTTCCGCTCGGGCAGCCCGCACATCTCGAGCGACAGCACCGCCATCGACGTCGAATAGACGCGGCCGCCGACCTGGCCCCACGGGTCCTCCGGCGCCCACGATCCGCGCGCGCATCCGGCGGACGAGCGCTCCTGGTGCGGGACGAGCGACGCGACGAGCGCGTTGCGCCACGTCTCCCACGGAGAACCGCCGATGCGCCGCATCGCGTCGGTGCCGTGGAACCAGTAGTAGAGGTCGACGCTGCCGCCCTCCTCCCAGCGCGGGGGCTTCTGGACGAGGAGCGCCGCCGACTTCTTCATCATCGGGTCCGTGCGCAGGTCCTGGCCCGCGTCGAGACGGATGCAGAGCGCCTCGGCCGTGATCGACTCGGACTTGTCGGACGGGAACGCCGACATCATCTCGTTCGTGCGCGCCGGCGGTCCGCCGCGCTGCTGATAGCCGGTACGGCCGTGCTCCGGCTCCGTCATCTTGTCCACCCAGGAGAGCGCGTTGCGGATCGCGGTCGGATCCACTTCGAGGCCCGCGCGTTTCCCGGACGCGAGGGCGCGCACCATCCATCCCGTGACCGAGGTGTCGTTGTCGCCGTCGGGCGGGAAGGAGTAGCGCCACGCGAGATACGGGTTCTGCGCGCGCTGCACGAACTGCAGCGCCTTCACCGCCGAGAGCTTCAGCGCGTGGCTCTGCGTCGCGCGATAAGCGTCGGTCACGGCGACGGACGAGATCGCGTGGAAGTAGACCCAGTGCTTCATCGAGCGCGGACCGAAGCAGCCCTCGGCGTCCTGGGTCCCGCGGATGTACTGGAGGGCGCTCTCCACGTTCGCGCGGTGCGGCCCGGACTGCGGCGATTCGCCCGCGCCGAGGAAGGCGAGCGTCGCGAGCGCCGAGAGGCCGAGCATGTTCCCGTCTTCGCCCGCCCCGCCGCAGGCCGACGGCTTCGGGCACGCCTCGCGAAACCCTGCGGGGGCCCAGGCGCCGCCGAGCTGATGGCGCGCGAGCCAGTCGAGACCGTCCTCGACGGCGCGCCCGACCGTGCCCGTGTTCGGCGTGACGTCCTCGCCCGGCCGCGCCGACGCGACGGCCACGCGCCCCATCGCCGCTGCGGCCTCGACCTGCGCGCGCGACGACGCGTCGCCGAGGACGTCGATCAGCGCGGGCAGCGCGACGCGCGCGTCGGCGCCGACCGAGCCGAGCGCCTCGGCCGCGCGGCGGCGGACGACGCCCGCCTCGTCCTTCAGCGCCGCGACGAGTTGCGGCGTGGCCGCGCGGGCCGGCGGACCGGCCGCCCCGAGCACCTGCGCCGCGGCGGCGCGCACGGCTTTGTCCTCGCTCGCGAGACGGGCGACGGCCGGCGCGACGATCGCGTCGCCGAGTTCCGTCACCACGGTCGGGAGCCACGCCTTCGAGCCCTCGCCGCTCTTCGTGTAGAGGTCGACGACGAACGCCGCGGCGTCCACGCCCATGGCGCGGACGGCTTCGAGCAGCGCCGTGCGCACCGCCGGGTCCGCCGACGGGATGCGCTCCAGCACGTCGGGCGCGAACTTCGCGGCCGTCGGGCCGAACGAACGCAGCGCGACCGCGGCGTCGAGGCGGACGCGCGGGTCCTTGTCGTCGAGGAAGGCGAGCAGCACCGGGATCGCCGTCGCCGACGAACCCGACGGATCGATCTCCGCGAGCGCGCGCAGGAAGGGCAGTCGCGCGGAGCCCGTGGCGCCGCTCATCCGCTCCGAGATTGCGGGCACCGCGGACTTCGCGACCGGTCCGAGCGCCGCGAGCACGGCGACCGCCTCGCCGCTCTCGCGCGGCGCGCCGTTCTTCACGAGCGCCACGAGCGATGGCACCGCCTTCTCGCCGACGGCGATCAGCTCCTTGCGCGCGAGTTCGCGGACGTGCGAATCCGGATCGCGCAGTTCGTCCACGAGGTCGGCGATCTGAGCCGGGGTGGCGCCGTCCCCCGCGGAGACGTCCCGCGCGACG
>JANNHP010000271.1:0-2942 GCA_031404455.1 Planctomycetia bacterium | reverse complement strand
TCGGCACGCTCACGCGCCTCGTCCCGGACACCCCCTGGACGACGACCGCGATCCAGGCGATCCGGAACCGCAAGGCCTCGGTGCTCGTCGACGCCGTGGACGACCCGAAGAACCTCGTGGTGTTCGTGCCCGGCGGCGACGAGCCCGGCGACCACGACCAGGCGTATCTCTTCGGAGAGGCGGACGCCGAGTGCCTGCGCGGGTTCGTGGCCGGGGTGTCCCGCGCGACGGAGTTCATCGTCGACGCGGACCTCGTGCCGATCGTGCAGGAGACTCATCCGACGGCCACGCCGCGCGAGGCGATCTGCTGCTGGTTCGAGCAGCTCCTCTCCCCGGAGCCGGGGCCGGAGCCCGCGCCGTCGCGGCGCCTGCGCCCCTCGGACGCCGCGGCCGCGCAGACGCTCATCCCCCGCTGGGCGTTCCGGACGTTCGAGTCGCCGAAGGAGATGATCCTCGCGGGCGGCTGCTGGGGAATCGAGATGGACGGGAAACTCGCGAGCATCGCGTACGTCGCGGACCAGTCGATCAAGTACGCGCGGATCTCGGTCGTCACCGCGGAGCCTTACCTGCGCCGCGGCTACGGCACCACGGTCGCGCGCAAGCTGATCGAGCACGTCACCAACGACGGCCGCCTCGTCTGCTCGCTGCTGCCGCGCCGCAACGCGCCCGCCGTCCACTTCGGGATGAAGCTCGCGTTCCAGCAGAAAGCGCTGCTGCGCACCTACAAGGTGCTGCCCGGCGCCGACTCGCCGCCGGCCGCTCCGGGGGCGCAGGGCGCCGCCTCGCCCGCCGAGACGACGTCGAGCTCCGCGCACTCGCACGGCTGACCGAGCGCCGCCGCGAACGACGGCTCGGTGCGGCCTTCGTCCCCGGACACCAGTTCCTTCACGTACGTGCCCGCTTGCGTGCTGAGCGTCACCACGGCCTCGCTTCCGCTCGTTTCGACGACCTCGAGCGCAAGCACCCGCCGCACGCGGACGAGATCGGCGCGCCGCCGCTCGACGCGTTCGGGGGTGCGCTGACGGATGTCGGCGCCGACGAGCGCCGCGAGGCGCTCGGCCGCGTCCGCAGGCAGCGCGCCGGTCGTCCGGACGAGCGCGCGGTACGTCTTCTCTCCGTGTTCTGCGGTGATGCGGCGCGCCTCGTCGCGCGAGACCAGGTGCAGGTCCGAGACGGTGACGCGTCCAGCCGAGAGACGCGCGACCTCGCGCGCGACGGCGTCCGCGTCGATCGAGCGGCGCCGCGCCCACTGCACCGAGACGACGAACGGACGGCCGCTGCCCAGCATCCTCACGTCCACGTCTTCCCGCCCCGACCCGTGGAACGATGCGTGCCGCGCGCGGACGGCGGCCGCGATCGGCGGCTTGACGAAGTCCTCCACCGCCTCGGCCACGAACCGCCCGGAACCGGCGCACGCGACGCACTCGCGGCGCCGCGCGCGGCACGTCCGGCAGTGAAACACCGTTTGCGAGAGGCCGCGCGCGAGCTTGCGATAGCGCCCCGCGACGAACAGCGGCTCGACGAAGATCGCCACGCCCCGCGGCGCGTCGGGGAGCAGCGTCACCTTCACGTCGTGACCGACGCCGCGGAGCCGTCGGCCCGGCCACATCGCCTCGAGCCGCCGGAGCAGCGCGAGCCGCGCCTCGTAGCGGAAGCTCTCGCGCTCGGTCTCAGGGAGCTTCGCCATTTCGCGCGGGATCCTGCACCCGGTCTGGAACGTCGTGAACTCGAGGTCCCCCGTCACCTCGACGATGCGCGGCATCGCAGCGCCGACGAGGGCGTCGATGTGGGAGTTCGTCGCGGCCGCCATGCCGGTCGATCCTACGACGAAGGCGGGCCCGCCCTCCCGTAGCGCGCCTGCCCCTCCTCGGCGCCGGCGCGAAGGAGGGTCGGCGCGGAGGCGGGATGATACGATCCGCGACGGCTGGAGCGGCGCGGGCGGCCGCGGCCCCTTTACGGGTGCCGAGGAAAGTCCGGGCACCACAGGGCAGGACGGCGGGTAACGCCCGCCGGGCGCGAGCTCAGGGACAGTGCAACAGAGAACAGACCGCCGAACTCCGTCCGTCGCGAGACGGGCGGGGTGGCAAGGGTGAAACGGTGGGGTAAGAGCCCACCGCGTTCGTGGTGACACGAACGGCACGGCAAACCCCCGTCCGGTGAAAGTCCAAATAGGCAGGGACGGACGTCGCAAGACGTCCACGACACGGCCCGTGTCGCCATGACCTGCGGGTTGGGCGTTCGAGGCGGCGGGCAACCGCCGTCCCAGAGAAATGGTCGCCGCGGGGCCGCGAGGTCCCGTGACAAGACCCGGCTTATGACGCCGCTCCAGCCTTCGCGCTCCGCCTTTTCCATGGCGGACCCGTCAACTGCCGATAGAAATTGCGCA
The DNA here is from genome assembly GCA_031404455.1 of Planctomycetia bacterium. Lineage (GTDB taxonomy): Bacteria > Planctomycetota > JAJSAM01 > JAJSAM01 > JAJVHW01 > JANNHP01. Next base: position 556 of record JANNHP010000271.1, on the reverse strand, counting down.
GGCCTGAAGGGACTGCGAGCGCCTCAGACGTAACCCGCGAAGCCACGCTTCGCACGAGTCGCAACCGCTCCTTCATCCGGCCCGTCTCGTCCCGAAGTGCGTTCGGGATGCGTTCGGCTGCAGACGCTCCACGCGGCGGTTCCTCGCCGCACGGCATCTACCACGCCGTCCGCGTTCCCATCGAGAGGCACGTTCCATGTCCGATCAGTTTCGTGGCGGTCCTCCTCCCGGCGGCGGCGGCGGCGGCGGTGGCGGAGGAGGGGCCGGCGGCTACCAGGGCGGAGGCGGCGCACGCGGCGGACGTCGTCGTCGTCGCGGACGACGCGGGGGTCGCGGCGGCCAGGGCGGCCAGGGCGGCGGACCGGGCGGAGGCGGCGGGTTCCCGGGCGGCGGACAGGGAGGAGGCGGTGGCGGAGGCCAGGGCGGCGGAGGCGGTGGTGGCTATCAGGCTCAGGGCGGCGGCGGCTACCAGACGCAGGGTGGCGGAGGCGGGTACGGAAACGTCCAGCCCGCGCCGACGTTCCAGGGCGGACGTCCGGCCGGTGGACGGCCCGGC
>JANNHP010000270.1:0-11598 GCA_031404455.1 Planctomycetia bacterium | reverse complement strand
TCGGGGACGTCCGATTCGGGGCCGACGTCGATGAACTCCATGTCGCGGAGTGTCGTCCTTGGCCCGCCGCCGCGCAAGAGGACGCACGAACTCGCCCGTCGCCGTGTTGACGCTCGCTCGAATGCCGACGAGGATGGCGTCCCGTGACGGACAAGGACGCACCCGACGACGAGGAAGACGAGAGCGTCTCCGGCGAGTCGCGAGGTCCCGGCGCAACGCAGGGCCAGTTCGGCGGGGATCTCGAATCGCTCCCCGGCAAGCGGACTCCGCCGCCGACGCCGCGCGCGGAGCCGACGAACCAGGACTTCGATCTCGAGACGCTGCCCGGGAAGAAGCCTGCCGCGCCGCAGCGGCCCGCGGTGCCGAAGCCGCCCGCGACGGAGATCCCGACGCGCGAGATCGACGTCGAACGTGAGATGCCCACGATCGTCGGATCGTTCGCGGGCTCGACGCCCGGAGAGTCGCAGCGGACGCCGCGGACCGAAGTGCCCACGAAGGAGATCGAGGACGAGCGCGAGATGCCGACGATCGTCGGCGACTTCGCGTCGGCCACATCCGCGGGCGCCACGGAGCCGCCGGACGCCGAGGGCGAGGCCGAGACGATGGTCGAGGGCCCGCCGTCCGCGGGCAGCGAGGTCAAGTCCGCCAGGGGCACGCCCGCCACCGGCGCACCGGGACGCCCGGGTGGCCTGAGCGGGCGCGCGTTCAAGTCGCCTCTCTCGAAGGGATCGTCGCGGACCGCGCGCGATCCGATCGTCGGCACGGCGGCGATGCGCGGCACGCAGGCGGGCGGAGCACTCGGCGAGACGAAGCTCCTCGCCGAGGGACAACTCCTCGCGGACCGCTACGAACTCGTCGAACGCCTCGGCAAGGGCGGCATGGGCGAGGTGTGGAAGGCGAGGCACATCCTTCTGCAGGGCATGCGCGCCATCAAGGTGATCAAGGCGTCCATCTCGCGCGATCCGGCCTTCCGCCAGCGGTTCCTGAAGGAAGGCCAGACCATGATGCGGGTGAAACACCCGGGCGTGGTCGAGGTGACCGATCTCGACGAGACGCGGTCGAACCGAGAGCTGTTCATGGTCATGGAGTACCTGAAGGGCCGCACGATCTACGAAGCGGTCCGCGACAAGGAGACGCCGCTCGCCGCCGACGTCCGGAACGCGGCCCGCGTCCTGCGCGAGGTCGCGCTCGGCATGCAGCGCATCCACGACGAGCGCATCGTCCACAAGGACCTGAAGAGCGACAACGTGCTCCTCGTCAAGGGCGACGACGGCCTCGAGTTCCCGAAGGTCATCGACTTCGGACTCGCGAAGAGCATGGGCGACGAGGACGTGACTCCCGAGAAGGCCGCGGCCGCGGCGGCCGCGCCGCACGATCCCGACCTGCACACCACGCTCTCGGGCACGCTCGCCTACATGGCGCCCGAGCAGTTCCGCCACGAGCCGTCGAGCTTCCGGAGCGACATCTACGCGTTCGGCGTGATGGCGTACGAGGTGTTCACCGCCGGCGAGTACCCGCTGCCGCGCGGTCCGCTCGCTCACTACCTCGACCTGCACAAACAGGGCACGCGGCCCGACGCGCTCTCGGTGAAGCGGCCCGACCTCGATCCCGCGCTGGCGGCGATCTTCGACCGTTGCATGGCGGTGGACAAGGCCGCGCGGCCGGAGTCGTTCCGCGACGTCGCGAAGGATCTCCAGTACTGGCTGGACACCCCGGAGCGGCTCGCGAGGAAGAAGCGCGTGATCTACGTGTCGGCCGCGGCCGCGGCGCTCGTCGCCGCCGCCGTGTGGGGCGTGTTCTTCGCGGGCGAGAAAACTGCCGGCCTCTCGAATCTCGCGCTCTCGGCGGGCGGGAAGGCGGCGCAACTCGTCGGCAGGACGTACTTCCTCGGCGGCGACGGCCTTGCGAGGTTCGAGGTGACGGCTGCCATCGAGGGCAAGCCGGGCGTCGCCGTGCTCGAGATCGACGGCCGCGCCTACGAGGTGACGGGCGTCGTCGAGGGCGGCAGGTTCGTCGCGCGCGCCGACCTGTCGGGGCTCGGCGACGGACCGCACGATCTCGCGCTGAAGCCGTCGCCCGGCGCGTCGGCGTCGCTCTTCGCCGTGGACGTGGATCGCGTCGCGCCGCGGATCCGGGGAGTTGCGGTGAAGGGCGCCGTGTCGAATCCCGCGGGCGTCTTCACGAACGCGCAGTCGCCCGAGGTCGTGATCCACGTCGACGAGGCAGCCGACCGGATCGCATCCGTCGTGGCGACGCCCGCGAACGCCGCGTCGCCGATCGCGGCGCAGAGGGACGCCGGACGATGGCTCCTGCTCGGCACCGCGCCGGAGGACGGCCGCGTGGACCTCGACGTCGCCGTGCGCGATCACGCCGGGAACGAATCGCGGACGAAGTTCTCGTACGTTCGCGACACGAAGGCGCCCGCCGTGACCCTCGTCGACGAGTTCACGTCCGAGAACGGGACCGGCAGGGAGGTCCGCGTCCGTCCCGCGGCGAGGCCGAAGCTGATCGTCGAGGTGAAGGACGCCGCCGCCGTGGAGACGAAGTTCGGCGACGCGGCGCCGGTCGTGCTGCCGGTCGAGCGCGGAGGCGCGATCGAGATCGACGTCCCCGCGACGGGCGACGCGGGCGTCGCGACCTCGCTCACCGTGCGCGACGTCGCGGGCAACGAGACGGTGCGGACGTTCGTCACGCGACTCGTCCCCGACCACGCGCGGCTCACCGACGGCGAGAGCAAGGGCAAGAAGGTGCTCGGCCAGCACGAGTCCTTCCCGATCGTGATCCTGCGCAAGTATCCGGTGGGCGAGGGCTTCCAGCTCACCGCCACGATGGTCCGCGACGCAGCGGGCGCTGCGGTCGCGGACGCCGTCGCGCGTCGCGTCGAAGGACCCGTGGTGAACACGCAGAGCGAGGGCTGCGTCGTCGTGGTCTCGATCGACTCCGACGGGCTCGACGAAGGAACCTACCGCGTGAGCGCGATCCTGCCCGGGGAGGCGCGAGTCGAACCGTACGAGCTGACGATCGACCGCTCGGCGCCCGAGATCGCGCCGTACACGATCGTCGAGCGGTCGAGCGGCCGCGAGGTGCCCGCGGGCGGTTTCGCGCTGGAGCCGGAACTCGTCGTCAAGGCCGTCGTGGCCGACCTCTCGCCCTCGAGCATGACGCTCGCCGGGCAGGCCGCCGACGAGACGCCCGGCCCCGGGCGCCGGACGTACACGTTCCGCGTGAAGTGCGATCGCGAGGGCCCGAACACGTGGCCGCTCGTCGTGCAGGACGGGGCGCGCAACGCCGCGCAACGGGCCGTCGGCGTGAAGGCCGACTGGTCCACGCCCTCGATCACGGTCACGAGCCCGTCGGCGGCCTCGAACCTCGACGACCGGACGCAGACGGTGTTCCGGGGCGCGTGCCCGGGCGAGAGCGACTACGACGTGAAGGTCGAGCTTCCCGGCGGCAAGGTCGAGTCGGCGTCGTTCCAGGACGGCGAGTTCGCCGTGCCCGTGATGCTGCCGGGTTCCGACCGGCGGCTCGCAGTGTCGATCTTCGCCGTCGACCGCGCCGGGCACCGATCGCCGCCCGTCGAGCTGAGTCTGAACGTCGTCCACGTGGAGACGGAGCTGAAGCCCGAGATCGTCTGGAGCCGCACGATCACCGCGACGATGGAGAAGGTCGATCCGGGCGACGTGGTCATCGGCGGACGCGTGCGGCCCGTCGCGCGCGTGTACGTGGATCGCACCGAAGTGACGAACCGCGACTACCGCGCGTTCCTCGCCGCGACGAACGGCGGCCGCGACTCGCCGCGCCATCCCGACGAACCGAAGGGCTGGGACCGCGCGCCGTCCGCCGTCACGTGGAGCGACGCGAAGTGGAACGCGGACGACCTGCCCGTCGTGAACGTGGCGTACTGGGACGCGTGGTCTTTCGCGAAGTGGTCCGGCCGGCGACTGCCGACCGAGGCCGAGTGGGTGAAGGCCGCGGCGAAGTCGAAGTCGCCCGACGAAGCCGAGCTCCGCGCGTGGCCGCCGTTCGGGCCGGGCGAGCCGTGGAAGAACGGCGTCGTCGTCACCGCCGAGTGGGCGAAGGGTCCGCTCGCCGCGGGAACGGGCGGCGACGTCAGCCCCGTCGGCTGCCTGCACATGGGCGGGAACGTGAGCGAGTGGGTGGATCTCCCGGCCGACGTCGCCGGCGCGACCGCCGGCACGCGCGGCGGGAGCTGGTACTTCAGCCGCGTCCTCGCCGACGTGCGCAGGACTCCGGCGAAGGCGTGGGACCGCTCGTTCCGCGCGAACACGATCGGCTTCCGCTGCGCCGTGGACGCGACGCAGGTCGAGCCGTGAGGGCGGCGTTCCTCGCGTTCCTGCTCGCACTCTCGGCGCCGCTCGCCGCGTGCAAGTCGGCACCGCCGCCCGTGCCGCTGCCACATCCGTACAAGATCGTGCTGCTCCCCGTGGAGGGCGCCGCCGCGGCGCTCGCCGGAACGCCGGGCGCCTCGGACGTGCCGCTCGCGATGACGCCCGAGGAGCTCTCTTCGACGATCGCCGACCGCGTGCGGACGTCGCACGTGTTCAGCGACGTCGTCTCGGGCGCGCCGGACGACGGCCGCGCTCGCGCCGTTGACGAGGACCCGATGCAGGCCGCGTCGGACCTCGCGCGGCGCACGGCGTCGGACCTCATCCTGCGCATCGTCGTGAAGTCGGCGCGCATGACCGACACGGGCAACAACAGCTCCACGTTCTGGTCCACGCTCACCTGGTTCATGGCCGGGTTCCCGAGCTTCTGGGTGGACGACCGCACGTACGAGACCGACATCGCGGTGCAGGCGGAGCTCTACGATCCGTCGGACCCGGTGAAGCCCACGGCGTCGGTCGTCGCGACATCCGGCAAGCAGGAGCTCGACCTCTGGGACCGCGGGCTCACGCCGCTCGTGATCATCGTGCCGCCCGCGTTCCTCAAGGGCTCGGCGTCCTCCGTGAGCCACACGCTGACGGAGCGCGCCGTGGATCAGCTCCTCGCGGCACTCGTGGAGGAACTCCGCACGCGCGAGATCCCGACGCGCTTCCAGCTCGACGTCGTCCGCGCGGGCGGCGACGTGAAGATCGCCGTCGAATCGCGGCGGCGCCTCAGGTCGCTCGCGGTCGAGGTGGACGGGAAACCCGCGCAGATGTGGGCCGAGACGGGACTCGTCGAGGACAAGGAATCGGCCGCCGACCGGTTCGTCTACCGGCGGACGTTCAAGGTGGACGGCTCGAAGGGCGCGCGCGTCCGCGTCATCGCCGAGGACGAGGCCGGCGGCCGCGAGGTCCGAACGCTCGTGATCGGAGACGCCCCATGACGCCCCTTCGAATCGCCCTCGCCGCCGCCGCGATCGCACTCGCCTGCACGCATTCCGCCGACGCGAAGGTCACGGGCACGCCCGCGGGCTTCGTGGTGCGCTATCCGTCGGGCGACGCCCCCGATCCCGCGACGCTCCAGGCGATCATGTCGAACCCCGCGGTCTCGACGATCGTGTTCGAGAAGGGCACCCAGCTCTTCAGCTCGACGCTCTTCGTCTTCAAGCGCAACGACCTCACGCTCTGCGGCGCGACGGGCGATCCGAAGGACGTGACCCTCGCATCGTCCGCGCGGACGGCGATCCAGATCGAGCAGGCGCGCGGCACGGTGATCCGCGGCCTCACGATCTCCACGGCGGCGACGGGCGGAGTCGGCGTGCTCGTCAACGCGGTGCCGGGCCCGACGCTCGAGGGCTTCGCGGACGACACGTCGATCGAGCGCTGCTCGTTCAAGAGCTACGTCGGCGTGCAGGCGAGCGTGCGCGCGCGGAACCTGTCCGTCGCCGACAGCCGCTTCGAGACGGGCCCGTTCTCTCCCGGATCGACCGACGGCGGCGCGGGCATCTTCTGGGAGGACGGCCCGGGCCTCTTCGTCACGCGGTGCCGCTTCAGCGTGGCCGACGGCGTCAGCGCGCTCGCGGCGCTCTTCGTGAAGGGTGCCCAGAGTCCGAGCTCCGCGGGCGACCGCGCGCGGCAGATCCTCATCACGCGCAACACGGTGGACGGCGACTTCGCCACCGGCATGGATCTCGCCGACGTGACCGACGCGATCGTCCGGCAGAACAAGATCAAGTTCCCGTCCACGTCCGTGCCGGGCGTGCGCGGACGCGTCGGCATCGTCGTCCGCCGCGCGGGCGCCACGCAGGTCACCGACGACTACGAGGTCTCGCGCAACGTGGTGACGAAGTCCCACTACGGGCTATGGCTCCTCGGCGTGAGCACCGGCGTCGTCGCGGCGAACGACTTCGGGGGCTGCGGCTCGGCGACGGTCGACAACGCGTCGGCGCCGGGGTTCGAGGACACGGGCGGCGCCGTGCGCGTCAACCTGCTCTCGAGCACGTGCAGCACCACGTTCGCGAAGAACGACTTCCGCGGACTGCGCTCGCCGCCGGCTGTGCCCGCTGTCGTCCTCTTGCCCTCCACGGGCACGTGCGACGAAGCGCTCAATCCCGGCAACCGCACCGACCGCGGCCGGCCACTCTTCGGCGGACAGCAACTCCCATGAAGCTCTTGACCTTCCTCGGCCTCGCGGCCGCCCTGTCTCTCCTTCCGGCGTGCGGCGTCGGCGGCGTCCTCGCGGCTTCGGCGGGCGGCGGCGGTGGAGGCGGAAGCTCGAAAGCGGCGCCGCCACCGCCGACCGTCACCGTGTCGCTCCCGGACGGCGACGAGGGCGCGAACCTCGTCTCGTTCAACGTGCGCCTCGCCGACCCGCGGATCGACACCGCGAACCGCGACCCGCGCGTGCGGATCTTCGCGGAGTTCCAGCCGCTGAACGGAGTCGGAGAGCCGGTCGGCGACTTCCGGCCGATGACCGAGGCGCGGATCGCCGCGAGCGAGGGCACGCGCGACCTCGAGCTCTCCAGTGAGCACTCGTTCGTGTGGAACTCGATCGTGGACCTCGGCGCGTACATCGGCGGCGTCCGGTTCCGCTTCAGCGCGCAGTACGAGGACGCGGAGGGCATCCGGCGCAAGTTCGTAGCGTTCACCGGCGACCTGAAGATCGACAACCGTCTCGCGGGAACGCTCCTCGGCGGCAGGGCGCGCGCGGACAGCGACCTCGACACGTTCCCGATCGATCTGCGCCCCGACGGCGACGGGTTCCTCGTCGCGTGCCTCGGCGCGAACATCGTGGAGCGCGTCGGATCGACCGGCCGCGTGGACCGCGTCGTCGGCCTCGGCGTCCCGGGCTCGATCCCGCCCGGCGGCCAGGCGCCCGGCGTCGCGCGCCTCCCGCTGCTCTTCGGACTCGACCAGGACCTGGCGGGCAACCTCTACACGACGCACAACGAGTCGATCGTGCTGACGAACCGCGGCGCGACGTCGATCCTCTTCGGACTCCTCGACGAACTGGGCGCGGCCGTTCCCGACTCGACGGTGGTGCTCGCGCGCACGGCGGCCACCGTCGTCGGCCTCGTCAGGATCACGTCGTCCGTCTCGAATCAGCTCGGCCCGCCGCTCTCGTCGGCGCGCGCGATGCGGCGTCATCCGACCGGCGCGCTCCTCCTCGTCAACCTCGGAGCGCAGGTCCTCGCGATCAACCCGCAGGACCCGTCGAGTCTCGCTTCGACGCCGATCGTGCTCGGCGGCGTCTCGGTCGCGCCCGGTGAGGTGAAGACGATCGTCGGCGGCGGCGCGAGCACGTCCGACGGCGTGATCGGCACCGACGCGGCGCTCGCCGACGTCAACTCGCTCGCGGTCGGGCCCGACGGCGAGATCTACGCCTGCGAGCGGACCGGCGGACGCGTCGTCGTCTACAACGCGGGCGCGGCCGCGATCACCGTGGGCGGCGCTGCGGTCGCACCGGGCACCGTGCGGACCGTCGCGGGCGGCGTCGCAGTGGATCCGGACGCGACGCACGGCGACGGCGGCCCGCCGACGTCCGCGAACCTGCTGCGTCCGAGCGGCATCGACGTCTCCGCCCAGCGCGTGCTCTTCATCGCCGACACGAACCATCTGCTCGTGCGCGCGGCGAACCTCGGGACCGCGACCGTGACGTTCGCGGAGACGGCCGTCGCGCCGAGCACGATCGAGACCGTGGTCGGCGGCGGCTCGGGCGGCATCGGCAGCCCCGCGCTCGGCGTCGCGCTCCAGATCCCGAACAACGTCACCATCGACGCGAACGGCAACCTGCTCATCGCCGACGGGCACCGCGTGCTCTTCGTCAACGGCACGACGGCGACGGTGAGTTCCTACGGCGCGACCGCGGGCGCGGGCCGCGTGGCCGAGGTCTACGATGCGACCGACCGCGGCGGACTCCTGCTCGTCGAACCGCGCGCGGTGCTCGCCGCGACGCCGGAGACCGTGTACTTCACGGACCGCTCGTCGGTCCGTGTGATGAACCTCGCGCAGGTCCCGCTGGTGTTCGGCGGCGCGGCGGCCGACCCCGGCGACAGCGCGATCGTCGGCGGCGGTGCGGTCGCGGGTTTCGCGGGCGACGGCGGTCCCGGGCGCGGTTCGGCGTTCTCGGGGCCGTCGGCGCTCGCGACCGAGGGGCCGTTCCTCGTCTACGTGGCCGACACCGACAACCACCGCGTCCGCGTGCTGAACACCGACGATCCGCGCCTCGGCCCGACGGCCGCGCACACGGCGCTCGGCGTGTCGATCCCCGCGGGCAACGTGGACACCGTCGTCGGAGGCGCCGCGGGACCGCTCCCCGCGGACGGCGACGGCCTCGCGCCGCGGTCCGCGAACCTCGCGTCGCCGCAGGGGCTCGCGGTCTCGAACGCGGGGCTCCTCTTCGTCGCCGACACGGGGCACCACCGCATCCGCTGCGTGAACCCGGGCCCCGGCGACGTGACCGTGGCGGGCGTCGTCGTCGCGGCGGGGACGATCCGGACCGTCGTCGGCGGCGGTGTGCCGGGCTTCTCGCCCGACGGTTCGGGCCCCTGGCTCGTGGACTCGCCGACGGCGCTCGCGGTCGATCGCGACCTCCTCTACTTCGCCGACTCGGGCAACGCGCGCATCCGCGTGCTCAACATCTCTGCCGCCGCGGTGACGCTCTCGAACCTGACCGTGCTGCCGGGAGAGGTGCTGACGATCTGCGGCAACGGCACTCGCGGCAACGCGGGCGACTTCGGGCTCGGCGTCGACGCGCAGATCGACACGCCGCGCGGCTTCGCGCTGCAGACGCTGAACGGCGAGCGCGCGGCTCTCTACTTCGCCGACGGCCCGCAGCACGTGGTGCGCATGCTCAACCTCAGTTCCGACACGGACCTCGTCGGGGCACTCGACGCCTCGGGCGGCGTGGCGATCACCGTCCCCGACTCGAGCATCGTCTCGCTCGCGGGCGGCCCGAACGCGCCGGACTTCCCGAACTCGCCCGGCTTCGACGGCGACGGACAGGACGCGCAGTCGATGCGCTTCTCCCAGCCGTGGGGCGTCGCGGTCACGACGTTCGGCGGCGTCCCGGCGAACTTCTTCGTCGCCGACTCGCGCAACCAGCGCCTGCGCCGCTTCGGCGCGCCGCCGCTCGTCGCGCCGTAGGGGGGCGCGTACGGGCGCGCCCATCCGCAACTGGCACCGTTCTCGGTAGGGGCGGACACGGGGGTCCGCCCCTACCGAGAGGTGGGATCGCGGATCACACGGATGGCGCGACTCTCGGCGGCCGTCACTTCGGCGGGAAGCCGAGCGGCATCCACTTCGGGAGCTTCGCGACGGACTCGCGCGCTGCCTTCGACGTCGGCACGCCCCACGCCTCGAAGAAGGGGCCGAGGTCGCGGCCGACCGTGTGGCTCATGCGCGTCAGCCACTGGTCGCGCTTCGCGTCGTCGGACTTCGGGCGCTCCGCGTCGGGCAGCGCGCGGTACTGCGCGAAGACCCTCTTGAACGCGTCCCACCCGAACGCCTCCTGCAACTGGCAGTACATGTAGAGGGCGAGGAAGGGGTCCGCCTTCCACGCGCCGAACTTCACTCCTTCGGCGAAGTGCTTCGCGACGCGAGCGTCGCGCCCGCGGAAGGCGACGTGCGCGTCCACGCCCTTCGTCTTCGTCAGCACGTCGTGCAGGTAGAGCGACCAGAGGTTGTTCGTCACCTCGCCCGTGCCCTCGAACGTCCAGTCGCCGACCTGGTGGTTGTGCCCGAGCTCGTGGAAGAGGCCCCAGTCGCCGCGCGTCATCGTCTCGATCGACACCATGCGCGGTGCCGCGTCGAGGTGCGTCATGATCGGATAGCCCGAGTGCATGTAGCCCGCGCTGATCTTGACGTCGGCGGCGTAGCGCTCGGCGGAGGGACGCTCGTGCGGGATCGCCCCGAGGTCGGCCGCGGCGTCGGACGTCCGCACCCAGAACTCCGCGATCGCCGTCGGATCGTCGAGATCGCGAACCACCGACGACGGCACCGAGAGGACGATCTTCTCCGACGCGATCTCCGCCCAGGGGCCCGGCGCCTTGCGGATCTTCTTCCACTCGGCCGCGGTCGTCCTCCCGAGCTCGAAGAAGGGCGTCTCGACCGCGCCGTCGATCCGCACGTTGACGACGCCCTCGCCCGGCTCTCCCGGCACGACCACGTAGACGAGTCCGCCGAAGGCGCTCGCCGTCTCCGTCGCGCCGGGACCGAGCGGCCAGAGCCGCGAGATCTCGGGCACGCGTGGCCACGACTCGAGATGCCAGAGCGTGTCGGTGTGGCATCCGATCCGCAGCGAGAGCGTCGCGGCGGGCGCGTTCTCGGGAAGCGTCGCGGTGACGATCTGTCCCGGCGGCGCGTAGAGGCCGGTCGAGTGCCAGCGCGGCACGCGGAGGTCCACGGCGATCGTCTTCGACACGGCGTAGCTCCCCGCGGGGACCGCGCCGGGGAACGCTGCCGACGCCGGATGAGCCTTCACGTCCTTCGGCGCGAGTCGCGAGATCTCGTCGATCTGCACGGCGAGGAGGAAACGGTCCAGCGCGTCCTTCGCCGCGAGCGGGTCCTTCTCGGTGGGGACGAGCTTCTCCGCGCGCTTGCGTAGCGCGGCGGCGAGTCGCGGACGGATCGACTTTTCGTCGGGCGGCAGGAGGCGCACCGCCTGCATCGCGGCGGCAGCGGCCAGCATGAGATCGGCGGCCTCGCGGCTCCCGGATTCGCTCGCGAGCAGGAAGTCGATCGCGTCGAGCCCGTGCGAGAGCTTCGGCGGCACAGGTTTCGACGTGAACCCCGCGCCGCCCGTGTCCTCGACCGTCGCGTCGGTCCAGCCGATGCCCGCCGCGCCGAGGAGTCGGTTCAGCGGGTTCTCCATCATGTCGCGGCCGCCGTGGACCTGCTGCCAGCCCCAGCCCGTCTGCGCGACGACGAGGCCGCCGCCCTTCTTCACGAACTCGCCGATGGCCGCGAGGTCGCCGGCGTCGAGTTCGTTCGTCGCGAGGACGAGCGCGTCGAACTTCGCGAGGCGTCCGCCCAACGCGCGGGCCGGGAGAGCGTCCGCGTCGATCCCCGACGTGCGCGCGAAGTCGGCGAGATCGCATCCCACGACGGCCACTCGAGGCTTCTGCCCGAGCACCGTTCCCGGAGCCGCGGCCCACTTCATCGCGTTGACGACGAGACGCCCCGTCCCGCCCGCCGACGTCGATCCCGCCGCGAG
>JANNHP010000269.1:0-43860 GCA_031404455.1 Planctomycetia bacterium | reverse complement strand
CCCGTGTCCGCCCGTCGTCGATCTCGGTGCGGACGGTCTTCCTGTATCCACCGGGGGCGGACACGGGGGTCCGCCCCTACCGAGGAGGTGGGCTGGCGGACCGGCGCGCCGCTACTTCCGGAACCAGCGCACGCCCTGCGGCGTGTCCTCGAGGACGATCCCCTTCGCGAGGAGTCGCTGCCGGATGGCATCGGCTCGTTCGAAGTTCTTGTTAGCGCGCGCCATCCGTCGTCGTTCGATCTCAATCGCGACGTCGTCCTGCTCGGGATCGCCTGGCGGACCGACGATTGCGTAGGACGACGACGATCCGCCAGAGTGGACTCGCTCCACGATGGGACTTGGCAGCTCCAACCCGAGTACGGAGTCAAGTCGCGCGAGAGTCGATGCGGCGCGGCTCAGATCCGCGATCGAGAAGCCGTTCACTTTGTTCATTGCGTTGCGGAACTCGTGAACGGTGGCGAGCGCGGCCGACACGTTGAGATCGTCCTGAAGCGCCGCAACGAAGGCACGCTCGGCCTGCGCGCATGCGGCGACCACCGATGAATCGTCGTCCGGACGCGTCGTCGCCACAAGCCTCCTTGCCAGTGCGTCCAGGCTCTCGACGGCGGCCTTCGCGCCGTCGAGAGCCTGGAACGAGAAGTTCAGCGGCGTCCGGTAGTGCGCGGACAGCAGGAAGTACCGGATCACGCGAGGCGAGTAGCCGCGTGCCACGATCTCCGGGATGAGGAGCATCGGCCCGGAGGACTTCGCCATCTTCTTCCCGTCGAGGACGAGAAATCGCGTGTGCAGCCAGAAGCGCGAGAACGGTTTCCCCGTCAGCGCCTCGCTCTGCGCGATCTCGCACTCGTGGTGCGGGAAGGCGTTGTCCTCGCCGCCGGTGTGGATGTCGAGCGTGTCGCCGAGGTACTTCCTCGCCATCGCGGAGCACTCGATGTGCCAGCCGGGGAAGCCGCGTCCCCACGGCGAGTCCCACTGCATCTGGTGCTTCTCGTCGCGCTTCCAGAGCGCGAAGTCCTCCGGCGCGCGCTTCTCCTCGAGCACCTCGACGCGCGCGCCGGCTTCGAGCTCCTCGACGGTGTTGCCGGAGAGCCTCCCGTACGCGGGGAACGTCGCGACCGAGAAGTACACATTGCCGGCGGGCGTCGCGTACGCGTGGCCGTCGCGGATGAGCTCCTCGATGTGCACGATCATCTCGGCGATGTGATCCGTCGCCCGCGGATAGCGCTCGGCGTCCTGGATGTTCAGCGCGCGCCGGTCGTCGTGGAACAACGCCTCGTACTTCTTCGCCACGCCCCACGCGTCGAGATGGTCGCGGCGCGCCGCGAGCTCCATCTTGTCCTCGCCCGAGGCGTCGGCGACGGTGTCCACGGTGAGGTGGCCGACGTCGGTGATGTTCTGGATCTGACGGACGCGATAGCCGCCGAGCTCGAGCGCGCGGCGCAGGACGTCCCAGCAGACGTTCGTCCGCCAGTTGCCGATGTGCTGCCTGCCGTAGACCGTCGGCCCGCAGTTGTACATGCGGACGACCTTCTCGCCGGTCGTCTCCTCATCGATCGACCGGAACTCGCGGACCTCGCGCGTCAGGCTGTCGTGGAAACGGAATCCGCCCATCGGCTCAGCGCTTCTTCGCGCGCGCCTTCTTCGCAGTCTTCTTCACGGGCCGCTTCGTCTTCTTCGCCGCTCGCTTCACGAGCTTCGCCGGCTTGAGCAGCACCACGGCGTGCGCCTCGATCGCCTCGCCCTTGCCGACGGGACCGAGGCCCTCGTTGGTCTTCGCTTTCACGCAGACGCGGTCGATCGGCAGGCCGAGGAGGCCCGCGAGGCTCGCGCGGATGGCTTCCTTCCACGCGCCGAGGTGCGGACGCTCCGCCTTGATGATCGTGTCCACGTTGTTCAGGACGAGGCCCGCCTTGTCGAGCTTGGCGAGCGCCTTGTCGAGGAACGTGGAGGACTCGGCGCCCTTCCACTTCGGGTCGTCCGTCGGGAAGAAGTCGCCGATGTCGCTCTCGCCGCACGCGCCGAGGAGCGCGTCCGTGACCGCATGCAGGAGCACGTCGCCGTCGCTGTGGCCTTCGAGGCCGTACGGCGACTCGACGTGCAGGCCGCCGAGCATGAGCGGCCGCCCGCGGACGAGCTTGTGGACGTCGAAACCGATTCCGACGCGCGTCGCCTGACTCATGGCCTCTCCTTGCCCGGCTCCCGCCGATGCGCGAGGAAGGCCTCCGCAGCCGACAGGTCGTCCGGTTCCGTGATCTTGAAGTTCCACGCGTCGCCGCGCACCACGGCCACGGCGTGCCCGAGCCGTTCGAGGAGGGCGCAGTCGTCCGTCACGTCCCAGCCATGCGCCTCCGCCGCCGCGTGGGCGGATCGGATGACGTCGAGCCGGAAGCACTGCGGAGTCTGCGCCTGCCACAGATCGGAGCGGTCGAGAGTGTCGGCGATGACGCCCGCGTTGACACGCTTGATCGTGTCCCGCACGGGAGCGGCGGAGGCCGCCGCTCCCGTTGTGTACGACTGGAAGACCACGGCGAGGATCGTCTCGCGAGTGACGAACGGACGCGCGGCGTCGTGGATCGCGACGATGCCGACCCCTTCAGGAACGGCCGCGAGGCCGTTGCGCACCGAGTCCTGACGTCGAGTCCCGCCCGCGACGACGCGGGCCGAAGGCATCGACTGCCGCACCTCGTCCACGCGGTCGGACGGGGCGACGAGCACCACCGCGCGACAGGTCTCGATCGACGCGAACGTCGCCGCCGCGTGCCGCCACATCGCCTTGCCGCCGAGTCGGACGAACGCCTTCGGCACGTCGGCACCGAGGCGCGTGCCGGAACCGGCCATCACGAGGACGGCGGCGAAGTCGGGGGCGGGGGCTGGCGTCGTCACGCCGGAAGACTACGGCGTCACCGCGTCGGGCATGCGAATCGCTGCCACTCTCCCCCGTCGGCCAGCGTTGAGAGGAGGGTCATGGGTTCGCCGGGCGCGCGGAGCGGGGCGAGTCGCCGGTCCAGGTGGATCGGCGCCGCGGTCGCGACGGCGATCGTCGTCGCGATCTGCGCGGTGCTCCTCGCATTCGCGAAGGCGACGCTCGACGACGTGACGACCGACGCAGCCGAGCCTGGGACGCACACTTCGGGCGCAGCCGGAACCGGGCGCGCGCCGACGCCGGAACTCGACGCGCGGATCGACGTCGCGCACGGGCGGGGTGGCGACGCCGGGGACGAGACGCGTCTGCCGAAGACGCCCGACGGGGACGCATCGTCCGGCGTCGTGATCACGATTGCATCCTCGCCGGTCGGTCCGGAGACTCCGGACGACGTCGCGGCGTCCGCAAACGAGGACACCGGTTCCGCGGGAGCGGTCTCGACGCGGGGCACCGTCGCGGGACCCGGCGACGCGACGACGCGATCGGGCAGTCGCGCA
This sequence comes from Planctomycetia bacterium, assembly GCA_031404455.1. Lineage (GTDB taxonomy): Bacteria > Planctomycetota > JAJSAM01 > JAJSAM01 > JAJVHW01 > JANNHP01. Next base: position 40,440 of record JANNHP010000269.1, on the reverse strand, counting down.
CGCCGCGCGGGAGATCGCGCGGATCCGGACCGCGTGCTCGACGTCCGGGTCGTCGCGTCGGAGACCGGAAAGCCGCTGCGCGACGCTGTCATCGACGTGACGACGACCGACGGCGTGCCGCGTCGCGCCCGCGCGGACTACCGCGGGCTCGCGTCGTTCGTCGTCCCGGCCGCGGGTACCGTCGGCATCGAGGCGAAGTCGCCGGGGCGACTGCGGCGCCGGATCAAGGCTGCTTCCGTGCCCGTCGCGAACCAGCCGTACGGGATCGAACTCGTGCGAGGCGTCGTGGTGAAGGGAACCGTCACCGATGCCCGCGGGCCGGTCCGAGGCGCGACGATCCGCGCGTTCGACCGTGTCGCGCTGTTCGCGAGCCTCCCGTACGGGCCCGATCCGCAGGACATCGAGACGACGACCAGCGATGCGCGCGGCAGCTATCGCCTCGACTGCATCCCGCGCGGCGTGAACTGCACGCTGCTGGTGGATGCGCCGGATCACGCGACCGCGCAGGACTACGTCGAGGCGCAGCCGGACGTGGACTACTCGGTGCGCCGAGACGTCCGGATGGCGGCCGCCGTGCCGCTGGTCGGAGAGGTCCGCGACCACGAGGACCGGCCCGTCGCGGGGGCGGCGGTGTACGCACTCTGGCCGCGAATCGGCGAGATGTTCGGCGAGACGCGGTTCGGCCGCCGAGATGAGGACGCCGAGGAACTCGGCATGCTCGACTTCCTCGGCCGGGCGCGCCTCGGAGAGGCGCCCCTGCCGTGGCGGGCGTTCACCGACGAGGCGGGCCGTTTCCGGATCTTCGTGTCCGAGTCCACGACGAAGTCGAGTCTCATCGCGATGCACTCCGTCCACGGGCGGTCGAAGCCGACAGTCGAACGCGCGCCCCGCGACGGCGCCGGGACGCTCGTCCTGCGCGGCCGGGTACGCGCCGAGTTCCTGCTCCTCGATGAACGCGGGAACGCCGCCGACGGAATGAGCGTGACCCCGTACTTCCCGTGGGAGCGGTGGAGCGTCGGCCCCCGCGCGTCCGGCCGCTACGGCGTCGCCGACATGGAGGAGGGACCGATCGCCGTGAACGTGAGCGGTCCCGCCGGCGCTCCCGGCACGTACGTCGGACGCCGCGTGGACGCCGACACGCTGCTGTGGCGCTGCCATCTCCGCGATCCCGCGACCTGGCGCGGCGTCCTGACCGACGACCGCGGGCAGCATCTGAAGGGTGCCAGAGTCAGCGCGGGACCGGTCCGGACGACCACGGACGAGCAGGGTCAGTTCGAGCTGGCGGGCGTCCATCCGCGCGAAACGTGGATCGATGCGACGGCCGACGGCCACATCCGGGAGAGCAAGAAGGTCGATCCGAAGCGGACGGGGCGGATCGTGATCCAACTCGTGCGCGAGGCGACCCTTCGACTCCAGCTCGTCCTCCCGCGCGACCGGGCACCGCCGACCTGGTTCCGCGTCTGGACGCTGGAGGGCCAGTACGACGATCCGGTCGTCATCGACGACTTCGCGTGGGACGACGGACTCGTCGAGCTCCCCGCGGTCGCGAAGGGCTGGAAGTACATGGTCTTCGTCCCCGGCTCGTTCGTCCTGACCGGCGACGTGACCGCGGAGCCGGGCGCGGTCGAAGACCGTGGAAAGGTCGAGCTCACCGCGGCCCGGTCCGTCGTCGGCGACGTGGTGGACGAAGCGGGCGTGCCGGTCGGGGGAGCGAGCATCGGCCTCGTCCTCGTCGGGAACGAACCGTGGAAGGACGCGATCCCCGAACGCGAGGTCGAGACCGCGGCCGACGGGTCGTTCGCGCTCGACCTCGTCTCCCCCACGGCGGCCTGCGAGTACACCGTTTCCGCGCCGGGTTTCGCGACGACCCCGCAGCGCTGCCCTGCGGGCGAACTGGGGCTGAATGTGGTCGTCATCGGCCGCGGGCGGCTCTTCCAGGGTCGCTGGATGACGCCGAACTGGCGCGACGTCCACGTGCGCCTGCTCGGGAAGAACGACGAGACGTACGCCCGCGTGCGCATCCGACGCGACGGCGGCTTCGACGCCGAGGTCCCGCTGCGCCCGCACGCGGTCGAACTCCTCGGCGGACCGGCGCCCGACGCGAAAGTGGTGATCCGCGCCGAGGTGCCCGAGACGTTCCGCGACGGCGACGTGTTCCTCATTCCTGACGCGCCGCGCTAACGTCGAGCCGTGCCGCCCGCGCCCCCGCCCGTCCGACGCATCCTCGGGATCGACCCGGGCACGCGCGTCGCCGGGTGGGCGCTCGTCGAGGCGTCGGGGAACCGCTCGAAGCTGGTGGCGTCGGGCGTGCTGAAGATGAAGACGGAGTCGATGCCGACGCGCCTCAAGGAACTCGCCGACGGACTGCGCGACGTCATCCGCGCGCAGGCGCCGTCGGTGATCGCCGTCGAGACGCAGTTCTTCGGGAAGAGCGCCTCCGCCGCGCTCGCGGTCGGCATGGCGCGCGGCGTGGCGCTCGTCGTCTCGGCGGACGCGGCGCTCGAGATCCACGAGTACACGCCCGCGACCGTGAAGAAGGCCGTCGTCGGCAACGGCAACGCGTCGAAGGAGCAGGTCGCGGCGATGGTGCGCGTCATCCTCGGCCTCGCCGAGGCGCCGAAGCCTGCGGACGTCACGGACGCCATCGCCATCGCGCTGACGCACGCGCACCGCGGGCCGTCCGGTCCGGCGATCCGGTAGCTGCGTCGAGGCCGCGCTGGTGACGACACCGTCGAGGGCTAGCCCGGACAATTCACGAGGGGTTCGCGCTCATCGGCGCGAAACGCAGCCGATCGCTGAAGTCGGACCGGGCACGACGAGCGTCCGAACCTCGACACGCCTTTCTGGCGGAGGATTTCGGGCCGAGGGCAAGGCACGACCCCGCGGCGCGACCTCGTCAGGTCTCGCAAGGGGTCCCACCCCGTGGCGGCGAATGCCGCCCAGGGGTTGCGAAGCCACGCAGCCCTCGGCCCGAAAGCCCCGCCAGACGCGCAGCCCTCGTGAATTGTCCGGGCTATCATCCCCGCGGACGTGGGAGCGGACCCGGGTCGCGCGGGAGCCGGGCGGGAGAGGGGGCTGCGATGGCACGGAACCGGATGAGCGTGGCTTGGACGATCCTCCTCCTCGGCCTCGCCGGCTGCGCGGTCGAGGGGAACTGGATCGCCCCCGGCGTCGTGGAGATCGGACCCGCCCCGCGCGACTCGGTCGCGGGAACGGTCATCGTCGTCGGCGACGCGGGCGAGGCGATCGGTGCCGGGAGGAGTCAGGTGCTCGACGCAGTCGCGGCCGATGCGGCCCTCGCCCCCGCGAGCACGTGGGTCGTCTTCGTCGGGGACAACGTCTATCCCGACACGAGTCCCGGCACGTTCGACCGGGAAGCGAAGCTCGACGCCCAGATCGACGCGGTGCTCCTCTCCGGCGCGAACGGGATCTTCCTCCTCGGGAACCACGACCATCGTTGCGGCGACCTGGGCAGGTGGGAACGCGACCACATCGCGATGCGGCTCGACGCGGCGGTCCTGACCGGGCGGGCGCGGCCGGGTCAGGTGCGACTGCTCCCGGAGCACGCCTCGCTGGGGCCGTCGTTCCAGGACGTCGCGGATGTCGCACGTCTGGCGTTCCTCGACACCGAACTCTGGCTCTGCGACGCCGACGCGGACGGATTCGGATGCCGGACGGCGAGCGAAGAGCTCCGGCACGGCGCCGACCCGCGCGACGGACGGTGCCTCGTGGTGTTCGGTCACCATCCGACCGCGAGCAACGGCCCGCACGGCAGGTTCTTCTCCTGGCGGGACTGGCTCCTGTTCGACGGTCTGGGAGTCCCGCTCCCGTTCCCGCTGTCGATCGTCGGGGTCGGGATCTACGACTTCGGCTCCAGCGTCAGCGACGTCTTCGGCGGAACCGACTGGGCGCAGAACCTCCACAACCCGCGCTACTGCGCGTTCAGCGGCCTCCTCGACGACGCCCTCGCCGACTGCGGCGCCGTCGCGTACGTCGCGGGCCACGAGCACTCGCTCCAGTGGATCTCGAACGCGCGCGCGAACCGGCGCGGCGCTCCGTTCGAGGTCGTCAGCGGCGCGGGGTCGCCGGGCAAGCTGAACTCGGTCGGGGCGTCGCAGGACACCCTGTTCGCGTCCTCCGAGCCGGGCTACGTGCGCCTCGAGTTCCTGACCGACGGATCCGTCCGTCTGGAGTTCGCCGAGGTGATCGACGGCTGCCCCCGGCCGAGGAGGTCCGGCTTCCGGCTCGAGGAACCCGAGCCCGGCGCCGCGACCGCTCGCTGAGAATGTGTGGAAAACGGTGGGTGGGAGCCTGACTCCGGACCCTTCGCGCTCTGCGGGATGAGATTCAGGTATCAGCCGGACGCCGGGTGGACCCTCACCAGCGAGTCGCGATCGGAACGCACGCAGGATCTGCAATCCGGCCGGTCCCATCGACGCCGGCTCGAAGCAAGTGTAGATTTCCGGTCGATTCCGCCGTCCACAAGGAGCCAACCATGCGCGCTTGGAGAGCCCCCCTCGTCCTGACAGCCGCCGCAGCAGTCGCTCTGTCGCTCGGTGCCGGCGCCGACGCGAGCGCGCGCCGCGGCGCTCGGACGGAGAGGATCCACCTGCGGAGCGAGCTCGCGCCGGCCGGTTCGGCGTCGACCCGGTTCGTGCGACTCGACGTGTCGCGCCGGAACCTCCAGAACCAGGCGATCCGCCTCCAGGTGACGAACGCACCCGCGGCCGAGGCGCTCCTGGTCTTCGTCGCCGACGCGTCGGGCGTGATGCGGCCCGTCGGCTCCCTCAGCACGAAAGGCCGCTCCGGACGCGCCGCATGGAACGTGAGGACGGCGCGCGGCGACGCGCTGCCATTCGGCGTCCCCGACGTGGCGTTCCTCTCCGGCCGCGCGATCGAGGTGCGCACGGACTCGGGCGTGACGCTGCTCGAGGGCGTGCTCCCCTCCGCGGCGAAGGCGACGGGTATCTCGCGCAGGATGAAGTCGCTGAAGCAGGGGCTCGCGGTCGACCCGGCGGCGGTCGGCGTGGAGGCTCGCGTGGAGTTCCGCCGCGGTGAGCACGGCCTCGCGGACCGGTTCAGCATCCATGTCGAGGGCGGGCCGACGGGCCTCGCACTCGAGGCGTGGCTGCAGGGCGCCGACGGCACGTTCGTGAAACTCGGCGACCTCGTCGAGGAGTCGGACGAGGGCGACGACGAGGCAGACGACGACGACCTCGATGAGCACGACGGGGACGACGGGGACGACGGGGACGACGGGGACGACGACGGCACCTCGGATCGGGACGATGTCGACGCGAAGTCCGCGAGTTCCCGTTCCGACGACGCCGACGAGGACGAGGACGAGGACGCCGATGAGGATGAGGACGAGGACGACGACGGCGACTCGGACACCGAGTACGAGTTCGACCTCGACGCGGCCGCGGCGCTCCCCTTCGGCGTGACGTCGCTCGCCGAACTCGCCGGTTTGAGACTCGAGATCCGGGTCGCGGCCGATCAGTCGGTGCTCGCGAGCGGCATCCTGCCGGACACGTCGGCGCCCGGCCACGAGCCGGACGACGACAACGGCGACCATGATGACGATGACGATGACGGCGATGAGGACGACCACGACGAGGTCGAGCTCGACCGGGCGTGAGTCGCAGGGCCGCGCGGTGGCGGAGCCGGAGCACCTCGTCGCAGAGCGCGCGATGTGGAAAACGGTGGGTCGGAGCCTGACTCCGTACCCCGGGACACTACACTCCCGCCGATGACCGGACTGCGCGCCGCCGCCTTCGCCGTCTTCCTCGCCGCGTTCGTCGCGTTCGCGTGGGCCGGGTTGCGTGGATGGTCGAGCGGCGCGATCGGCGGCGGCTCGGCCGCGTACGACCCCGACGCGAAGGAAGAGGTCCCCCTGACGACCGGGCTCCTCGTCGGGAACGAGCTCGGCAAGTTCGGGAGCATGGGCTACCCGTGGGAGACGTACCGGGCGAGGTGCGGGGAACTCGAGGCGAACCTCCCGCCCGATCCCGCGCCCGAGGAGACGCGCGACGCCGAGAAGCGGAACCGTCTCCTCCTCATGGAGCTCCGCTTCACGATGCCCGTGGGCGACGTTCCCTGGTCGGAGATCCTCCCGATGCTGAAGACGAGGATCGAGCCGCACGGCATCAAGGTCCGCACGGGCCCGCCCGCGATCCCCGACGGGTTCACCGTCAAGCTTCCGAAGAAGGAGTGGACGGGGCTCGAGATCTTCGGCCACATGATGATCGTCACGCAGAAGACGATCGTCTACGTGGTGACGAGCGAGGGCGTCACCGTCGGCCGCGACGAGATCTGCAACCGCGCGAAACGCGAGGAGACGCTCGCGGTCTACCGGCGGCGCGTCGCGGCGGAGCACGCGGACGCGGCGCTCGGCGTGGAGTTCCGGCCCGACGTCGTCGGCGCGAACATCGTCGACTTCCTCCGCGGGATGAAGGCGCAGACCGGCATCGAGGTCGTCGCGGAGCCCGGCGTGTGGGACACCGGCGCCGCGCTCGCGTGGCGCGGGCCGCCGCGCCCGCTCCGCGACGCGCTCGACGAGCTCTGCCGCGGCTTCCACTGGTACTGGCGCTGGCAGGACGGCCGCGTCTGGCTCCTGAAGCCGTGACGACGGCGCGGCGCACGCAGGCGCTCGTGCTGCGCGCGTTCGACTTCGCCGAGTCGAGCCAGATCCTCCACCTGCTCACTGAGGACGAGGGCCGCATCCACGGGATCGCGAAGGGCGCGCGGCGGATCTCGGGCGCCTTCCACGGCGGCGTCGACGCCCTCCACATGGGCGAGGCACTCGTCTACCCGCGGCGTCCGGGCGCCGAACTGCGCACGCTCGGCGGCTTCTCGACTGCGACGCACTTCCCGGGGCTGCGCGAGAGCGTCGTGCGGTTCCACGTGGCGTCGCACATGCTGGCGCTCTTGCTCGCATTCACGCGCGAGGAGGCCCCGGACCCGTTCGTGTTCGAGCTCGGCGTCGCGGCGCTGCGTCTCTGTGAGGCGGCGGACGACGTCCAGTGCGAGGGGCTCGGCCTCGGGTTCGAGTCGATGATGCTGCGCCACGCGGGCTTCTTCCCCGAGCTGACGCGCTGCGTCGCGTGCGGCAAGCCCGCGCGCAACGTGCACACCGCCGGACTCTCGCCGCTGAAGGGCGGGCTCATCTGCCGCGACTGCGGGACCGAGGACAGCTCTGCGCCGCGCGTCACCGGCGAGACCGTCGAGACGCTCGCGAAGCTCGGCGAGGGCCCGCTCGCCGCGGCCTTGAATCTGCCGACGTCGAACGCGCTGCGCCGCGAACTGCGGGCGACCCTCGACGCGTGGACGACGACCGTCCTCGACCGTCCGATGCGGACGTCGAAGTTCCTCTGAAGCCGCGCGCGCAATCGTGCCATCTCGCATCTGGCGAAGTTCCGCGAACACGTCTCGGTAGGGGCGGACCCCCGTGTCCGCCCCACGTCGATCCGGCCGCGACAACCTGCCTGTGTCGATCCGGGCGGACACAGGGGTCCGCCCCTACCGAGAGGATGATCCTGGACTGTCCATAGCCCGGCTGATGCGCTCAGCCCCCCGCCGCCTTGCGCGCCTCGAGGTCCTCCCAGCGCGCGAACATCCGTTCCAGCTTCGAGACCTCCGCGCCGCGGTCCGCTTCGATCCGTTCGCGGTCCGCGACGGGACCCGCGTAGAGCGACGGATCGGAGAGGCGCGCGGTCAGCGCCTCGACGCGCGCCTCGGCCGCCTCGATCTGCGGCGGCAACTCGGCGAGTTCGCGCTCCTCGCGTGAGTTGAGCTTCTTCGACTTCGCGACGCGTTCGCGCGGAGCCGCGACGGCCGCGGTCTCCCGCGCGCGCCGCTGCGAGTCGAGACGTTCGTCCTCGGCGCGTTTCTCGGAGACGCGCTCGAGCAGCGAGGTGACGTCGCCGCCCCACTTCGTGAACCCGCCGCGGCCGTCGAGGTGGACGATCTCCGTCGCGATCCTGTCGAGGAACCAGCGGTCGTGGCTGACCACGATCACCGAGCCCTCGAACGCGAGGAGAGCCTCCTCGAGCGCGCGCAGCGCAGGGAGATCGAGGTCGTTCGTCGGCTCGTCGAGGACGAGCACGTTGCCGCCGCGCAAGAGGAGCTTCGCGAGCAGCACGCGGTTGCGCTCGCCGCCCGAGAGCCGGCCGATCTGCGTGTGCTTGCGCTCGCCGGGGAAGAGGAACTGGTCGAGGAAGCTCTCGATGCGCACGGGCGTGTCGCCCACGCGGACGTTGTCCGCGGAGTCGGCGACCTCCTGCACGATCGTCTTCGCGGGATCGAGGTCGCTGCGCAACTGGTCGATGCCGGCGATCTCGACCGTCTCGCCGATCTCGACGACGCCCGCGTCGGGCGGCCGCTGCCCCGTCAGCGTGCGCAGGAGCGTCGTCTTGCCCGCGCCGTTCGCGCCGACGATGCCGAGGCGCTCGCCGCGGCCGATGTCCATGTCGAGGGCGTCGATCAGCGTGCGGTCGCCGACGCGCAGCGTCACGCCGCGGAGTTGCATCACCTTCGTGCCGAGCCGCGGACCCGAGGGGATCCGGAACGCGAGCTCTCCTCCGGGAGGCGGCGGCGCGTCGTCGAGGAGACGGTGATACCGCTCGATGCGCGCGTTCGCCTTCGTCGTGCGCGCGGGCGGGCCGCGGCGCATCCACTCGGTCTCGCGGCGGAGCAGGCTCTGCCGCCCGGTCTCGGCGCGCTCGTTCGCGAGCTCGCGCGCGGACTTGCCGCGCAGGTAGCCCGCGTAGCCGCCCTCGTAGCCGAAGAGTTCGCCGCGCTCCATCTCGATGACGCGGTCCACCACGCGGTCGAGGAAGTAGCGGTCGTGCGTCACCATGACGACCGGGATGCGCGTCTCGATGAGCCGGTCCTCGAGCCAGTCGATGACGAACGCGTCGAGATGGTTCGTCGGCTCGTCGAGGAGCAGCACGTCCGGCTCGTCGAGGAGGACGCGCGCGAGCGCCACGCGCCGCTGTTCGCCGCCCGAGAGGCCCGCGGACGGGACGTCGGGGTCGAGGAGTCCGACGTGCTCGATCATCGCCTCGACGCGGTGCTCCACGTCGTGGCCGCCGAGGAGGTCGCGCCGCGCCTCGAGCCGCGTCAGCTCCGCGAGGAGCCACGCAGAGCGGTCGGGCGTGAGATCCGGCGCGCCCATCTCGTGGTGGACGGCGTCGATGCGGTGCAGCACGTCGGCGCGGCCGGTGAGTCCGCCGCGCACGGCGTCGCGCACGGTGCCCGCATGGGCGGGGACATCTTGCAGGAGGTGGCCGATGCGGAGCCCGGGCCTCACGTAGCGGCGCCCCGAGTCCGCGGTCTCGACGCCCGCGAGGATGCGCATCAGCGTCGACTTACCGCACCCGTTCGCGCCGACGATTCCGACGCGGGTGCCTTCCTCGATGGCGAACGACACGCCGCTGAGGAGCTCGAGCTCGTCGTGCCGCTTGTGGATGCCGTCGAGGGAGATGAGCGCCATGCGGCGACGAGGCGATCATGCAGAGCCGCGCGCCGCAACTCTGCGCGAGGCGGCGGCGGCGATTCGTCCGGCGCGGACCGCGGCCCGGCGAAATCCGTCCGTCCCCTCGACGGCGCGGCGCGGGCCGGTATGCTGAGACTCGGTCTCACCGGCGCGGAGGCACTGACGCGGAGGTCGGACATGAGGAAGACGACTCTCGGTTTCGTTGTGACGGTCACCGCAGGCGCGACGACGGCGCTCCTCGTCTCGCTCGGGTTCCCGCAACCGGGCGCCGACGCGGCGCCGAAGGGGCCGAAGCCGGAAGTCGTCGAGCTCGGGCGGCGGCTCTTCATGGACCCGACCGTCAGCCGCATGGGCAGGCACTCGTGCGCCTCCTGCCACGACCCCGAGCGCGCGTTCGGCGACCCGCGGCCGACGTCGCCCGACGACACGGGCGAGACGCGCCGCCACAGCCAGACGCTCCTCGACCTGACCGGCGAGGGCTTCCACTGGGACGGCGAGTTCAAGACGGTGCGGCAGCTCCTCGTCGCGCGCGTCGCGCCCGCCGAGATGGCGAACGCGCAGGCCGTGAAGCTCTTCACCGAGCGCTTCAACGCCGCGCGCACGGCCGGTGGAGCGTCCGTGCAGGACGGCCCGCCCGCGCCCGTGCCGGGCACGCCGGTCGAGACGCCGACCGGCGCGTACGGTTTCGTCCCGCCGAGCGAGGCGCCGATCACGCCGACCGCCGACCGTCTCGAGGAGGACGGCCGCTACGCCGCGGCGTTCAAGGCGGCGTTCGGCACGGCGACGCCGACGACCGAGCGCATCCTCGACGCGATGGACGCCTACTGCGCGTCGCTGCGCAGCACGTCGAACTCGTTCGACCGGTTCCTCGCGGGCGACGATGCCGCGCTCACCGAATCCGCGCGTCGCGGCCTGGCGCTCTTCGAAGGGCGCGCGGCCTGCGCGCAGTGTCACTCGACGAAGCCCGTCGGCGGCCGTGCCGCGTTCACCGACGGCAAGTTCCACGACACCGGCGTCGCCTATCACGCCGACCCGCTCTGGCGCGTCGGGATGGACGGTCCCGCGCCGAGGGACGCCGGCCGCGGCGGCATCACGATGCGCAAGAGCGAGTTCGCGAAGTTCAAGACGCCGACGCTCCGCGACGTGGCGATCCGCGCGCCCTACATGCACGACGCCTCGTTCGCGACGCTGACCGACGTCGTGAAGTACTACTCGCAGGGCGGCACGAAGAACCCGAACCTCGACCCCGCGATGAAACGCCTCGACCTCAGCGACGCCGAGGTCGCCGACGTCGTCGCGTTCCTCGAATCGCTCACGGGCACCACGCGCGCCGGACTCGGCTTCCCGCTCGCCAAGTCCTCGCCCCTGCGCGTCCGCGTCGTCGACCTCGCCGGCAGGCCGATTCCCGCGTTCACCGTGCACGTCGCGGCGTTCGGGGACCGCCTGATCGGCGCCGAGACCGTCACGCCGGCGAAGGCCGTGATCACCGACGACAAGGGCGAGGCGCTGATCGAACGTCCGCTCGCGACGCACGTCGTCCTGACCAACGACGCGCACGAGCTCGGCCTCTCGCGGCCCGTGCCGGATTCGTGCGAGTCGCTGACGCTCATCGCCACGTCGCGCGAAGCGGTGTCGCTGCGCATCCGCCGCACCGAGGGCGGCCCGTCGCTCCCGGCGGAGATCGGCGTCGTCCCGGGCGACCGCGGCCCGTCGATGGGCAACTGCGGCCCGTCGCCGGTCATGACGCTCCGTCGCGTCCGCACCCTCGGGTCCGACGAGGCGCTCTACGCCGCGACCGCGACCGCCCGCACCCCGGGCTCCCGCTGCACGCTGGTGTTCGACCGGGGGGTGACGCAGATCGTCGCCGACCTCGACCTCTCGGGCGGCGCGACCGAGACTCTCGTCCTCGGCAAGCCCGCGCGCCGGGCCGCCGCCGCGCCGCGTCCGAACCCAGGCGGCGCGCCCCACCAGGAGCCCGGCGACGACACCGAGCACGGAACCGAGAAGGACCGGGGACTCCGGGAGAACGACTGACGCGCGCGGCGGGTAGATAGCGGCCCGCTCCCGCCTCAGCTATCCTCCGCGCGATGCCGTCCCGACGTCTCGCAGCACTCCTCCTCGCCGCCGTCGCCCTCTCGGCGCCGGGCTGTTTCGTCACCCGGGCGATCGGACTCGGTCCCGATCCCGGCCCGAACGAGCCGGTCAAGGGCGACCCGCCCGAGGTGATCTACGCGAAGGCCGAGAGGCTCTTCGCGGCGCAGGAGTGGGCCGACGCGGCCGACGCCTTCAAGCTCGTCTGGGTCGACCACCCGACGTCGGAGCTCACGTGCGACGCGCAGTTCCACGAGGCGGACGCACGCTACGGCCAGGGCAAGTACAACGGCGCCTTCGAGCTGTACAAGAAGCACCTCCGGGACTGGCCGCTCTCGCCGTACACGCCCAAGATCCAGCGCCGCATCTACGACATGGGGACCTACACGATCCAGGTCGGCCAGAACGGCTTCCTCGGCATCTTCAAGTACTCGAGCGAGGGCGTGGACCAGCTCGACTACCTCGTGTCCGCCTTCCCGCACGGCGACCTCGCCGACGACGCCCTCATCTACATGGCCGACTACGAGTGGCGCGACCGGCAGACGCGCGAGGCGATCGCCCACCTGCACGACCTTCTCGACAACTTCCCGACGAGCGAGTGGGCGCTCGAGGCGCGTCTGCGCCTCGCGAAGGCGTACCGCGACCTGAACCGCGGCACGAGCTACGACGCCGACGCGCTCCAGCGGTCGGCCGCGGAGTACCGCGCCTACATCGAGCTCGTCTCCGCCGACCAGGCGAGGGCCCGCGAGTACGCGGAACAGCTCGAGGCGGCGCGCGCGGACCTCGCCGCGGTCGAGGAAGAGCTCGCCGCGAAGAAGCTCGAGGCGGCGGCCTTCTACCTGCGCGCCGGCAGCGCCGACGCCGCTCGCGCGGAGCTGAGGAACGTCGTCCGCGACTACCCGAAGACGCGCGCCGCGGAAGACGCGCGGCGGCAGCTCGGCATCGAGCCCGCACCGAACGGTGGAGGTGACAGGTGAGAACGAGGACGCTGGGAGTCGCCATCGCGATCCTCCTCACGGGTTGCGGCTACTCGACGGGATCGCTCGTGCCCGCGGGCTACCACACGATCGCCGTGCCGGTGTTCGACAACACCACGCAGCGCCACGACCTCGAGTACGAGCTGACGCGCCAGGTCGTCGAGGAGATCCACTCGCGGACGGGGCTGCGCGTCGTGAGCCCGTCGGACCATCCCGACCTCGTGCTGAACGCGACGCTCGTCGACGCCGACGAGGAGGTTCTCTCGCACCTCGACCGCCAGCGCATCCGCGAGTCGGCCTACTTCGTCACCGCCGAGGTCGAGGTCATCGACGGACACACGGGCAAGCCCGTCGTCAAGAAGGGCCGCGTCACCGAGCGCGAGTCCTACGTCCCGCAGATCGGCGAGGACGTGCGCACGGCGCGCGAGGAGGCCGGACGGACGCTCGCCGAGCGCATCGTCGAGCGGCTGGAAACGGCCTGGTGACGGGCGCGCCGGCGGTCCCGCCGCGGCGCGAGTTCCGCCTCACCCTGCCGAACGGGCGCGAACTCGTGCTCGGCCCGGCCACCCTCCTGATGGGCATCGTCAACGTGACGCCGGATTCGTTCTCGGACGGCGGCGCGCACGCCGATCCGGGCGACGCTGCGGCACTCGCGGAGCGCCTCGTCGCGGACGGCGCCGATCTCCTCGACATCGGCGGCGAGAGCACGCGTCCCGGCGCCGCGCAGGTGCCCGACGACGAGCAGATCCGGCGCATCCTCCCGGTGATCGAACGCGCCGCGCGGGCCTGCCCCGGCGTCCCGATCTCGGTCGACACGCGCAGCGCCCGGGTCGCCCGCGAGGCCGTTGCGGCGGGCGCCTCGATCGTCAACGACGTGTCGGGGCTGACGTTCGACCCGGCGATGCGTGCGACGGTCACCGATCTGCGCGTCCCCGCCGTCGTGATGCACATGCGCGGGACCCCCGCCGACATGAAGACGCGCGCGGCGTACGGCGACGTCGTCGCCGAGGTGATGGCCGAACTCGGGTCGGCGCTCGACGCGGCGCGGGCCGCCGGCATCCGCGGGCTGATCGCGGATCCGGGCCTCGGCTTCGCGAAGACGGCCGCGCAGAGTGCCACGCTCCTCGCGGCGCTGCCGCGGTTCGCGGCTCTCGGCGCGCCGCTCCTCGTCGGCCCGTCGCGCAAGAGCTTCCTCGATCTCGCGGTCCGCGCGGACACCGCCGCGGCGCCGCCCTCCGTGGCGCGACTCCCGGCGTCGATCGCGGTGGCGGCGCTCGCGGCCTGGCTCGGCGCGCACGTCGTCCGCGTCCACGACGTGAGGGCCTGCCGCGACGCCGTGCGTCTCGCGGACGCGCTCCGCGCCGCGGCGGCCGGCTGAATCCGACCGGACGCAGACGCGGCATTCCTCCGCGCGCCACCGTAAGCTGTGCGCCGGACCATGAACTTCCACTGGCGACAGTACGTGCCGGCCGACACCGCGGACTGGATCCAGCTCGCGGTGCTCGTGTGCGTCGTCTACGCGCTGCTCCGCCTCGTGCGCGGCACGATCGCGGGCAGCATCCTGCGCGGGACGGTCATCTTCGTGTCGCTCGCGGTGTTCACGGCGGCGTCGGTATTGCGCTTCTTCGAGCTGCGCATCCTCCAGTCGATCCTCTCGACCCTGCTCGGCACGACGGCGTTCGCGCTCCTCATCGTGTTCCAGCCGGAGCTCCGGCGCGCGCTGCTCTCGCTCGGCGACCACCGGCTCTTCGGGCGGCTGCGCCGCAAACCGCGCGGCGCGATCGACGTGCTGGCCCGGACCGCGCAGACGCTCTCGCGCGAGCGGCGCGGCGCCCTCTTCGCCGTGGAGCGCGCGAACGCGCTGCACCACATCGCCGCGACCGGGACGCGGCTCGACGCCGAGGCCACGCCCGAGCTCCTCGCCGGCATCTTCTGGCCGGGCGCCCCGCTCCACGACGGCGGCGTGATCCTGCGCGGCGACCGCGTGATCGCGGCAGGCTGCATCTTCCCGCTCGCGGAGCGGCGCGACCTCGACTCGCGGCTCGGCACGCGCCACCGCGCGGGCATCGGGCTCTCCGAGGAGTGCGACGCCGTGCTCGTGATCGTCAGCGAGGAGACGGGGCGCGTGAGCATCGCAGTCGGCGGGCAGCTCAGGTTCCTCGATCCCGAGACGGAGCTCCTCGCGGCGCTCGAGGACCTCACGGGCGTGGCCCGTCCGCAGAACGGCGGGAGCACACCCGGCCCGGGATCGGTCGCCGCAGCGGGCCAGAAGGTCGGTGCGTCGTGAGACTCGCGCGCGCGATGTTCTCCGACGCAGGGCTCTTCGCCCTCGCCGTCGTCTTCGGATGGACGATCTGGTTCACGGTCCGCGAGGACCTGAACGAGACGCAGCGGACGGCCGTGCAGATCGTCATCGAGGCGGAAGAGGGCCTCGAGGTCTCGCCGCGCACGCAGACGGTGCACATCGAGTTCCAGGGAGCGCGGCGCGCGATCGACGCGCTGCGCGCGACGCAGACGCCGAGGATCGTCCGGCGCCTCACGCTCACGGACCTGCCGTCCGACGCCAACGAGACGCGCCGCGACTTCGGCAAGGACGACTTCGACTTCAAGCAGTCGCTCGGCGCGGGCGCCCTCGCTGTCCTCGACATGGAGCCGGCGGTCATCAGCGTGAAAGTGTTCCGGGTGGCGGTGACGAAGAAGGCGGTCGCGCCGCCCGAGTTCCAGGGTGCCGCCGACCTCGGGCTGCGCCACGTCCTGCAGGGCTACACGAACGAAGCGAAGGTGCGCGGCACGGTCAGCTCGCTCGACACCTTCCGCGAGATCCGCACGTTCGTCTCGCGCGAACAGCTCCAGGGGTTCGCCGACAGCCTGCGCGACAGCCCGAAGACGCTGGCCCGGCTCGTGCTCGAGATCCACCCGTCCCAGAAGGACCTCTTCACGCTGGTCGATCCGTCGGAGCTCTCGGCGCGCGTCGAGCTGTCGCGCGTCGCCGAGCAGGAGATCTTCGTGCCGGTCCGGCTCTTCGCCGAGGCGGGGACGACGACCCGCGCCGTCCGCCGCCTGCAGTTCGCGGAGCTGAACAAGCCCCACTTCGTCGCGGGCGACCCGCCGAAGGTGCGCGTGCTGGTGACCGGAGTCCCGAGTGCGTTGTCGGCGCTCGCGGCGTCGAAGGTCCACGCCTACGTGCTCGAGAGCGACCTGCCGGCGGACCAGAGGAACGGCGAGGTGCCGCTGCACATCGCCGACATGCCGCCCGGGATCGCGCTGACGCAGGAGTACGGCGTCTACGTCGAGGAAGCGCGTTAACCGGAAGTTCCGCGCGGCGAAACGCCCACTCCTCGATTGACTCGCACCGGACGCGAGCGACAATCCGGGCCCCCTCTCGGACGCGTCGGCCCAACGTGGCAGAGCGTCTCTTCGGTACTGACGGCGTCCGCGGCCCCGCGGGACTGGGCCCCCTCGCGCCCGGAGCCCTCACGCGCCTCGGCCTCGCCGTCGCGCGAATGCTCGGCGCGGGCTCGCGCGCCCGCGCGCGGCGGCGCATCCTCGTCGGACGCGACACCCGCCTCTCGGGCCCCGCCGTCGTGCAGGCGGTCACCGCGGGGCTCCTCGCGGGCGGACTCGACGTCGAGGACGCGGGCGTGCTGCCGACTCCGGCGGTCGCGCTGCTCGTGCGGCGCGAGAGGTTCGACCTCGGCGTCGTCGTCTCCGCATCGCACAACCCCTGGCAGGACAACGGGTTGAAGCTGCTCGGTCGCGACGGCCGGAAGCTCTCCGACGAGGCCGAGGCCGCGATCGAGCGCGCGTACGCCGATCCCGGGACCGAGCACACCGTGCGCCCCGAGGGCTTCGGCGAAGCGACGACGCGGCCCGGCGCGGCGGAGGACTACTCGCGCGCGATCCTCGCCGAGTGGCGCGGCACGCGGCTTTCGGGACTGAAGCTCGTCATCGACTGCGGCAACGGCGCGCAGAGCGCGATCGCGAAGAGCGTGCTCACGTCGCTCGGCGCGCGCGTGATCGCGCTCCACGATGCGCCCGACGGACGCAACATCAACGCGAAGTGCGGCGCGATGCATCCCGCGTCGCTGCGCCGCGCGGTCCGCGCCGGGCGCGCGCACGCGGGCGCCGCGTTCGACGGCGACGCCGACCGCGTGCAACTCTGCGACGAGAAGGGCCGCGTGCTCGACGGCGACACGATCGTCGCGGCGCTGGCGCCGCGGCTCCTCGCCGCGGGGCGTCTTCCCCACCGGACGGTGGTCGGCACGTCGATGACGAACGGCGGGCTCGTCGCGCACCTGGCCGCGGACGGCATCCGCGTGCTGCGGACCGCCGTCGGCGACCGGCACATCGTGGCGGAGATGGCCGCGCGCGGGTACGGACTCGGCGCCGAGCCCTCGGGGCACATCATCGTGCCGCGCAAGGGCCTGCTCACGGGGGACGGCCTCTACGCCGCGATCGCATGCTTCGGCATCCTCGCGCGGGAGAGGACCAAGGCGTCGGAGCTCGGCGGCGGCTACGCGCCGTGGCCGCTCGAGATCGTGTCGATCGACGTGAAGGAGCGGCGCCCGCTCGAGACGATGCGGCGCACGTCCGCGGCGATCGCGGACGCCGAGCGATCGCTCGGCGAGGACGGGCGGATCGTGGTGCGCTACAGCGGCACGGAGCCGAAGCTCCGCGTGTTGGTCGAGGCGCGGCGGCGCCGGGATCTCCGCGCGGCGCTGACGGCGGTTCTCGCCGCGATCCGGGAAGAGGCGGGAAGATGATCACGCTCGCACTCGACACCAGCGGCGCCGAGGCCTCGGTCGCGCTCGTCCGCGACGGGCACGGCGTCCGCGAACTGCTCGGCAGCGAGGTCCTCGCGACCGGAATGCGGCACGGCGTGGACCTCTTCCCCGCGCTCGAACGCCTGCTGCGCGGCGCGTCGGTCGCGCCGCGCGACGTGAGCCTCGTCGCCGTGGGCACGGGTCCCGGCAGCTACACGGGCCTGCGCGTCGGCATCACGGCCGCGCGGGCGTTCGCGTACGCGTCCGGCGCGCAGCTTCTCGGCATCCCGAGCTGCGACGCCTGGGCCGCCGCGGCGCCGATCGGGCTGTCGAGTGGGGCGCGCCCGCTCGCGGTCGTCCTCGACGCCCGGATCCGCGCGGTCTACCTCGCCGTCTACGAGGCGTCGAACGGCGCGTGGAACCGGCGCGAAGGCCCCGAGCTCGTCGATCCCGCCGCCGCGGCGACGCGTGTCCCGTCGAACGCGATCGTCGTGGGCGACGGCATTGCGCCGTACGCGGAAGCCTTCGCCGGACGCATCGCCTCCGCGACGCCGACACGCGCCGCGGCGGCCGACGTCGCGGGACTCGCCCTCGGGCGCCTCGCCCGGGGCGAGAGGGACGCCATCGATTCGGTGGTGCCGCTGTACCTCAGGAAGTCCGAGGCCGAGATCAAGAGGGAGGGACTGAAGGATGTCTGAAGACGTCGCCGGCGCCGGAACCGGTTCGTTCGCCACGGTCGAAGGGCTCGACAAGCGCGCACGCGTGTGGGCCGAGATCGACCTCGCAGCGCTCGAGCACAACCACCGCGAGCTGATGAGCCGCCTGCCCGCGACGACGCGGGCCCTCGCCGTGCTGAAGGCCGACGCCTACGGCCACGGCGCCGTGATCTGCGCGAAGAAGCTCATCGAGCTCGGCGTGTCGATGATCGGCGTCGGCGACTCGCGCGAGGCGCTCGAACTGCGCCAGGCGGGCGTCACCGCGCCGATCCTCATCCTCGGCGCGATCGTCGAGGGCGAGATGCGCGACGTGGTCGAGAACGACATCGCCACGTGCATCCACTCGGCACAGCGCGCGAACCTGCTCTCGCAGGTCGCGGGGGCGCTCGGCAAGAGGGCGCGCGTCCACCTGAAGGTCGACACGGGCATGGGACGCCTCGGCGTGCGGCCGGAGATCGCGCGCGAACTCGCCGGCACGATCGCGCGCGACCCGTCGCTCCAGCTCGAAGGAATCTGCACCCACTACGGCAGCGCCGCGTCGCCCGTGCCGTTCCACACATCCGAGCAGATCACGTTGTTCGTCAAGCTCGTCGAGGAGATCCGCGCCGACGGCATCAGCCCGCAGATGGTGCACGCGAGCAACTCCGCCGCGATCTTCTCGACCCTCTCCGAGCACTTCACGATGGTCCGCGTCGGCCTCGGGCTCTTCGGACTGAACCCGGGCAACCTCCCGGTCGGGACGAGTCCGATCCGGCCGGTGCTCTCGCTGCGCACGCAGGTGCTCTTCTTGAAGGACCTGCCCGCCGGTTCGCCCGTTGGTTACAACCGCACGCACGTCACCAAGCGCGGGACGCGCATCGGGATCATCCCGTTCGGCTACAGCGACGGCTACCCGTACGCGCTCAGCAACCGCGCGCACGTTCTGATCCTCGGCGAACGCGCGCCGGTCGTCGGCGCGGTGTCGATGGACTACACCACGATCGACGTGACGGACATCCGCGACGTGCAGGTCGGCACCGAGGTCACCATCATCGGCGCGAGCGGGAAGCGCCGCATCGGCGCCGAGGACCTCGCGCGCACGATCGGGACGATCCCGTACGAGATCACCGCCCGCCTCGGCCGCCGCGTCGCGCGCGTCGCGGTCTGATCCGGGCCGGGGACGCTCTCGCCGGGCCGGGGACGCTCGTGAGAATCAACTTACTGGGCGACTCAGGCCCGCTTAGCTCGTCGATCGAGGTCGCCCAGTAAGTTGATTCTTAAGAGCGTCCCCTCGCGGGAAGCGGCTCCCGACGCGTATGCGCCGGCCGCGTTTCCTCCGCCGCGATGTCGTCGCGCCGCCGCCCCGCCACTTAGCATCTCGTGACCCCGGCATGCTCAAGCGCAACAAGGTCGCCATCGTCTTCGTCGCCGTCGGCATCGGCGGGGTCTCGACCTACGCGATCGGCACGAGCGACCAGGTCGTGGCGCACCTGCTGCGGCGTCAGCTCGCGACGTACGTCCGCGCGCCCTGCACGTTCCGATCGGCGAGCTTCACGTTCCTGAACGGGCTCGAGGTCCACGGGCTCACGGTGCTCGATCCGACCGATCCCCTCGGCCGGGCGCTGCTCTTCGCCGAGCTCGCGCACGTCGACTACACGCTCGACGTCACGGGCGCCGGGCCGCACATGACCGGCATCGACATCGAGAAGCCGAGAGTGCGGCTCGAACGCACCGCCGCGGGGACGTTCCCGATCCAGGAGGCGTTCTTCTTCCCGCGGCCCGAGGGCCCGTCGCCGCCGCGGCCGGTCGTGAAGCTCTCGGGCGGAGAGGTGACGTTCGCGGACGCGGCGATCCTCTCGCAGGGTCCGATCGCGCTGACCGGCATCGACGTGACGATCACTCCCGCCACGCCGAAGTCGACCGACTTCGCCGGCGCGACGATCGAGATGTCGGCGAGCTCCGACCTGCTCGGCCCCGTGACGGCCCGCGCGCGCGTGGGAGAGACCGGCACGTCGGCGCGGGTCGAGATCGACCTGCCGTCGATCGTCATCGACCCCTCGCTGCCGCGGCGCTTCGCCGGCGAGACGGCGCGCCGCATCGCGGAGATGTCCCCGTCGGGCGAGGTGACCGCGCGGATCGTCGCGCGCATCGAGCAGGGCGAGGACCTCGGCGCGGAGGCGACGTTGTCCGTCCGGGGAGTCTCGCTGCGGCAGGCGATCCCCCCGTCGTCTCCGGACGACCCCGAGACGCGGCCGATCGACGTCACGGAACTGAACGGCAACCTGAAGTTCGTGCCCGGGCGGCTCGAGGCGCGCAACGTCGTGTTCCGGGCGCTCGGCGCCGTGTTCGAGGCCGACGCGACGCTCTCTGACCTCGCGACGGATCATCCAGGGATCGACGCGCGAACCCACGTCAGCGGACTGCCGCTCACACGCGAGATCCTCGATCACCTCCCGCGGTCCGCACGGCGCGTCGCCGACGCCTATTTCGTGACCGGGACCGTCGAGGCCGGCGCCACGCTGCGCGGCGCGCTCTCCGCACCCGCCGTCACCGTCGACACGAAGATCGAGCGAGGCGTCTTCCGTTTCGAGGGGTTCGTCGACGACGACGGCGTGCGCCGGGGCTTCCCGTGGACGGCCGAGTCCGTCTCGGGCTCCGTCTCGTTCGACGGCAGCACGATCCGCCTCGGAGCCGAGGCCGTCCACGGTGCGGCGAGCGTCCGCGCGACGGGCGTCGTCACGGACGGCCCCCTCGGTCCGATCCCCGACGTCACGATCGTCGGGGAGCTCGTGCCGCTCGACGCCGACCTGCGCGCCGCGTTCGGCGACCGCGCCGCGCAGATGTTCGACCGATGGGGGCCGTCGGGCGTCGCGCGGCGGATCGACGTGCGCGTCTCGCGCATCGACGCGGTGGACGGAAACGAGGACATCACAGAAGTGACGATCGGCCTCGACGGCGGCGCCGGCTTCCGGCCGAGCCTGCTGCCGGTGTCCCTCACCGCCGTCACGGGCACGGTCGAGGTGCTCGAACCGGTCGTCGACGGCCGCCGCGAATCGCTCGTGCGCCTCACGAAGATCGCCGCGAAGGCCGACGACTTCACGATCGCGGTCGAAGGCGAGATCAGGGGCAGCGGCGACGTCCAGCGCGAGGACCTGCGCGTGGACGTCGTCACTCCCGACGCGGGCGGCGCCTTCCGCGACGCCGTGTTCGCCGCGCCGGACACCACGCTCGCCGGCGGAGTGAAGTCGGCGGTCCGCAAGCTCGGCGCGTCGGGTCCAGTCGTGATCGACGCGCACCTCGTCAAGGACGCGGCCCAGGTCCGTCACGACGTGGTGAAGATCACGCTCGAAGGCACGTCGGTGACCGGCTGGGACGACATTCCGCTCGCCGCGCGCGCGCTGACGGGGCGCGTCTCGCTCGCGGACGACACGCTGACGTTCGAGGACATCGCCGGGAACCTCGTGATGGACGACTTCACGCCGCCTTTCACGGCGCACGGACGGCTCGCCGGCGTCTCCGGAGACCTTCAGTTCGACGTCCACTTCGAGTCGCCGGAAGTTCCGCTCGGCGACGCGCTGCGCCGCGCTCTCGGCCCGCTCGCCGTGAAGGCCGAGCGTTTCTGGGAGGACTTCCGTCCGGTCGGCAACGCGCACGCCGGTGTCGTACTCGACCTGCGCCCGGACACGCACCCGACGCCCTTCGAGGTGACGCTCTCGCACCTCAGCGGCGGCCTGATGCCGCTCGGACTCGAACTCGACAACGACGGCGGCTCGTTCCACTACGACGGCCGGACCGCGAGGATCCGAGATCTCGAGTCCGCGATCGGCGGTGCGTCCATCCGGTTCGACGAGGCCGACCTCGACGTCGCGACGGGGCGCCTCACCGTGCGCGCGTCGGTCCGGAACCTCCACTTCCCCGAGGACCTCGAAGGGCCCCTCTCCGCCGAGACGGTGGCGAGGATCGTGGAGGTGGCGCCCGGACGCACGATCCACGCATCCGGCGTCCACATCGTGTTCGAGCCCGATCCTCGGTCGCTGGAAGTCGCCGGCGTGCTCAGCATCCGGCCGAGGTCGCGGCGCGCCGTCCCCGACCCGGGGCTCGCGCCGGACGGCGTCCTCGGCGTGGACCGTCTCGTGTTCTGGATGCTCCCGGACCGTCCGGTCTTCTTCCAGGGCGAGGCGCGCACGGACGACTTCGCGCTGCGCGCCGGCGTCGCCCTCGACAAGGTGAGCGGCCGCGTCGCCGTGTCGGGAACGCTCGGCGACCCGGTGCGATTCGATCTGACGCTCGACCGGGCGTCGCTGCGCGCCGAAGGCTATCCGCTCGAGGACGTGGCGATGGCGGTCGCGGTCCTCCCGCGCGGCACGCGGGTGACGGTCTCGAAGGCGTCGTTCATGTCGGGCACGCTCGAGGGGTTCTTCGGGCCGGGCGACGACTCCGTCGCGTACCACGGCCGCGCCTCGCTGAAGGACGCCGAGCTCGAGCGCTTCCTCACGTTCAAGTCGGCGCCGAAGAAGGAGGTGTCGAGCGGCATCCTCGACGCGAACCTGAAGTTCACCAACGCGACCGGCGCCCGCGCCGATCTGCGCGGCGAGGGCCAGATCTCGGTGCGCGATGGGAGTCTCGCGCCCTCGCCCATCTTCTCGATGATCTGGGGCCTGCTCTCGCTCGGGTTCGGAAGCCAGCCCGCGCTCTCCGACGGGAAGGTGAAGTTCGACGTCGAGGGCGAGTGGCTGAACGTGCGCGAGCTCGCCGTCACGGGGACCGGCGGAGCCATCGAGGACGGGCGCGGCAAGATCGGCCTCGACGGTCGGCTCGACCTCTCGGTCGCGCCGCGCCTCGACCTCCCCGTGCCGCTCATCCGGCAGATCCTGAACCTGATCCAGATGCCGTTCGTCCCTCGCGTGCGCATCGGCGGGACGCTCCGCAACCCGAAGGTCTCCTACGAATACGAGATCGCGACGCGGGGCGACGACGACCGCCGCCGCGAGCCGCAGCCCGAGGGCGACGTGGAACGCCCGGAGCGGGAGCCGTGGTAGCGCGGGCCGCCTGCCGGATCGATCCGACTTCGGCGTCGCGAGTCGCGAGGGCGAGACTGGGCGCCGCTTGAACCTCTTCATCGCACTCCTGGCCGGCGGCTCCGGCACGCGCTTCTGGCCCGCTTCCACGCGCGACCTGCCGAAACAGATGCTCCCGCTCGCCGGCGGCGCGCCGCTGCTGCGCGAGACCTACGACCGCGTCCTGGCGCTGGCTCCGCCGGAGCGGTTCCTCGTCGTCACGTCGGAGCGTTTCGCCGACGCGGCGAGAGCGCTGCTCCCCGAGATCCCGGCGACGAACGTCATCGGGGAGCCCGCCGCGCGCAACACCGCCGCGGCCTGCGCCGTCGCCGCGCGCTGGGCGGCGTCGAAGGCGCCGGACGCCGTGCTGCTGACGCTTCCGGCGGACCACGTCATCTCCCCCGCCGAGGATCTGCGCGGCGCCCTCGTGGCCGCGGCGGCGCACGCGACGTCGTCGGGCGCGCTCGTCACGCTGGGCCTGCGTCCTACGTATGCCGCGACGGGCTACGGATGGATCCGCCTCGGCGAGGCCCTCGCCCAAGAGGGCGGCCGCGCGGTGCACCGCGTGGCGCAGTTCGTCGAGAAGCCCGACCGCACGCGCGCCGAGCGCTACCTCGCCGACGGCGGACATCTCTGGAACCTCGGGATGTTCGCGTGGCGCGCCGACGCGTTCCTCGCGGAACTCGCGCGTTGCCTGCCCGACGTCGCCGCGAAGTCCGCGCTCGCGATGGACTCGATCGCCCGCGCCTACGACGGGATGCCGTCGATCTCCGTGGACCACGGCGTCCTCGAGCGCGCGTCGGTCGTCGACTGCCTGCCGTGCTCGTTCGCGTGGGACGACGTGGGCTCCTTCGCGGCGCTCGCGCGCCACCTCCCGAAGGACGCCGCGGGGAACTGCGCCGTCGGCCCGCTCCTCGCCATCGACGCGAAGGGCTGCATCGCGTGGGCGGACGCCGACCGGATGACGGCGCTCCTCGGCGTCGAGGACCTCATCGTCGTCCACGCGCACGGCGCGACGCTCGTCGCGCACCGCTCGCGCGCCGAGGACGTCCGCAAGATCGCCGACTCGCTCGGCCAGGCCGGACTCGACCGCTTCGCATGACCGTGCCCGGCCGCGCCCTCGGCGTCGACTACGGCACGAAGCGCGTGGGCATCGCCGTCAGCGACGCTCTCGGCATCGCCGCGACGGCGATCGAGGTCATCGAGGAGACCGATCCCGGCAAGGTGGCGAAGCGCGTCGCGGCGATCGCGAAGGACCGCGGCGTCACGACGCTCGTCTTCGGCATCCCCGTCAACATGGACGGCAGCGAGCACGCGAGCCACGCGAAGGTCGTCGCGTTCGCGGAGCAGTGCGGGCGCATGTCGGGCGCATGTCGGGCCTCCCGATCGAGTACGTGGACGAGCGCCTCACCACGCGCCAGGCGGAGCGCCATCTCTGGGCCGCCGGCCTCGCGCAGAAGGGCCGGAAGGCGCGAGTGGACATGGTCGCTGCGGCGTTGCTGCTGCAGGGCTGGCTCGACGCGCGTCCTCGGGGACGGACCTGACTTTTGATACTTCTCCGGCGGACGAGCTCGGGGACGGACCTGACTTCTCGACTTCTCCGGGGGGAGCAAGCCGGGGACGGACCTGACTTCTTAACTTCTCCGGCGGACGAGCTTCGCTCCGCGCGACATCGCTGTCGCCGGAGAAGTCAACAAGTCAGATCCGTCCCCTACGCCTCAGTCCTACCGCCCGTCCGCCTTCTTCCGCGCCTCCTCCTTCAGCTTCCGCAGGTCCACGATCGCGTCGATCGCCTCCTTCGCCGACTGGCGGAGGTCGGCGTCCATCGAGTCGAGGACGAGCGCGAGCGCGGGCAGCATCTCCTCGCGGCCGAGGCGCTTCGCGGCGTCGATTCCCTCGAGGACGTGGCCCTTCTCCGGCGACGCGAGCAGCAGGCGCACTGCGGGGTAGAGACGCTCGGACGGCCGCCGCGCGGCGATCTCCGAGACGAGTGTGCCCACGATGTCGAGGTCCGGCTTGTCCGACGCCATCACGCGGCCGAGCGCGTCCTCCTGCGCTCCGGGGCTCGCCATGCGCACCGAGTACCCGACGACCTCGTCCAGACGGTCGAGCGGCACCGTGCGCAGCAACCGGTCGAACACTTCGGCCTTCAGCTTCGGCGACGCCCAGCGCGACGTGAACAGGAGCGCGTTGTCGCTCGCGGCCGCTGCGTCCTTCGTCATCTCGAGCACGGCCGGATCCGCCCGCTCGGGCGCGATCTTGGCGCGGTTGTCCGCCGAGAGCTGAACGCGCGGCACCCACGCGGTCACCGGGAAGAGGTCCGGCGAGTTGGCGATGATGTAGACGGCGTAGTCGGGCACTTCCTCGTAGTGCTCGCAGACGAAGCCCGCGATCGCCTCACTGAGCTTCGGCTCGCGCGGCTTCTCCAGGAGGGTCAGCAGGCTCGTCAGCACGGCGCCGCGGTCACTTGCGGCGAACTTGTCCCAGACGCGCGGGAGCGACGGGAGGACGACGTCCGTCCAGTACGACGAACGGTCCGCGCCCGACGGACCCGGGATTCCGAGGACGTGACTCGTGAGGGAGCCCTGCCTTTGTTTCGCGTCCGGGATCTCCGCGACCGCCGTCGCGACTTCGACGAAGCGCTCGCGGGCCTCCTCGACGGGGAGCACCTTCATGTACGGGACCAACTTCCTGAGCGGCGTTTCGTTGGACGACGGCGACGTCGCCCAGAGACGAACGATCTCCGCAAGCGCCGGCGCGATCGCCCGGACGTAATCGAGCGAGGAGTCGTGCGTCGTTGCGTCGTTCCGCAGGCTGAGGCTCTGAACAAGGACCTCGCGCGTTTCCTGCGTCCCCGCAGCTCGCATCGCCGCCAGTGCGATCGGCACGTCCCGCGGGCGAAGCGTCGGAATCGACTGCGCGCGGATCGCCTGATTCACGCGCACGTCGGGCGTCGTGAGGACCCACACGGCCAGCGACTCGGCCGCGCCGGGCGGGAGACGGGAGAGGGTCGAACGCATGCGAAGCGCGAACGGATTCACGATCTCGTACGAGCGGCGCGACGCCGCGGTGAACCACGACTTCAGCACGTCGGCGTAGCGCGCGGGGAGTTCGGCGTCCGCGTCGCGCTGCTCGTACGCGATCGCAAGCGCGTCCGCGAGACCCGAGTTCAGCGGGTCCGTCGGGCCGGCCGCGCCGGCGACGGCGCGTTCGACGACCGCGGCGAGCGTGTCGAGAAGCGTGTCCGGCGAGATCGTGGAACCGAGCCGGGCGAAGCCGACGAACTCGGGGCGGCCCGGTTCGTTCCCCTTCTGCAAGTTCCATTCGGACGGCCGCCAGTCGAGCCGCAGCGTCGCGAGCCGCGCGACGATCACGGAAAAAAGATCCGTGCGCAGCGCAATGTTCCCGTCCGGAAGACTCCCGACGAACCGCAGGCACGAGCGCGTCGCTTCGGCCGAGAGCTCGGCGTCGTCGCCCGCGATCCACTCGCCCCGCACACGATCGATCTCGACGGTCCACTTCGTCGGGAACCAGGCGAGCAGCCGATTCGGCTCGATCTTCCGCGCGGCCAGCGCGCGCAGCGCCTCGGCGGAGAACTGCGGTCGGAGGTACGTGTTGGCGCCCAGCGTGGTCCGGAGCTCCTCGGTGTCGAGGGCGAGCAGCTTGCCTTCCAGCACCGCGAACTCGTCCGGACGTTCGTCCACGTACCGGGCGAGCTCGAGCTGAACGTACATGTTGTTCGTGCTCAGCTTGGGGGTCCACGCCTCGGCCATCCCCGGTTCCCCCATCCGGAGGAGTATCCGGAACGCGTGCCACCGCAACGCGGCGTCGTCGTGCTGCAGCAGCCTCCTCAGGAACGGCACGGCCGGCTTCCCGATGACCTCGAAGTCGCGGTACGCAGCGGGCGTCGGCTCCTTGTCCTTCGCGAGGTCGAAGACGAGCGACTGCAGCTTCCGGTCGAGCTCCGAGCCGACGCCGATCCCCTTCGCGGCGTCGAGGTACTCCGCCGCGCGCGCGCGCAGCGACTCGGGCGTGGCCGTGTCCTTCGCGAGGTCCGCGAAGTGGACGCGGGCCTCGTCTGCGCGGCCGAGGAGTACGGTCGTGACGGCGAAGCGGAACTTCGCTTCGAACCGCAGGCGCTCCGGCGTCGCCTTGTCGTTCATCAGCGACAGGTACACCTTCGCCGCGTCGGCGAGCTTCCCCTCCACGACCTCCTGCTCGTAGGCGCGGTGGAACCGCGTCTCGGCGTCGGCCTCCTGTCCGAGCGCGACAGGCGCTGCGAGTGCGAGACCGAGCGCGGCTGCGATGATCGTTCGCTTCATGGTTCGGGTCCTCCGGGTCACCCGCGCAAGTAGACGACGCGCGGCGTCCGCCCGGGTCAGCGTCCGGTCAGCGCACTGTGGGCGGCGCGTCACGGCCGCCTCGCGAAGCGGTACCCGAGTCCGCGCACCGAGACGACGTGCCGCGGGTTCGCGGGGTCCTCCTCGATCTTCTTGCGGAGACCGAGGACCGCCGTGTCCACCACGCGGGAGACGACCTCCTCCTCGGCCCAGACGCCCGCGAGCAGTTGCGCGCGCGACACCGCCTTGCCCTCCCGCGCGACGAGGAACTTCAGGAGTTCCAGCTCCTTCGGCGTGAGCTTGAGGTCGCGCCCGTCGCGGACGGCGCTGCGCGCCTCGAAGTCCACGGTGACGCCGCCGAAGTGCAGCACGTGGCCGTCGGCGAGGCCGCGCTCGCGGTCCCAGGAGCGCAGTCGCGCGCGGATGCGGGCGAGCAGTTCCGAGAGCGAGAAGGGCTTGACCACGTAGTCGTCGGCGCCGAGGTCGAGACCGCGCACGCGGTCCTCCGCGAGGCCGCGCGCCGTCAGCACGAGCACCGGCGTCTCCACGTTGTCGGCGCGCAGGCGCCGCAGCACCTCGAAGCCGTCGAGGCCCGGCAGCATCAGGTCGAGGACGACGAGGTCCGGGTCCTCGCTGAGTCCGAGCGCCAGGCCCTGCGTTCCGTCCGCGGCGACGAGCACCTCGTAGCCCTCGGAGACGAGCGCGTCGCGCAGAGCCTCGCGGATCGACTCTTCGTCTTCCACGACGAGGATGCGCCGGACTTCATCCATGAGCCGCCTCCGGAAGAGTGACCTCGAACGCGGCGCCGCGCGGGGTGTCGAGGATCGCGACGCGACCGCCCATTCCCTGGACGAGTTCGCGGACGAGCGCGAGCCCGAGCCCCGTCCCCGGCGCGCCGTTCGTCGCCGCGTCGGCGCCGCGTTCATAGAGGTCGAAGATGCGCGACCGGTCCTTCGCCCCCACGCCCGGACCGTCGTCGGCGACGACGATCCGCACGCGCCCGGCGTCGGCGCGCTCCGCCGTCACGCGGATCGCCGTCCCCGGCGTCGTGAACTTGGCCGCGTTGTCGAGCAGGTTCGCGAGGCAGCGCGAGAGCGCGGTGCGGTCGGCCGAGACGGCGAGGCCGTCCGGAACGCCGAGCGTCACGTCGGCGGCGCGCTTCGGGTGGATGAGCGTGACGTCGCGCACAGCGTCGCCCGCGATCTCGGCGACGTCGATCCGTTGACGCTCGAACTCGCGCGAACCGCGTTCGAGTCGCGAAAGGTCGAGGAGGTTCGCGAGGAGCGCCGAGAGTCGCGCGGTCTCGCGTCCGAGGACGGCGAGGTAGCGCGCGTCCTGGCCCGCCGGGACGCGTCCCTCCGACAGCATCTCCGCGTGCAGACGGAGCGACGTCACCGGCGTTCGCAGATCGTGCGCGAGTTCGTTGACGAACCGCGCCCGCGCCTCGTCGAGACGCCGCCGCTTGCGCAGCGCGACGAAGAGCGCCGTCGGCACGAGCAGGAACGCGAGCGTCAGCACGATCGCCGGGAGCGCCGACCGCGTGAACGTCGCCGACTCCCACCAGCGGCCGCCGTGCGCGAGCACGAAACTCCAACGCCCCGCAAGCGGCGCGTCGAGGTGTCCGCTCCACGCGATGTCGGCCGTCGCCGGCGGCGAGGTGCCGCTCCATTCGAGGCGCACCTCGCCGTCCTCTCCCTCGGACAGGACGAACGGACCGAGCGGCGGCAGCGCGGCCGACGCCGGATACAGCACGACGAGGCGCTTCGCCGACGGCACGAGCGCGACGACGCCGTCGCCCGCGTGGATACCGGCCGGGAGCGGGCCCGGACGTCCCGCGACGAGACGCTGGAACGCCGCGAGCGTCGTCAGCGCGGCGACGTCCACCGGCGGTCCGCCGTCGAACACGCGCCGCAGAAGGTAGAGCTTCGTCGCGGCCGGGAGCGGCGCCGCGCGCAGGCGCGCGAGGTCCTTCTTCTCGAGGACGGCGACGAACGCCGCCGTCGCGGGATCCACGTCGTCGCTGCGGCCGGCGGGGTTCCCCGCCTCCGCCGAGATCCGCGCCGACGGGCGCGCGAGCGCCGCGGACGTCAGCCCCGCCGGGTACTCGTCGGCGACGAACGTCGCGTCCGCGTAGCCGCGCGCGCCGTCCACCCGCACGTGTCCGGACGCCTGGGGCGAGCGGAACGGGAGCCAGCCTTCGTCGTGCGTCCCCGGAAGCGGCGTCGCCTCGACGAGACGTTCGGTGAGCCAGGCGACGCGGCCATCGTCGCGCGCGGCCGTGATCCATCGCTGCGCGACCGCGGCGCCGTCCCGGACGAAGGGCTCAATCCGCGCGAAGTAGTCGTGCCGCGCCCAGAGCGCGATCGACGCCGCCGCGGCGAGCGGGATCGCGAACACGGGCACGAGGAGCCACTCGGGCGACGGACGCCTCATCGCCGGAGGCTAGCGGCGCCCCGCGCGACGCATGTCAGCGATCGGCAAGGACGCCGCGTGGGGACGGTCCCCGGATCCACGGTGGATCGTCGCTCGAGTCCGCGAACTCTGGGTTTTGGGGACCGTCCCCGGGTCCAGGCGCGCTAGTATGACACCGTGATACGCGCGCTCCGCGCCTGTCTGCTCGACGCCCGCCTCAGGCGGATCGTCGCCATCGTAGGCGTCCTGGCGTTCGCGCTGGTCGTCGTCCTCGGCGCCGCCCACGCGGCCGACACGACCGACGACGATCACGACCACTGCGGCGTCTGCGTCGCGGCGCACTCGATCGGGACCTCGGAGTCCTTCGCAGCGCCGCAACTCACCGGGCATCTCGACGCGACCGACACCGCGTCCGTCCCCCGTGCCGAGATCCTCGTCGCCTCCGAACCTCGGCGCAGCCACGCGCCGCGTGGCCCTCCCTCGCTCGCGTAGCCGGAGTCCCTTCCTGGATCGCGGCCCCGCGCCGACGGTCCGCCCGGTTCACGACACGAGCGAGGAATCCCCTTCATGCGCAATCTCACGGTCTGCGCGGCCCTGCCCGCACTCGGCGCGCTCGCCGCCACCGCCCGAGCCGCACCCGACGACGACATCCGCAGGGAGTTCGAGCAGCTTCAGAGAGAGTTCCGCGAGCAGAAGGCGAAGGACGAGGCGCGGATCGCGGAGCTCGAACGGAAGCTCGCGGATTCCCCGGCCGGGAAGCCAAGCGACCTGCAGTCGCAGATCGACGACCTCGTGGACAAGGTGGACACGCTCGACACGCGCCTCGCCGCGGCGAAGCCGGTGCAGGCGTCCGCGTTCAAGCTCCTCGAGATCTCCCTGAACTCGCTCATCGCGGCGGGGACCTCGTCGGCCCCGAACGACCGGATCTTCGAAGGTCTCGAAGGCGGCCACCACGACCCGCACCGGCGCGGCTTCACCGTGCAGAACACGGAACTCGTGCTCTCGGGAGCCGTGGACCCGTACTTCAAGGCCCAGGCGAACATCTCCTGGACGATCGACGAGGACGGCGAGACGGTCGTCGTACTCGAGGAGGCGTTCGCCCAGACGACGTCGCTCCCGTACGGCCTGCAGGTGAAGGCGGGCCAGTACTTCACGGAGTTCGGCCGCATCAACCCCCAGCACCCTCACCAGTGGGAGTTCGTCGATCAGCCGGTCGTGAACACCCGGCTCCTCGGCGACGACGGCATGCGCGGCGAGGGCGCGCGCGTCTCCTGGCTCGCGCCGACGGACTTCCCGCTCGAGCTGATCGTCGGCATCCAGAACGCGAACGGCAACACCATGGGTTCCTTCGCGGGGCCCGCCGAGGACGGTCCGCCGTACGGTGAGCAGGTGGACCGAGAGGTGCGTTCGTTCGCCGACATGGTCTGGTCCGCGCGCGCGGATGCGTCGGTGGACCTCACCGAGGAGATGCCGGCGCTCCTCGGCGTCTCGGGCGCGCTCGGGCCGTCGGGCGCGTCGTCGTCCGGGAGCACGTCGCTCCTCGGCGCCGACCTCACGATCAAGTGGAAGCCGCTCGCCAACGACCACGGCTTCCCGTTCGTCGCGTTCCAGGGCGAGTGGATGCGGCGCCACGCGGGCTACGACTCGTTCATCGACGGCACCACGTTCGTCGCGGGCGGCGAGCTCCAGGACTCCGGCGAGTACGCGCAGCTCGTGTGGGGCTTCCAGCGCGACTGGACTGCGGGACTGCGCTACGACCGCGTGAACGGCACCGACGACGACGTCTTCGGCATGGACGACCGGACGCGGTGGTCCGCGGCGCTCACGTACTACACGAGCGAGTTCGCGAAGATCCGCCTGCAGGTCAACCTCGACGACTCCGCCGCGCTCTCGAAGGACGTGACGTCCGTCTGGCTCCAGCTCGAGTTCAACCTCGGAGCGCACGGGGCCCACCGTTTCTGAACGGCGATGCGCCTCTCATGAACGGTGGACAGAACGATCCAGACGACAGATCCAAGGAAGCAGGAGCCTTGACATGAAGATCGCGAAGCCAACGCGCTGCGGGGCCGCAATCGGGATGATCCTCACTCTGTTCCCCATCCTGCTTCTCGTCGTCGGCGCCTTGGCCGATGGCGAGAAGTTGAACGTCCTCGCCACCACGACCGACCTGCGCGAGATCGCGCGGGAGGTCGGCGGCGACGACGTCGAGGTCACCTGCCTCACGAAGGGGCCGGAGGACCCGCACTTCCTCGATGCGCGGCCGTCGTTCGTCAAGGCGGCGGCACAGGCCGACGCGCTGGTCGTGACGGGCATGGAGCTCGAGATCGGGTACGAGCCGCTTCTCCTCTCCGAGTCGCGCAACGCGAAGATCCAGAAGGGACAGCCGGGCTACGTGGACTGCTCGGTCGGCGTCGCGGCGCTCGAGGTCCCGACCGGCGGCGTCGACCGCTCGCTCGGCGACGTCCACCCGTCGGGCAATCCGCACTACCTCACCGATCCCGTCTGGGGGAAGAACGCGGCGACGACGATCTCCGAGGCGCTCGCGACCATCGACCCAGCGCACGCCGAAGCGTTCCGCAAGCGCGCGGCCGACTTCCAGCGCCGCATCGACGTCGCGATGTGGGGCGAGGCACTCCTCGCGGACCAGAAGGCCGAGCGCCTGGAGAAGCGGCTCGCCGACGGGACGCTCGTCGAGTTCCTGAAGCAGCGGAAGCTCGACGGGAAGCTCGGCGGACTCGCCGCGGACCTCGCACCCTACGCGGGGCGGAAGGTCGTCGCCTATCACGGGAACTTCGTCTACCTGCTCGACCGCTTCCACGTCGCGCAACTCGGCGTCCTCGAACCGAAGCCGGGCATCCCGCCGTCGCCGAGGCATCTCGCGCAACTGGAGGAACGGATGCGAGCCGACGGCGCGAAGACCGTCATCTACGCCTCGTACCAGCCGGAGCGGACGGCGAAGTCCGTCGCGGACGAAGTCGGCGGCGTGGCGATCCGGCTCGCCCACATGCCCGACTCCGTGCCCGGCGCCTCGTCGTATCTGGACACTCTCGCGTACAACGTCCGGACGCTTGCCGCGGCCCTGCGCGACACGGCGGCGTCGAAGTGAGCGGCGCATCCGCACCCGCCGGAGAACTGCTCGCCCGGGTCGAGGACGCGTCCGTGGGCTGGGGACGGCGCGTCGTGCTGCGCGGCGTGTGCTTCGAGCTTCGGCGCGGCGACTACCTCGGGATCGTCGGCCCGAACGGCTCCGGGAAGTCCACGCTGCTCCGCGCGCTCCTCGGACTCGCCCGGCCCATCGATGGAACGATCGTGCGCGCACCGGCCTGGAGAGCGGGCTACGTTCCCCAGCGCGACAAGCTCGAACCGCTCTTCCGATTCCGCTCCCTCGAGGTCGTCGCGATGGCCGCGCACTCGGGATCGTGGATCCCGTTCGCGCGCGAGCGCGACCGTCGCGACGAGGCGGCGCGCGCACTCGACGCCGTCGGCATGGCGGACCGGAAGGACCGCGTGTTCCGCGATCTCTCCGGCGGGCAGAAGCAGCGCGTCCTGATCGCCCGCGCGCTTGCGTCGGCACCTTCGGTGCTCGTCCTCGACGAGCCGACGACGGGCATGGACATCGGCAGCGAGGCCGATCTCCTCGAGCTGATCCAGCGTCTGCGCACCGAGAGGAACCTCGCCGTCGTGCTCGTCTCGCACTCGCTCCACATCGTCGCGGACGAAGCCGAGCGCGTGGGCCTCGTCGTGGGCGACGCCGTCCGCTTCGGCACGCCGGCGGAGATCGTCGCCGACGCGACGCTCTCCGAGGTCTACGGACGTACGGTCCGCGTCCACGACTTGCACGGTCGTCGCGTCATCCACGTCGAGGCAAGGGAGCGCCGCTGACGTGGAGGAACTCCGGCTCTTCGGGTCCGCGTTCGTCGCGAGCCTCGTCGTCGCCCTCGCGTGCTCGCTGCTCGGCGTCCACGTCGTCGCGCGGCGGCTCATCGCCGCGGGCGTCGCGCTCCCGCAGATGGCAGCCCTCGGGATCGCCTGCTCGTTCCTGCTCGTCGGCGCGCACGCGCAGGACGTCAACCCGCTCCGTCACGACGGCATGGCGCTCCTCCTGGAGATGGCCGGCGTCGGCGTCCTCGCGTGGGGCGCGCGCAGCCGGACTCTCGGGCACGACACTCTCGCCGGCGTGATCTTCGTCGGCGCGGGCGCGCTCACGACCCTCCTGATGATGCAGTCGGCGCAGGGCCTCGACGAGGTGCGCAACCTCGTGGAGGGCAACATCCTCGCAGTGCACGCGCCGGAGTTGCAGCGGCTCTGTCTCGCGCTCGCGCCGGTCGTGCTGCTCCACACGATCGGCGGACGGCGGCTGATCCTCTGCTCGTTCGACCGGGAGACGGCGGCGACGCTCGGCATCCGCACCGGCGCGTGGGAGCTCGCGTTCTACGCCTCGCTCGCGCTCACGGTCGCCGCGGGCGTCCACGCGACCGGCACTCTCTTCGTCTTCGGCTTCCTCGTGCTGCCGGGCGCCGCGGGCATCGTGCTCGCACGCAGTTCCGGCGGCGTGGTGGCGACGTCGGCCGTCGTCGCGCTCGTCGGCGCGGCCGCTGGATTCCATCTCTCGTACGTGTGGGACGCGCCCACCGGACCGACGTGCGTGGCCGCGGCGCTCGCGCTCTTCCTCGCCTGCGCGGCGGTCGCGACCGTGCGCGGCAGGTTCTCTGTTCGCTGACGCAGCGCAACTGCTGCGACAATGCCGGCGATTGATCCGCGCCGCACTCTGTCCGCTGCTCCTCTTCGCGGCCGCGTGCGACGCGCGCGACTTCGCCGCGGTCCCCGTCGACGACGTCCGCGGCACGCCGTTCCGTTCCTCGTCTCCGACGGCGCCGGCTCCCGAGGCGGCGCCGCTGCCTCCGCCCGCTCCGCCGCCCTCGCCTCCACCTTCGTCACCGGTCGCGGCCGGCGTCGCTCAGGTCGTCACGCTCCAGTACCTCGCGGACTATCCGTACGACACGCCGGCCCTGAAGTTCGACGCGGAAGGGCGGGTGGTCCCCGTGAAGCTCGACGTCGATCCCGTCCCGAAGACGATCCGCGAGCTCTCCGGGAAACGGCTGTCGGTCGAGGGCTACATCATCCCGTTCGACTACGCGGACGGCACGTGCACGAAGTTCGCGCTCTCGATCTCGCGGCAGTACTGCTGCTTCGGCTGCACGAACCGCGTGAACACCTACATCGAGGTCGCGATGGCGCCCGGCCGCCGCGCGGACTGCGACACGTCCGAGACCGTGCGCGTCGAGGGTGTGTTCACCGTCCACCGCATCGAGGAGGAGGTGTCGCCGCTCTACACGATGGTCGGCGAGGTCGTGGTCCCGCTCGAGTAGACGGCGCCGGGGCCGGCCCCCGAAACGGCAGCCGCGCGGACGCTACTTCTTCGCCGGGAGCTTCACCGCCTCGATGCACGCCCAGAGTGCCTCCTTCTCCTCCTTCTCGGTGGAGAGACGCACGTACGCATCGACGCAGAGGATGTTCGGGTCCATCTTCGCGAAATAGAACCGCCGCTCGATCGAGCCCCAGTTCGCGAGTCCGCCCGCCCCGAGCCCTTTGCCGATGACGATGGTCCATTCGACACCGTTCAGCGTCACGGTCTTCGTCTCGGCGGGCGCGAAGAGTCCGTCGTCGCCGAACGAGTCCTTGAACGCCACGTCGACCGCCCACTTCGCGAGGCCGGCCACGTCCTTCGGCTCGTACTTGGCCGGGTCGTGGACGCGGATGTACGCGCGCGAGGTGCTGTACTGCTCGCTGCCGCAGAGGAGACCGACGCGCGGCCCGGCGTAGTCCGGCCGGAAGAAGGACCAGCCCTCGGCCTCGGGCTTCTTCACCGACCAGCCGAAGTAGTCGTCCTTCCACTCGGCGAGCGCGGAGGGGTCGGGCATCTCGGCGCCGGGCTTCGCGGCGGGCGCGCTCGATTTCCCCGCCTCCTCCTGCTTCGGGGCCTCGGGGAACTTGAACGTCTTCCCGTTCTCCGCCCACCACTTCTTCCAGTCCGCGGCGTCGCCCGCGTCCGTGCCGCAGAGCTTCGTGAGCGTCTCGAGGACGGCGGTCTTCGCCTTGTCCTTGTTGACCTTCGCGTCGCCGCTCGCGGGAGCGCCCGCCTGGTCGAGCCATTGCAGCATCTGCTGGACGGTGAAGCGGTCGGGCACTGTCCCGTAGGCACGGATCGCGAGATCCGTGAACTCCGCGTTCGTCGACATGAAGCGCGCGACGGCGTCGGCGAGGGGTTTCAGCGCCTGCTTGACCCGCTCCGGCGGGAACTCGCGCATCGACGCGAGCACGCACTTGTAGACCTCGGGACGGCCGGACTTCGCGTCGTAGAGCGTCCTGTCGTCGATCTTGCCGACGAGCCAGCGGAACGTGTCGGCGTCGCGCCACCCCGCGGCGAGTCCGTGGATGGCGGCGCAGGCGACCGCGTCGTGCTTCGACACGGTGAGCGCGCTGAGGGCCGCGTACGCGCGCTTCTCGCGTCCGGCGCGCACGAGGTCCATCTTGGCGACGCACTCGTCGACCTTGCCCGCCGCTTCGAGTTCCTTCATCGCCTTGATCTCGTCGTCGGTCGCGTCGGCGCGCACGGGTCCGACGAGGACGACGGCGGCGAGGGCGAGGACGACTGCGCGGATCGCGAACCTCATGGCGTGGACCTCCAGATCGCCAGAATCTACCGACCGCCCGGCGCCGCGCGTCCCGGCATCCGCGAAATCGCGCTGCAGGAACGTATCCTTGCGCCGTGACGTCCGGGACCAGGGACCCCGAGGGAGGGCACCGATGACGCATCGTTCGAAGTGCAGAGCCGCCGCGTTCGTGCTGACGGCGCTCGCGTTCGCGGAAACGCTCGCCGCGGACCGCGCCGACGCGGCCGACGAGACCGTCGTCCTCGTCCCGGGCTGGAAGGCCGGCGAGAAGGCCCGGTACGACATCGTGCGGACGCGCAGGAAGACGCAGCCCGGCAAGCCCGTGAGCGAGACGGGTGCCCGGTCCAGCGCGGAGATCGAGGTCGTGAGCGCGAGCGAGGAGTCGTTCGTCGTCGCCTGGACGCACGGCGAGACGACGTT
Organism: Planctomycetia bacterium; assembly: GCA_031404455.1. Taxonomy (GTDB): domain Bacteria; phylum Planctomycetota; class JAJSAM01; order JAJSAM01; family JAJVHW01; genus JANNHP01. Next base: position 3,515 of record JANNHP010000269.1, on the reverse strand, counting down.
CGACGGCGCGGGTGCGGGAGAGGACCCGTTGGCGAAGCAGATGGCCGATCTCGTCAAGGGTCTGCGCGTCGAGATCGAGATGGACTCCGAGGCCACGATCACGGGTGTCCGGAACTGGAAGGAGATCCGGGACACGATGAAGAAGGCGGTCGACGTCCTCTTCGAAGGTCTGAACGCGAAGGGCATGGACGCCGACGTCCTGGCCAAGATCCGCGCGCAGGTCGCGCCGCTCTACGCGGGCAAAGCGCAGATTGCGCAGAACTGCACCCGCGACGCGCAGCGGTACTTCATGGTGCTCGGCTACGGGTTCGAGGACGGCAAGCCGGTCGAGTACGACGACAAGCTCCCGAATCCTCTGGGCGGCGAGCCGTTCCCGTGCAAGGCGCGCTACTCGCTGCGGGGCGTGGACCGGAAGACCGGGATCGCGACCGTCGACTTCCGGCAGGTCATCCCTCCCGAGGACGCCCTGCGGATCATGGAGAAGACGGTGAAGGACATGGCGGAGCGCATGGGTAAGCCCGTCCCCGACGGCGAGGGCCTGAAGTCGTTCTCGATCGAGGACACGGCCGAGTTCCGCGTCGAGCTCGCCACCGGCTGGATCGAGAGCCTCACGCACACGCGCGCGACCAAGGCGGGCGGAGCGTCGCAGGACGACATCGTGACGTTCACGCGCAGGGCGGACGCGGCGACCCCGTCCGCCGGCGCGGCGGACTTTCCGGACGACCTGAACGCGGACACGCTTCGCAAGATGGCGGCCTCGGGCGACGACCTCTCGAAGCCGCGAGAGATCGAGTTCTTCTTCGTCTTCGCCTCCGCGAAGAAGGCCGAGGCGTTCGCTGCCGACGTGCGTGCCGCACACGCGCTCGAACCGCAGACCGCCGAGGACGACGGCGGCGGTTCGTGGACGTCCACCGTGACGAAGAACATGCTCCCCACGCACGAGGGCATCTCGAAGCTGGAGCGGTCGCTCATCGTCCTCGCGAAGAAGCACGACGGGACGCCGGACGGCTGGGGGTGCGAGTCGGTCGGCAAGGGGAAGTGAACCGAGCGCGGCTCTCTAGTTCGCTCACGGATGTCCGGCGGCGCACCCGAGCGGGAGGTTCCGGTATGATCCCGGCCATGCAAGTCACCACCGGCAAGGTCGTCGGAGGCAAGGTCGTCGTCGACGGCGTCCCGCTCGTCGAGGGATCGGTCGTCACGGTGCTCTCGCGGGAGCCGGATGAGGCGTTCACGCTGTCGGCTGCGGATGAGGACGAGTTGCTGGCCGCCATCGCGGAGATCGAGCGCGGCGAATTCGTCTCCGCCGACGAGCTTCTCGAGAGCCTCCGCAAGCACGGATAGTGGCGACACTCCGAGTCCGGGTCTCCGCCCGCGCCGAGTCGCAGATTCGCAAGGCTGCCGAATGGTGGGCTGAGAACCGGCCCGCCGCCCCGGGTGCAGTCAGGACCGACATCGGCGACGCACTGACCCTGCTCTCTCAACAGCCCGGAATCGGCGCCGGGTACCAAAGCGCCAGGGCGAGCGGAGTGCGTCGCCTGCTGGTCGGCCGCATCCGGTACTTCATCTACTACCGCGTGACGGAGCACTCGCTGGACGTCCTCGCGGTGTGGCACGTGAGTCGGGGCAAGCAGCCGTCGCTCTGACGGTGTGTTACGCTCCGGGCGCATGGCGCAGAAGGCGGAGCAGGTCGGAAGGGAGCCGTTCCCCGTGCCGCCGAGGCGCAAGCGCTACCTGAAGCGCGTCACGGCGCGCAAACGCCGCCGACAGGCGAAGCGGGATCCGGAGAACCCGGCTCCGTCGAATCGTTACGACGGTTGGGCGATGTAGCGCGATGGGCAAGACGAAGACCACGCCGGTCGGCGCCGCCCTCCACCTCCACACGCCGGAGGCGATGGCGGCTCATCTGAACGCGGCGATCGCGGCGTCGGACGGCGACGCCGCGGCCGTCGCAAAGGCGCTCGGCGACTGCGCTCGCGCGAAGGGCATGTCGCAGGTCGCCCGCGACGCGGGGTTGTCGCGGGAGAGCCTCTACAAGTGGGCCGCGGGCGAACGCAGTCCGGACTTCCAGACCTTCGTCAAGGTCGTCAAGGCGCTGGGGCTGGGGCTGACGGTGGAGGCAGTCCGCACGTGACTGATTGGTATGGCACCGGCGACTGCCTGATCTGCCGACTCGCGCCCGTCGTGTTCGTGACCAACGATGCCGACGGACGTGTGTCCCTCTACTGCCCCGACTGCGGCGGCGTCTACCGAGCTCCGGATCAATACGAGTTCGCCTACGGGGACCGACCGATCGACAAGAAGACGCTTCGCCAAGCGTCGCGCTCCGAGATCGAACGCGCGGGCTTCTTGACCGCCGCACGGCGAGTCCCTCCGCCGATTCGATTCCCCTAGGCGGGGAACCCGGGGACGGTCCTCACAAACTCACTTCCGCAACAACCTGTCGTCGTGAACGCGTTCGTTCATCGCCGCGGAACTGAGTTCGTGAGAACCCCTGGACCGGGGTCGTAGGCAACCGTCCGGCGGACGGTTGCCCCGGTCCCCTACGCCTAATCCGGAATCGCGCCTCGCGATTCCGGACGGTAGATCTCCGCCCCGCCCTCGCGGAACCGCTTGCTCATCTCGTCCATCCCCGCGCGCAGCGCCTCGGTCTCGTCCGCGATGCCCTTCGTCTCGGCGTAGTCGCGCACGTCCTGCGTGATCCGCATCGAGCAGAAGTTCGGACCGCACATCGAGCAGAAGTGAGCGGTCTTCGCACCCTCGGCGGGAAGCGTCGCATCGTGATACGCACGCGCGGTGTCGGGGTCGAGCGAGAGGTTGAACTGGTCGTCCCAGCGGAACTCGAAGCGCGCCTTGCTCAGCGCGTTGTCGCGGACCTGGGCGCCCGGATGGCCCTTCGCGAGGTCGGCCGCGTGCGCGGCGATCTTGTAGGCGATGACGCCCGCCTTCACGTCGTCGCGGTCGGGGAGCCCGAGGTGCTCCTTCGGCGTGACGTAGCAGAGCATCGCGGTGCCGTACCAGCCGATCATCGCGGCGCCGATCGCGCTCGTGAGATGGTCGTAGCCGGGCGCGATGTCCGTCGTCAGCGGGCCGAGCGTGTAGAAGGGCGCCTCGCCGCAGACCGCGAGCTGACGGTCCATGTTCTCCTTGATGAGGTGCATCGGCACGTGGCCCGGGCCCTCGATCATGGTCTGCACGTCGTGCTTCCACGCGACCTTCGTCAGTTCGCCGAGGGTCTCGAGCTCGCCGAACTGCGCGGCGTCGTTCGCGTCGGCGATGGAGCCGGGACGCAGTCCGTCGCCGAGGGAGAAGGCGACGTCGTACGCCTTCATGATCTCGCAGATCTCCTCGAAGTGCGTGTAGAGGAAGTTCTCGCGGTGGTGCGCGAGGCACCACTTCGCGAGGATCGATCCTCCGCGGCTGACGATGCCCGTCACGCGCCGCGCCGTCAGCGGCACGTAGCGGAGCAGAACGCCCGCGTGGATCGTGAAGTAGTCGACGCCCTGGTCGGCCTGCTC
>JANNHP010000268.1:0-4808 GCA_031404455.1 Planctomycetia bacterium | reverse complement strand
GCGACGGATCGCCCCAGACCAGCGGCTTCTCGCAGAGGACGTGGAGCCCGCGCCCGATCGCGGCGTCGAGCCAGTGCCGGTGGGTCTCGTGCGGTGAGGCGATCACGACCGCGTTCACGGTGGGGTGCGCGCCGAGCAGCGCATCGAGATCGACGAAACCCTCGGCGTCGATGCCGACGTTTCGCAGAGCCCAGCGTCCCTCTTCGATCGTCTCCGTCCGCGACGCGATGAACGCCGGCACCGCGGCGCCGTGCGCGACGAGGTGCTTCGCGAGGAAGGGGCCGAGCCCCGTCCGGACGCGGCGCGGCCCCACGATGGCGACGCGCGGCGACGGTCCGTGGCTCACCCGTCGATCCCGAGGCGCGAGTACCGCGCGCGCAGTTCCGGAGGGAGTTCGTCGGCGAAGCAGCCGAGCTGAGGCACGAACCCGATCCGGTCGCAGAGGCGCAGGAGGCCGATCTCGGTCTTCATGTCCGGCACCTCGCCGCGGCGGCAGCGCGCGATGGCGTCGACGACGTCGAGGACGAGCACGCGCTGGCCCTCCTCCATCTTCGAGCCGTCGCCCGCGCCGCCCTTCGCGCGGTCCACCGGCACGCGCGCCGCGCGGAAGTACACGTACTCGTCGGTGACGCCGGGCGACGGGAACATCGCGCCGCCGAGCGATTCGACCGATTCCGCGCCGACGGGGACACCGCACTCTTCCTCGGCCTCCGCCGCCGCGCGCCGCTCGATGCCGCCCGCGCCGTCGTCCGACGACTCGAGCACCCCCGCCGCGATCTCGGCGACGAAGAGCCACGGCTTCGCGTCGGGCCGCGCGAGCCTCTTCGCCGCGCGCAGGAAGACGACCGGCCGGAGCCCTTCCTTCAGCACGACCCGCACGCGCCGCGCGCCGTCGATCTCGTAGAGGACGACCGTGACCGCGTCGACGTCGCGGCGCGACATCACGTCGCACGCATACGGCTCGGAGCGCGAGCCGTCGGCGTAGACGTTGCGGATCCGCAGGCGGCGGAGCTGCAGGAAGCCGACGTCGCAGCGGGCCTGCGGCGTCAGGTCCTCGGCGACCTCGACGTTCACGACTTCCATGGCGGAAGGCTACTCGCGCGGCTTGCGGATCCTCAGTCCCGGGATGAGTTCGAAGTCGCGGACGTTGTTCGTGACCAGCGTCAGATCCTCGTTGAGCGCGCTCGCCGCGATCAGGGCGTCGGGAGTGCGGACGTTCGCCTCGCGGCGGATGCGCCCGGCGCGCTCGGCGACGTCGCGCCCGATCTCGATCTCGTCGAACGGCGTGAGCAGCGCGTGGACGGTCTCCTCGTCCACGTGACGGCCGGCGAAGAGTTCGCAGCGCGTGACCACCGAGTAGGCGAGGCGCCCGACCGCGGGAACCAGCTTGTGCGCGCCGCGCAGGTGATCGACGAACACGTCCGTGTCGTAGAGGACGCCGGGATCGGCGCTCATCGGTCCCACTCGTCACGCGAAGGTACGTCCAGCTTCGGCGTGCTGCCGAAGGTGGCGTCGAGCACGTATTCGAGATCCGCGTGCGGCTCGGCGAGGTAGGCGTCCACGGCCTCGCGCACCATCTCGGCCATTTTCTTCCCGTTGCGGTTGCTCATGGCGTCGAGCCTCCTTCGTTGCTCGTCGGTCAGGTAGAGCTGGGTTCGCTTGGAGGACATCTACATTGGTGTATACATCCTGGAATCCCGCTCGTCAAGCCTCTTTCTGCCCGCGCGGCTCGCCCGGCCTGCGTCCCTCTCCGGCGCCGGACCACCGCTTCACCAGGCGCCGCGTGACGAGGTTGTAGGGCTTCTTGACGAGCGTCCGGTGCAGTCTCGAGACCACGCCCCTGCCCTCGGCGAGATCGCGCCGGTCGTCGTCGGTCAATTGATCCGGACGCCGCCGCTTCACGTGGCGAGCGAGGTGGTACCGGTCGGCCGTCATCAGGCGCGCGGCGAAGCCTCCGAGCCAGGAGCCCTTCGCCACCGAGATCTGGAAGTCGACGAGCCACGGCCGGCCCGCTAGGTCGACGATCACGTTCTCCTCCTTCGCGAGGTCGGCGTACGCGACGCCGCGCGCGTGGACGGCGGCGAGGAGTTCGCGCAGCGCGGGGAACACCGCGTCGGGGACGTGCTCGAGGTCGCGCAGCGTCGAGCCGTCGATCCACTCGCGCACGAACGCGTCGGGGGCGGGACGACCGAGGAGACGGGGGATGCCGGGGATGCCCGCGAGCCGTTCGAGGTGGTCCGCCTCGCGCTTCGCGAGACGCCGCGACGCGGGAGCGACCCGGACCCCCGGCGGCAGCGTGACGACGCTCGTCTTGTGCACGGCGCGTGTTCCGTCCGCGAGGCGCACTCGCAGCGTGCGGGCGTAGCGGTCGCTCTTCAGCACCGCCTCGACGCTCGCGCCGGGCAGGCCAGGGAGCGTCATCCGCCGCCCAGGAACGGGTCGAGCGCCCAGGGACAGGTCTCGAGGAAGACGCCCGCCGCGACGCAGAGCGCGACCGCCTCGGCGACGTAGAGCACGAGCACCACGCCGATCTGACGCGGCGTGAGCAGGGTCGGGGCCACGCCTCCGTCGGCGTCCTCGCGCGCCTTCCCGGAGAAGCCGTGCGTCACGTCGCGGAGCGCCGCGCGGACGGCGTCGAGCGGTTGCGGAAGTCGCTCCATCCAGGCGAGGAACGACTGCCGGCGCAGGTTCAGTCGCGTGAGCGAGACCGAGAGGCCGAGGAAGACGAGCGCCCCGATCAGCACGGCGCCTTCTAGGAAGAGCGCCGCGAGCGCCGCGAGGAGCACGATCGGCGCGAACGTCGCGGCGAGCCGCAGCGGACGCACGAGGCCCGCCGTGAGGCACGTGAGGACGCGTCCGCCGTCGAGCGGCAGCACGGGGACGAGGTTGAGCAGGTTGACGCCGAGCGCCCAGAGCAGCGCCAGACCGAGGGCGCCGCGGCCGATCCACTCCGCCGTCGGCGCGACCAGCAGCAGCACGATGGCGCCCGCAGTCGGCAGTCCGGTCGCGGGCCCGGCGAGCGTCACGCGTGCCTCGTTCCACCGGGTGGCGAACGAGTGCTCGGGCACGGTCGCGGCGCCGAGCAGCGGCAGGAAGAGGAAGCCGCGGAGCTTCATGCCGACCATCCGCATCACGGCCGCGTGACCGAGTTCGTGGACGACGAGCACCGCCGTGACGGAGATCGCGGTGGACCACCGCGTCCCGAACGCGAGCACGATCGCCGCGACGGAGAGTGCCAGGAGAACAGGCGACGACCACCGCGGGAGCACCCGCGGCCGCGTCACGAGTTCGGGCACCGCCACGCCGCGCTCGCCGCGGTGGAACTCACGCGCGGACGCCGGGGCGAGCCCCGCCGCCGACGCGACGACCGCCGTCAGCATGCGGCAGCGCTCCACGCGGAGCAGCGGCCCCGCGCCCGGCGCGAGCGACGCGGGCAGGTCGTCGGCACCCGGTGCCAGCGCGTCGGCGAAATCGAGCGACGGCCCCGTCGCGAACCGGACGCGCGCGGCGGGGACCGTCGTCCGCCCGGCCTCCGCGCGGATCAGCGTGAGCCCGAGGACGTCGCCCCACGCGACGACCTCGCGCCCGTCGCGCCGCTCGATCAGCAGGCCGTCGGCCGTCGGCCTGAGCACCACGAGGTCGCCCGAGACAGGGTCCGTCGCCGGGAAAGCGCCGAGGTCGTCGCGCCTGAGGTCGAGCCCCCCGCCCGCGTTCGGCTCGATCCGCCCGATGGCGGTGTACGGCCCGGCGGGTGGGCCCGCGTCGTCGGACATGCGGCGAGTGTAGCGGCGCGGTGCGGAGCGCGTGTCGTTGGGGACGGTCCTGACGTTCGGACTTCCCGCCCTCCGCCGACCGCCGCCGTCCCCGCGGGCCAGGCTCAAAAGTATCGAAAGTAAGGACCGTCCCCGAGCTCGCGCGGCGATACCGCCGACGGACCCGGATCCTCCCGTGGTCCGTTCGGGCGAGCCGTGCGGTTCGAGCGCAAGGCTGGACGTCGGGGATCGACCCCCTGCGGGTCATCCCCGGCGGCCAGGCGCAGCGATCGGGCCGCACGGTTCGACGGGCAAGCGCGGCGGGACGGAGTGGCGCCCCGGAGCCCGCCGCGCGGAAACGATCCCCTCACCGTGAGGGGTGTGCCGGGGGGTGTTTGCGGCACCTTTCGACACAGGCCGCCGGGAGACGTTCCCGACGACGTTCAGTTCGTCTTGCGGTCCTTCCGTCCTCGGTTCGCGTGAACCGTCCGTGATTCGTTCGAACGAAGCGGCGGCCGTCCCCCTCGTTCCCCACCTCGGTTCGTTCGGGCGAAGCGTGCGGTTCGAGGGCAAGCCGGTCCGAGGGGATAGACCCCTTCAGGGGTCATCCCCGAAGGTCCGGCGCAGCCATCGGACCGCACGGTTCGCCCCGCTACCGGCAGGGAGGGGGGCAGTCGTCGGGTTCGTAGATCGTGCGTTCGCGGTAGATGACCCGCTCGCGGTCGTCGTAGCCGCCGTCGCGGTAGACGCGGCCGGGCGGCGGGCCGCGATAGCCCGGCTCGTACCGCGGGTCGCCCTCGTAGCGCGTGCCCCGGTCCGTCTTGTCCACCTCGTTGCCGACGGCGTACCCGGCGAGGGCGCCGGCGCCGGCACCGATGAGCACGCCCGCGCCGCGATGGCCGTTCTGGTGGCCGATCACGCCGCCGATCGCCGAGCCGAGACCGGCGCCGAGGAGCGAGCCGGTCTGCGCGCTGGTCTGGCATCCGGTGAGCGCGATCGACCCGGCGCAGAGGGCGAGGAGAGCGAGAGTCCGCTTCGAGATCTTCGTCATGGCTG
>JANNHP010000267.1:0-9384 GCA_031404455.1 Planctomycetia bacterium | reverse complement strand
GCTGTAGACGTACGCGACTCCCACGCCGAGACCGATCAGCGTGAACATGTTGAGCTGCGAGGTCCGGACTGAGGTCCAGGCGCGCTGGAAGAGCGGAGCCGCCGCCCAGACGACGACGGGAGTAGCGAGCGCGAACTGGAGCCATGGCGACGCGAGAACCGGCAGCCGATGCGCGAGGTCGAGGCCGGGGATCATCTCGGCCATCGCGATCACGAGGAGAGGCGACGAGAGGAACGCCGCCCCGCGGAAGCGCCGGACCATGTCGCGCTCTTCGTCCGACGGGAGGTTCTCGGCCGTGGGCGCCACCGGCTCGAGCGCCATGCCGCAGATCGGACAGGCACTCGGCCCGTCGCGCACGACCTCGGGGTGCATCGGGCACGTGTACTTCGCCGGAGCCGCAGCGGACACCGGAGCGTCCGTGCCCATCGGCTTGGCGGCGGCCTCGCGCGTCGTCCAGCGTTCGGGGTCCTCGCGGAAGCGTTCGACGCAGTGCTTGCTGCAGAAGTACCAGGTCGTTCCGGCGTGCTCCACCGACCCGGCCGCGGTCGCCGGATCGACGGCCATGCCGCAGACGGGATCTCGGGCAGCGGATGTCGAGGTGGACGTGCCGTCCGTGACCACGGGGCCGAGGGTCTTCCGAGGGGGATGTCGCATGGCATGGCTCCTTCTGTGCCGCAGTTCACGAAGGCTGACGAAGGAACCCCGCCAGCGTTACACCGCGGACGGCGAACTGAGAGAGTGTCGGAAGTCCGGGCCGCGGACGCGGGCGCTGACCTACGACCGATGAGTCTCGCCGCAGGAGCAGTCGATGCAGCCGTGTTCGGCGCAGGTACCGCACGCGCGCACGACCTCGCGCCGAAGCGCCGCGCGTGCGCGATGGAGCCGGACGCGGGCGTTCCCCGCGCTCAGCCCCAGGTCGCGTCCCGCCGCCGCCACCTCCTGGCTCCCAAGATCGACGCGGGCAATGAGGGTCGCGTACTCGGGCCGGATCAACGGGATGAGCCGCTTCACACAGGCGCAGACTGCTTTCTCGAGGGCGGGGTCGTGGGAGGACTCAGCCGCGCTCTCGCTCGCGCGGGCGGCGAGCGCCCGCTTCCCCGCGGCCTTCCGTCGCCAGTGGTCGACCAACGAGTTCCGAAGCAACCGGTAGAACCAGGCGACGACGCTCTCATCCCGCCGCAACTCGCCGCCCTTCTCCAGAGCGCGAGCGAAGGCACTCTGCAGGATCTCCTCGGCGTCCTCCCTGGAGCCGGTTCGCTTCCGCAGGAAGGCGAGGAACGTGCGCTGGCTCGCGAGGAGCGTGTCCAGAGACTCGACCGGAATGCGTCCGGCCACGGTCCGCCGCTAGAACGTCGGCAGGTTGCCCGACGCCACGACCGCGCCGTTCACGCGGACCTCGAACGCACGACCCGCGAGGTCGCGCAGCGTCGCCGCATCGAGAGGGAGGCCCCGACCGCGACGCGTCGAGTAGCGCAGCACCGCGCGACCGCGGCGGGAGATCCGTGCGGAGTCCGTCTGGACGAAGTTGCCGTTCCCGTCGTCGATGAAGACCTCGGCGCGTGGCTTTGCGCGCTTCGCCTTCGCTTTCGCCGCTCCGTGGTGGTCGGCTGCAGGGGCGGCGTCCTCGTGGTGGGCCGCGTCGCCGGCATGGTGCGGCGCGTCGTGATGCACAACCGGGTCGTGCGTCGGGAGGTGGTGCATCGACACCACCAGCGTCTCGTGTTGGCGCTGCGGATCGATGTCAACCTCGACACGGACGTCCACGCCGGACGTCGCGTCGTGGTGGTCCGACTGCTCGTGGACGGGTTGCGACGCTGCGTGATGGACGGGCGGATCGTCGTGGTGGACGACCGGATCGGGATGCGCGACGGGGTCGGGGTGGACGACCGGGTCGTGATGAACGACCGGATCATGATGAACCACCGGGTCGTGATGGGCGTCCTCCGTGGCCAAGGCCACTGGAGCAGCGACGAGAAACGCGGCGGCAACGGTCCAACGCAGCATGAGATCCTCCGCGAGCTCATCCGGCCCGGTCGCGATTTGGAGACGCCGGAGTCTACCCCAAGATGCGGGGAGCATCTCAGGCCGGCATTCTGGGGAGCCCGGCCGAGGCTCGAGAACAGAGCTGTTAGTGGTGGCTGCAGGCCGACAGAACTGCTGCGAGCGAGAATACGACGGTCAGAGCGGCAAGGACGCGGGTCTTCATGATGTATCTCCTCAAGGGTTGGAAGAGCCAGGGGACTCAAGCGATCTCGAGCTTCCGACGTCGATCAGGCCGGGCGATTACGAGCCGCGGTACGCGAGCAGGACTACGAGCATCGTCAGAACCAAAGAGCGGTGGAGCCTCATCGGCACCTCCATGAGAACTAACGAGCACCTCGGGCGCGCCCATCCGGAGTCTCTGCCGCATCTCGTCCCCGCGCCTGCGAGAGCATGATCGCCGCAAAGACGACGACGCCGGCGAGGACGATTCACCAGAGACGGGAACGAGGGCGACGGCAACAGTCCGCCATGGCTAGCCGGCACTCCGTGCGGCGGCTCGGTGAGAAGGCGTCAAGCGGCTCGCGGTCACTTGTGGCCCCCGTGACCGCCACCGCCGCCTGCTGAACCGTCTCTCCCGGCGCTCTCCTCGTGTCCCGCGGGGGGCGTCTCCTGCTGCGTGCCGATGCCGTAGCGGAAGGTGAGCAGAGCGCCTCGATCGGCGCCCAGCAGGAGCACACCGCACGTCACGGCGAGGCCGCTCGCGACTGCCCACCGCGTCGTGCTCGTCGGAGGTCGCTTCCCGAGCCGCCAGGCGAGAACGCCCGTGACGAGCGCCAGGCCGGTCGCCGTGAACATCCAGTACATGTGGGCGTGGATGAGGTCGTGGCCGGGCATTCCCTGCAGCGAGAGCATCGCCTGATAGCCGGTCGCCACGGTCGGGATCGCGCTCAGGATGCCGAGATACAGGAGCCACCGCGTGAACCGCACCAGATCGTCGCTCGCGCGCAGCGCTGCGACGACCGCGAACCCGAACGCTGTCACGAGGAGCACGAGCGGAAAGTGCACGAACACCGGATGGACGTTCGGAGCGCCGTGAAGGCCGGGGAGGAGCGTCTCCATGGCTACTTGTGTCCGTCATGCCCGCCGCCGGGCGAACCATTGGCGCCGTTCGACGGCGCTTCGATGCCGTCGCGCCGCAGATCGTCCTGCGATGCCGAACTCGCGACGGTCCCGTTCGGATGGACGTACTCGCCCGGCTCGTCGTAGTTCGTCAGGTTCTCGCGCACCTTGAAGATGGCGAACATGCCGCCCATCGTGATGGTCCCGAAGGGTCCCGTGCCTCCCATCATCGCGATGCTGTTCTTCGGCATGGGCATCTGGTGCATCTCCCCCATGCCGTCCTGGCCCATCGTCATGTAGCCGGGCAAGAGCGGCTGGACCGCCTTGTCGAGCGCTCCCGGCTTCACTCCGATCATGTTCGGGATGCCGTGGCCCATCTGGTTCATCAGGTGGTGCGTCATGTGGCAGTGCAGCGCCCAGTCACCCGGGGCCGAGGCGACGAGCTCGACGTCGCGCGTACTCCCCGTCGGGACGAGGACGGTCGTCTCTGGCCACCGGGCGGACTGCGGGATCTGCCCGCCGTCGGTCGCGACGACCTTGAAGTAGTGGCCGTGGATGTGGATCGGGTGATGGTCCATTGCGCTGAGGTTCCCGAAGCGGATGCGCACCCGGTCGCCGAGCTTCGCGACGAGCGGGGCGGTGCCGGGGAACGCCTTCGCGTTCATCGTGATGACGTTGAAGTCCATTGCGTTGGGGTCGGGCCGCTCGGTCCCCACCGGGATCTTCCATTCGCTGAGCAGGATGGCGAAGTCGCGGTCGACGCGGTACCCGTCGCTCGGCTTGCGCGGGTGGAAGACGACCATCCCCATCATACCCATCGCCATCTGGGTCATCTCGTCGTGGTGCGAGTGGTACATGAACGTGCCGTGCTGGCGGACGACGTACTCGTACCTGAACGTCTCGCCGGGAGGGATCGCCTTCTGGGTGAGCCCGCCGACTCCGTCCATGCCGCTCGGCAGGAAGATCCCGTGCCAGTGGACGGTCGTCGGCGCGGTCAGCTTGTTGGTGACGTAGATCCGGACGTGGTCGCCCTCGACCGCCTCGATCGTGGGCCCGTGGACGCGGCCGTTGTAGCCCCAGCACCGCGCCTTCAGTCCGGGCGCGAACTCGTGGAGCACCTCCTCGGCGACGAGGTGGAAGACCTTCACGCCGTCCACGACCTTCCACGGCAGTGAGGACCCGCCGGGAGTGATGACGGGCATGTAGTCCGTCCCCGCGACGCCGGGCGCGAGCATCTTCATGTTCCGGTCGCCCGAGTAGGACTTGTCCCAGCCGGAGCCGTCCTCGTCGGTCTGCGATGCAAGCGCGCCGCGCGCGAGCATCGCCGCGCCGCCAGCCGTCGCGCCGGTCAGGAGCATGTTGCGCCGTGTGAGCTTCATGGGTGATCTCCTCGCGAACCGGTGCCGGACTCCTCGGAACTCTGGGACGAACGCTTCGGAGCCTTGCGCGGCAGCCTTCCGTCGAAGAGCTGCTGCAGATCCGCGCGCGTAAGCCAGTAGTCGCGCTGCGCCTCGATCAGCCGCCGCCCGGCGTGGATCTGCCGCTCCTTCTCCTGGAGCAGTTCGAAAACGCCGATCTGCATCGCGTTGTACTGGCGCTGCGCCTCGTTCACGAGGCGGGTGGCGAGCGGCAGCACTTCGTCCCGGTAGAAGATCGCCTTGCTGCGCGCGGAGAGGAAAGCCTGCGCGGACGCGCGGGCCGTGGCCCTCACCTGCACCGCGAGCGCATAGTAGCCCGCAAGGCGGCCGCGGAGCCGGGCCTGCGCTTCGGCGACGCGTCCCTGGCCCTGGTCGAAGAGCGGGATGGGCAGCGACACCGTCGGGCCGACGGACCACTCTCCCTCCTCACGCTCCGCAGTGGCGCCGGCCGTAGCCGCGTCGGAGAACAGCCGCGACGCGTCTGCCACGCCGAGGCCGAAGGCGGTCGCCTCGATCTCGCGGCGCGCCCGGGCGAGGTCCAGACTCGCAGCGACGGCGCGCGATTCCAGGTCCGCGAGCTCCACCGTCTCCTTCGGGATGGCGGGGAGACGCGGGGACAGCGTCCATGACGTCCGCTCTCCCCACAGCCCCATGAGGACGTTCAACCGCTCGCGCGCGCCGGTCGCCGCGACCTGCGCGTCCGCGAGCTGCAGCAGCGACCGATCGTGGAGCGCTCTCTCGCGGTCCAGGTCCATGTCGCGGGTGTTGCCAGCGGCGCGCAGCGCCTTCGCCGCCTCGTAGGAGGCCGCCGTGGACTGCACGATCTGCTGCCACATCTCGACGAGCTGCACGTCGGCCTGGAGTTCGAGGTAGGCGGCGCGCGTCTCGCCCGCGAGATCGAGGACGTCGCCGGTCACGGCGAGCTTCGCGGCCTCGACCTCCGCTCGTGCGACACGTACTCGCAACGGAAGGAAGAGGATCTTGAGGAAGTCGGTCACCACGCTCGCGTCGATCTCCGGCTTGCCTCCGCCCGCGGGAAACCGCAGCGCCGCGTCGAAGACCGGGTTCGACAGGAGCCCCGCCTGAACGAGTTCCGCCTGCGCGACCCCGAGTTCCGCGTACTTCGCCTGCAACAGCCGGTTTTCCAGCAGCGCGACCTGGACGGCGGCATCAGCGGTGAGCGGCTTCGCGAGCAGTTCATCGACGGCCTTCGCAGCTTCCGCGTCCTGTGCGTTGCCCGCGTTCCACACGACGTGCTTCCCGATCCGGCCGCGCACGTCGCCGCGCACGTCATCGAACCCGGCGTCGCCGGCCGTACTGGCGCACGCCGATGTGGCAAGAACCAAGGCGATGAACGCCGCGCGCGTGAGCACGGCGATCACTTCCTCTCGGGGGCGGGACGTGTCTCGATCGTCTCGGTCACGCGGCCGCAGCGCGGCATCTTGGCGCCGAAGTACGGGTTCGCGACGTCGGCGTCGACCTGCAGCCAGGAGGCGTCGGCCATCGGACAGTAGATCTTCCGCAGTTGCGGTGCCGCGTCGCGCGTCGGAGGCGCGAGGCGGACGAGGTCTGCCATCGCCTCCGAGAGAGGCTTCAGATCCTTGCGCACGTCCTCGATGGCCTTCGGGTCGCGGGAAAGGGAGTTCACGACGCGTTTCACCGCCATCGCGACGTCGCCCTGCGCCGACCTCGAGAGGACCTCGACGGCTGACCGCGCGTGTTCGAGCGCCGCCGTCGCGCTCTCGAAGTCGTCCTTCGCGAGCGCTTGAACGAGAGTCAGGTACTCCCGTACGAGTCGATCAAAGGCGGCGGTCCCGTCGCCAGACGGCGCGCCCTGCTCGTGCGACGTCGGCTCGGCGTCACCGTGATGCTCCCCGGACTTCTCGGTGGTCTCACCCCCGCCGTGTTTCGCGTGAGGGTCTTCTCCTGCCTTCCCGGACGTCGGCGACCCGTGACCCTCGTGCGCACCCTTCGCGTCGCCGTCGCCCTTCGCCGGCGAGTGTCCGCCGTGCTCCATCGTCGGCATCGCGGACTCGGGCTGCGGGTTCGGTGCCCCCTCCGCGAAGAGTGGGTCGGGAGCCGGTCGGAACGCCGGCACACGCGCGGTCGCTTCGGCGGGATGCTCATCCGGTCCGGGGGCGAAGACGACCGTGCCCGTTGCGCAGGCGGCGAGCAGCAGGGACAGCCCAGCGCAGATCACCAACCGGATCGAAGTCATCCTGGCCTCCGAAGTGAACGAGGTCTCAGCAAGGGTCATTCCACGCCGACGACGTCGTGGCCGGCGACGTCCGAGACCGCAGTTGAAGGAACATGGATCGGCCCTTGCGGTCCGCTGGCTACACCATCAACGCGATCGCCGTGCAGTCGAGTCCCGCCGCCAGGCCGATCGACCGAGGTGTCTGCAAACGAGCAGATGGCGTGTCTGCCTGTCCGTTTTCGTACAGCGGGACCACAGGCGCCCCGCCCAGGCCCTCCGCCCCGCTGCGGCGTCGCCGAGCCTGTCGCAACGTGGACACCACCCGCACCGTGGAGCCTCACTCTCAGCTTCCGAGTCCACGCCCGCAGGACTGGCACGTCTCCTGCGAAGCGGTTGGTGTCGCCCGGCGCACGGGCGAACCCCATCCGAGGAGGGCATCTCGACCATGAAGCACATCCCGTTGATCGTTGGCGTCGCGTTGCTCGCGGCCGCCTGTTCGAATGAGGCTGCGAAGCCGGAGCCGCACGTCCACGACGCTTCGCACCCCCACGAAGCGACGAAGGCGGCCGACAAGACGCCGGCAGGGATGAAGGAGACGACGCCTTCGGCGGACTACCCGTTGAAGACGTGCGTCGTCAGCGGCGAGGACCTCGGCGCGATGGGCGAGCGGATCGCGTACACGTACGACGTCACGGAGGTGCAGTTCTGCTGCCCGGACTGCCTCGAGAAGTTCGGCAAGGACCCGCAGCCGTACCTGGCGAAGGTTCGCGCAGCGAAGAAGTAGGAGAGACTTCGGACGTCTCTCCTTCTCGTGTCCATGACCGCCACGCCTCCCTCCGCATCCACGGGCCCCCGGGCCCGCATCCTCGTCGTCGATGATGAGGCCAGCCTGCGCCGCGTCGCGGAGTACCGGCTGCAGGAGGCCGGGTACGAGGTCCGCCTCGCCGCGGACGGCCAGGCGGGCTTGGACGCATTCACGTCGTTCGCACCGGACCTCGTGATCACCGACATCCGGATGCCGGGAATGTCCGGCCACGATCTCGCGGCGGAGATCCTGCGCCGTGACTCCTCGATCCCCGTGGTCGTCGTCACGGGTCACGGGACCGTGAACGATGCGGTCCGGTCCATGAAGTCCGGTGTCGCCGACTACGTCCTCAAGCCGGTCTCGTGGGACGAGATGCTCGTCGTCATCGACAAGACGCTCGGTGCTGCGGCACTGCGGACGGAGAACCGTCAGCTCCGGTCCGCGCTCGTCGAGCGATCGCGGTTCGCGGAGATCGCCGGAACGTCCGGGCCGATGACCGCGCTCTTCCGGCAGATGGAGCGCCTGCTCGACGTCGACACGATCGTGCTCCTCCAGGGCGAGAGCGGCACGGGCAAGGAGCTCGTGGCGCGCGCCCTCCACTTCCAGGGACGGCGCTCGAACGGTCCGTTCATCGCCGTCAACTGCGGCGCGATTCCCAACGACCTCGTCGAGTCGCAGCTCTTCGGACACGAGCGGGGCGCGTTCACCGGCGCCGACCGTGTCCACCGCGGCAGCTTCGAACAGGCGCACGGCGGAACGATCTTCCTCGACGAGATCGGCGAGATCCCGCTGCACGCGCAAGTGTCGCTGCTGCGCGTCCTGACCGAGCGCCGCGTGACCCGCGTCGGCTCGGAGACCTCCATCCCTGTGGACGTGCGAGTCATAGCGGCGACGAATCGGGAGCTCGAGGCGGCAGTGACCGACGGGGACTTCCGCCGCGACCTCTACTACCGGCTCGCCGTCGTGCCGCTTCGCGTGCCGCCGCTGCGGGAGCGCGGCGACGACGTGCTCGTCCTCGCCGAGACGTTCCTCCGGAAGTTCGCCGGGCGCAACGTGCGAGTCGATGCGGATACCGCGTTGGCGCTTCAGAACTACCGCTGGCCGGGCAACGTGCGCGAGCTCGAGAACGC
Source organism: Planctomycetia bacterium (assembly GCA_031404455.1). Taxonomy (GTDB): domain Bacteria; phylum Planctomycetota; class JAJSAM01; order JAJSAM01; family JAJVHW01; genus JANNHP01. Next base: position 732 of record JANNHP010000267.1, on the reverse strand, counting down.
GATGGAACAGGTCGTCGTGATGGGATCGCGCAGCGACGTCATCCACATGTCCGATCTGCCCGCCCGCATCCGAGAGCCGGAGCGCGCCCCGCCGCCGGTCGACGCCGAGTTCCCCGCAGCCGGCGTGAGCCTCGAGGAGATCGAGGCGCACTGGATCCGGTCTGCGCTTCGGCACTCGAAGGGCAACCGGACGCACGCCGCGCGCGCCCTCAACATCACGCGGCAGGCGCTGCTCTACAGGATGGACAAGCACGGCATCGTGTTCCCGCGGCCAGAGCAGGCAGGAGACGACGACACCAGCGAACTGCCCGCGTGAAGTTAGGCGGTTGAGGACTCCGACGCGCCTCAGGCGCGGGTCGATTCACTTGCCCTGCATCTTCTGGTGTTCGGCGTCGCTCATCGGCTTCATGCCGTCTGAGCCGCTGTCCTTCGAGCAGCCGCCCCCGAACGCCAAGGCGACCGTGAGTCCCGCACCGAGGATGACCCTGCGGAGGATGTCGTGCTTCGTGCTCATGACTGGCGTGAGAGTCAGCGAACGCTTGAGCAGCATGATCCACCTCCTTGTCGCGGGCCGGTCGCCCGCGGCGGCACGCTAGTGATCCACGCGATCTCGTTCCATGGGGCGCAACCCTACCGACGTCGGCGTGGTTCAGGTCGATGCGTCACGAGCCGCCGCGGCCAACGCGCCGCTCACGTCGATCTCGTTCGATGCGTGAGGGATCGTGTTGCAGG
>JANNHP010000266.1:0-2153 GCA_031404455.1 Planctomycetia bacterium | reverse complement strand
TACATCGATTCCACCGGCGCTTTCGCCATCAAAGACGTCTGGCCCGGAAAGTATCGGCTCATTGCCTGGAACGAGCTGGCTGGAACGCCGAGAGGCCTCCGAAGAGGTTCGTCGTCCCGTTCGAGGGGACCGTCGGCGCGCAGAACACGACGAGCCCGCCGCCGCCGCCCCCGCCGCCGCCGCCGTTCGGGTCGGCCGTGCCGCCGGCGCCGCCGCCGACGTCGACCGTGCCCGGCGCCGCTGGTCCGTTGACGTTCGCGGGCGCCGAGTTGTCCACGCTCGTACCCGACGCCAGGATGACGATTCCGCCGCCGCCCCCGCCGCCGCCGCCACCCTCGCCTCCCACGAGACCAGTGCGGTTGAAGGTCGGCGAACCGCCCTTCGCCCGGATCGTGCCGCCGTTCGAGACCCTGCCGCGCGCGATCACGCGCAGGAGTCCGCCGCCGTCGCCCCCGAGGCACCCGAGCGTCCCGGAGCCGCCGCCGCCGCCGTGACGGTAGTGCGAGAGGGGCAGCGCGTACGCGGCGTTGCCGATTCCGACACCGCCCTTCGCGCCGCCGACGGGCTGCAGGTTCAGCGCCGCGGGCACGTGCGGCGCAGCGAACGAGTCGCCGCGCTCGACCGTCGCCGCGGCCGCTTCGAGCTGGGCGCCGAGGCTGAGCGTGGCGAAGGGCGTGCCGCCTCCGGGAGAGCCGGGGAGGACGACGATCGTCCCGCGATTCTCGAAGCTCCCGCGGCAGCGGATCGTCGTCCCCGACGGCACCGTCACCGTGACGCCGGCGCGGATGAGGACGTCGGTGTGGTTGCGCAGCGGCTGGAGCTGGGTGTCCGCGGCGACGTCGAGAATGCCGTCGCTGCCGTCGCCGTAGAAGTCGACGGCCGAGACCGGCGGCGTCTTCACCACCGCGACCGCCAGCGACTTCGTGGCCTTCCCCGCCGCCTTCGACAGCCGCGTCGCAACGCCGACGCGCGCGGCACCGGGCGGCGCCGTGGCGCCCTCGAGCAGGAAGGCCTGCGATTCGCCCGCGGGGATCGTCACGTCGCCCTCCACCGCGAGGCGCACGCCCGTCTCGTGGTTGTCGGCGTCGAAGATCCGCTGGAGCGCCACGCCCGCCGGGAGGAGGTCCACGGCCATCTGCTGGTTCGCCGCGAGGAGGTCGCCGGTCCCGCCGCCCGTCCCGTAGACGATCTCGATCTCGTCGCCGAGGACGAGCTTCGAATCCGCCCCGCCCGAGTTGCGCAGCACGAGGAAGAACGTCGCGCGCGAGTCCCCCTCGACCTGGATCGGGCCGAAGGTCACGTCGAGGGACGGCTTCGGGGCGGCGGCGGTCGCCCGCCCGGCCCAGGCGGCGAGGAGGATCAGCGCCGTCACGGCGAGCGCGGACGAGGCCCGGAGTCTCATGTTCGTCATCGCGGGCCAACGCTACCGGTCGTTCGCGCGAAGCACATCGCAATCGCCGGGATATGCTCTCGCACTACCCCGATGGAGACCCCGACGATGCGACTCCTCACCGCCGCCCTCGTTCTCGCCGCCTTCGCGGCACCCGCCCTCGCCGAGGTGACTGCGGGCGACGCGGCCCCCGACTTCACGCTGAAGGACCAGGACGGGCAGGAGGTGAAGCTCAGTGCCTTCGCCGCGAAGAAGAACGTCCTCCTCGCGTTCTACCCGTCGGACTTCTCCGGCGGCTGCACCACGCAGATGAAGTGCTTCGAGAAGGAACTGAAGAAGGTCCAGGACCGCGACTTCGTGCTGCTCGCCATCAGCGTCGACACCGTCGAGAAGCACGCGCAGTTCGCGAAGACCATCGGCGCCCGGTTCAGGCTGCTCTCGGATCCGGATCTCGCGGTCGCGAAGGCGTACGGCGTCGCGGTGCCGGGATCGAAGGGCGGGTACGCGGCGCGCAGCGTGTTCGTCATCGACAAGCAGGGGAAGGTCCGCTTCCTCGACCGCGACCTGAAGGTGCCCCAGGGAACCCTCGACGGCACGCACCTGCTCGCCGAGCTGGACAAGGTCGGCGGGCGTCCCGACCCGGTCGCGGCGCTCGCGGAACTCCCCGCAGCCGAGCGCGACGGCAAGACCGTGTTCGTCCGCTTCGCGCAGGCGCTCCTCGCCGAGGACCTGAACAAGCTCGACGCCGTCTTCGACCCGGAGG